>CAWFSD010000043.1:0-149131 GCA_963818245.1 uncultured Planctomycetota bacterium
ACGAGGACACCGTCTCGCGCGTCGGCAGCGATCAATTCCGGGCGTTGATGGAAGGCGCGAACTCGAGCAACGACTGCGTCGCCCTCGCGACCCGCATCATCGAGGCCGTCAAGAACCCGTTCCGCGTCGCCGAGCGGAAGATCCTCATCAGCGTGTCGGTCGGTGTCGTCGTGTACCCCGATCACGGCGAGCCGACGAAGCTGCTCGCCCAGGCGGACGCCGCGATGCAGGCCGCGAAGCGCGCGGGCCGCGGCACCTATGCGCTGTTCGAGTCGCACATGCATCGCGACGCGGCCGACCAGCTCGACCTGATCAACGACCTGCGCCAGGCGATCGAGCTAAAGCAGCTCGAACTCCACTACCAGCCGAAGATCGACGGCAAGCGCCACCTGATCTGCGGCGTCGAGGCGCTGCTGCGCTCGGCATCACCCGGCCCGCGGCACGGTCAGCCCCGGCCTGTTCATCCCGATCGCCGAGCGCTTCGGTTTCATCAACGCGCTGGGAGCGTGGGTGATCGAGGAAGCCTGTCGCCAGATGGCCGCATGGCTGAAGGACGGCCTGCAGATGCGCGTCGCGATCAACCTGTCGGTCCATCAGTTGCGCGAGCCCGACCTCGTCTCGCGCATCGAGTCGGCGATGTCGCGCCATGGCGTGAAGTCGTCGCACCTGCTGTGCGAGATCACCGAGTCGGTCGCGATGCAGGACATCGCCGCGACCCAGCGGACGCTCGACGGCCTCGGCCAGATCGGCGTCCTACCTGTCGATCGACGACTTCGGCACCGGCTACTCGAGCCTCAGCTACCTGCGACAGCTACCGGCGCGGCAGCTCAAGATCGATCGCACCTTCATCAACGATCTCGACACCAGCGACGACGCGAAAGCCGTGGTCGACGGCGTGGTGCGGCTGGCCCATGCCCTCGGGCTGCGCGTGGTCGCCGAGGGGGTCGAGACGGCGAGCCAGCGCGACATCCTGCTCAGCCTCGGTTGCGACGAACTGCAGGGCTACTTCTTCGCCCATCCGATGTCGGCCGCGAAGCTGCTCGCGTGGACCCACGGTCACAAGCCGAAGGGGGCCGTGGACTTCGCGCAGTCGCTGATGCATCACTCGATCGCCGCGTAGCGTCCTGTCCCGCCACGGCCCGCTGTCGGGACACTCGGGGCCGGCCGACTAGTGGTCGGCGAAGAGCTTCAGACCCACGATCCCGGCGACGATCAGGCCGATGCACGACAGCCGCGCCACCGTGCGCGGCTCGTCGAACAGCCACATCCCCAGCAGCGCCGTGCCGACCGCGCCGATGCCGGTCCACACCGCATAGGCCGTCCCGACCGGCAGCGTGCGCAACGCCCAGCCGAGCAGGCCGACGCTCGCGACCATCGAGGCCACCGTGAGCGTCGTCGGCAGCGGCCGCGTGAAGCCCTCGGTGTACTTGAGGCCGATGGCCCAGCCGACCTCGAGCAACCCGGCGATCGCCAGGACCAGCCAGGCCATCAGAAGCCGCCGAGGCAGACGTACTTGATCTCGAGGTACTCCTCGATGCCGTGACTCGAGCCCTCGCGGCCGAGGCCCGACTGCTTGACGCCGCCGAACGGCGCGACCTCGTTCGAGATGAGGCCGGTGTTGATGCCGACGATGCCGTACTCGAGCGCCTCGGCGACGCGCCAGATGCGCGCCGATGTCGCGGCTGTAGAAGTACGCGGCGAGGCCGAACTCGGTGTCGTTGGCCATGCGCGATCGCCTCGGCTTCGTCGTTGAAGCGGAAGAGCGGCGCGACCGGCCCGAACGTCTCCTCGCGGGCGACCGCATCGTCGGCCGTGACGTCGGCCAGCACGGTCGGCTCGAAGAACGTGCCGCCGCAGCGCGTGGCGCTTGCCGCCGGTCAGCGACGCTGCGCGCCCTTGCGCGACGGCGTCGGCGATGTGCTCCTCGACCTTCGCGAGCGCCGCATCGTCGATCAGCGGCCCTGCGTCACGCCCGCTCTCGATGCCGTCGCCGACCTGCAGCTGCCGCGCGCTTCGCGCGAGCTTGTCGGCGAACGCGTCGTAGACGCCGTCCTGCACGTAGAAGCGGTTCGCGCACACGCAGGTTTGGCCGGCGTTGCGGTACTTCGACGCGATCGCGCCTTCGACCGCGGCGTCGAGGTCGGCGTCGTCGAACACGATGAACGGCGCGTTGCCGCCGAGTTCGAGCGAGAGCTTCTTGATCGTCGGCGCGCACTGCGCCATCAGCAGCTTGCCGACCTCGGTCGAGCCGGTGAACGACAGCTTGCGCACGATCGGATTCGCGCGTCAGCTCGCCGACCGATCGACCGTTCGCGTCGCCGGTGACGACGTTGAACACGCCCGGCGGAAGCCGGCGCGATCGCGCGAGCTCGGCGAGCGCGAGCGCGGACAGCGGCGTCTGCTCGGCGGGCTTGACGACGATCGTGCAGCCGGCCGCGAGCGCCGGCGCCGACCTTGCGCGTGATCATCGCCGACGGGAAATTCCACGGCGTGATCGCGGCGCAGACGCCGATCGGCTGCCTGCATCACGACGATGCGCTTGTCGGCGGCGGGCGACGCGACGTCGTCGCCGTAGACGCGCTTCGCCTTCCTCGGCGAACCACTCGATGAACGACGCGGCGTAGGCGATCTCGCCTTTCGCTTCGGCGAGCGGCTTGCCCTGCTCGGCGGTCATCAGCAGCGCGAGATCGTCCTGGTTCGCGATCATCAGGTCGAACCAGCGGCGCATCACGGCGGCGCGGTCCTTGCCGGTCCGCGCGCGCCCACGGCGGGAAACGCGGCGCGCGGCGGCGGCGATCGCCCGCTCGGCCTCGGCGGCGCCGAGGTTCGCGACTTCCGCGATGCGTGTGCCGGTCGCCGGGTCGTCGACGGGAACATCGCGTCCCGTCGGCCGGCGATCCAGGTGCCGTCGATGTAGCCGCGGCGCGTAGCAACTCGGGATCCTTCAGCGCCAGGCGCTGGTCGACGCGTTGAAGCATGGTGCGGGTCCTCCGGTGTGGTCCGGCGGCCAGCTTAGCAAAGGCCGGGTCGCGGGGCGCCACCGCAAGCACCGACATCGTGCAGGGCCTTTCTGTCGATGCTCTTTACGTGCTCGGACTTGGCGTGGCGCGCGATGCACTTCCATCGATTCAACGGGTGTACCGTGTGTGGTGCAGAAGGTGTTTGAGTCCAGTGCACTTACCCTGAAGGAAACTCCTTGAACATTTCGATGGCGCTCCGCGCCCTGGCTGTCACGACGCTCTTCGGCGCGGCCTCCCCGTGTCCTCGTCTTCGGGCACTGAACGATCTCACTCCGAACACCCCCGGCGTCTCGGCCATCGCCGGCAACACCACGACGCGGCCCCGGGCTTCGGCGGCGGCTCGTTCCAGGAGTCGAGCAACACGAAGGGCGAGCTCTACGTCAGCCGGTCACGCTGTTCGGCCGTGCGGTCGCGTTCAGCGACATCGCGTCGGTCAGCTACTGGACCAACAAGCCGGGCTCGTCAAGCAGCGTCGACTGGTCGTTCTACCTCTACACCGCCCTGCAGGCCACCGGCAATACGGGCTCGTTCTATCACACGCGCCTCGTGTCCGAGCCAGTACAACAACACGCCGGCCTCGGCGGAACCCCGCCAACACGTGGCACCAGTGGATGACCGATGGCCCCGAACCCGATGTCGATTCTACGACTCGGCACGCGACGGCTGATCTCCAGGGCACGAACAACGATCCGTCGCTGGTGAAGCTTCAAAGGCGGGCCGTACACGGGAAGCGCGTCGAACACCACCGTCGACTACCGGAACGAGCTCATCAACCTGTTCAGCCTGCAGACCGGGTCGGCCTGGTCCGCCGGTTTCCCTCGGACTGGTCGACGGCCTGACGATCACGCTGAGTCACCGGTGAGGTGGGCACCGTCAACCTCGAAGCCGTCCCCGGCGCCGCGGCGGTCCCGGAACCGGAATCGATCGCGCTGTTCGGCATCGGCCTGATGGCGATGGTCGGCGCTGCCGTTCGCCGCCGCCGCAAGGCCTGAGCCGGCACCGGTCGCGCGACGACCGGTTCTTTCTCGCGACACCCGGCCCGGCTCTGCCGGGCTTTTTCATGGGCGACGCCCGCGCCCGGACCGGGGCATCGTGCATCATCGCGATCGCCGCCCACCTTTCCCGCCCGAGCCGTCCATGGCCGCCCTCAGACCGGACCTGCCACGTGACCGCGTTCCTCCGCTGCGCCCGACACGCCGGACCGACGCGTCGTCGCACCCGTCGCTCGCGCTGCGCGTCACCAGCGGCGTCGTCGCGCTCGCGTCGACGGCGACCGGGCTCGTCATCGCCGACGCCTATCCGATTCCCTATCCGCTCGCGCACTGGCTGGTGCCGCTGCTGTTCGTCGCGTGGATGGCCTTCGCCTTCGCGCGCTTCGCGGACGCGCTGCCGGCGATGCTCGCCCTGCTGCCGGTCCTCGGCTTCGCACCGCTGACCGGCTGGCTGACGTTCGAGGAGACCGACCTGCTGGTGCTCGCGAGCAGTGCCGGCGGCTTCGCGGCCTGGGCCTGGCGCGGCCCCGGGTCCGTGGACGGTGCGAGCCGGCGCGATCGGCCCGCGCTGTCGATCTTCGCGATGGCGCTGGTCGCGGCGTTCGCCGTGTCGCTGACGATCTCGCTGGTGCGTGGCGTCGACGCGGCCGGCGGATGGCGCTTCGACTGGTTCCAGGGCTACGACGACGCGCTCAACAGCCTGCGCATCTACAAGAGCTTCGTCTGGGCGGTCCTGCTGACTCCGCTGGTGATCGACGAGGTCCGCAAGCCCGGTGGACTGGACCGCATCGGCCTCGGCATGACGGTGGCGCTCGGTCTGGGCTGTGTGGCCGTGCTGCAGGAACGGGTGGCGTTCACCGGACTGCTCGACTTCTCCGACGACTATCGCGTCACGGGCGCGTTCTGGGAGATGCACGTGGGTGGCGCGGCACTCGACGGCTTCCTCGCGCTGACGATTCCGTTCGCGGTCCGTGAAGCCGTCCGCCGAGGCGGGATCGACGCCGGCTCCGACCGGCCCGGGCACGCGCTCGCCGACCTCGCGAACAACGGCCGGTTCCTCGCCGCGTGCGGCGTGCTGGTGCTCGCCGGCTACTGCTGCCTGGTGACGTTCTCGCGCGGCGTGTATGCCGCGATCCCGGTGTCGGTCCTGTTGCTGGCGGTCCTGGTGGCGCGGCAGGGCGCGCGCGGCGATCGCGGCGCCATGTGGGCGCTGCTGGCGAAGGCGCTGGTCTTCGCGATGCTGGTCGCGGTCGGCGCGTTCTTCGCCTTTCGCGCCGGTGGCTATCGCGCGGTCATCGCGGTGCTCGGCGTGCTCGCCGTCGTGATCGCCGCCGAGCCGGCGATCCGGCGCGCGGGACCGGGTGCGTGGCTCGCCGCCGTCGTCGTGTCGGTGGTGCTGGGCGGCATCGGGTTCGCCGTCGGCAGCGTCGTGCCGAAGGGTCCGTACCTGGTCTATGCGCTCGCCTTCGCCGCGGCGGTCGCCGCGACGCTGCAGGCGAACCGCGGCCCGACCCCGCGCAGCACAATGCTCGCGCTCGGCGCGTGGCTCGTGGCTCGCGATCGAGGCGACGCTGGTCGCGCGCCACTGGGGCGGCAGCAACGCGTTCCTCGACACCACGCTGGTCGTGGTGGCGTGGGTGCTGCTGTCGTTCGCGTTGTCGCTGACCGCCCGACCGGTGTGGCCGGCGAGCCCGCAGCAGCAGCTCGCCGCCGTGGCCTTCGCCGCGCTGGTGATGGGCGCCGTCGCGGTCTTCACGGCCGGCGCGTACATGAGCGGCCGCTTCTCGACGACCGGCAGCGACCTCGACCTGCGCAAGTCGCACTGGACCGAAGGCATCGGTCGTCTGCGCAGCATCGATGCCTGGCTGTTCGGCAAGGGTCTCGGCCGCTTCCCGGCGACGTCGGTGCTGGAGTCGACCGATCCGGAGACGCCGGGTGGCTATCACCTCGGCACGCGCCACGGCGAGACCTTCGTCGGACTCACCGCGCCCAAGATGCGCTATCTCGGCTTCGGCGAGCTCTTCCGCTTCTCGCAGCGCGTCGCGGTCCGGCCCGGCACCGCGTACACCGTGACGCTCAAGGCGCGTTCGGCAGCGGCCGGCAGCGTGCACGTCGAACTG
This sequence comes from uncultured Planctomycetota bacterium, assembly GCA_963818245.1. GTDB lineage: Bacteria > Planctomycetota > UBA11346 > UBA11346 > UBA11346 > BOG-1363. The sequence goes on from CAWFSD010000043.1 coordinate 6,133, forward strand.
TGCGAACGCCAGCTGCTCTATCCGACCGGCTGCGCAGCCGCCGAACCGAAGATCGCGGCCGGCCTCGATGGCTGGCAGACCCTGACGTTCCCGCTCGTCAGCGGCGGCCTCGGGTCGTCGTCGTGGCTCGCGCCGCGACCGGTCGTGCTGGCGATCGCGTCCGGCACGCCGAGCGTGCTCGAGGTGCGCAGCCTGTCGATGATCGGACCGGACGGCATCGACCTCGTCCGCAACGGCAGCTTCGCGAACGGCACGGCCTCCTGGTTCTCGTCGAGCGACAAGTACCACCACCACCCCGGCTACCTGCTCTCGGCCCCCTACCACAGCTGGGCCACCGAGCGCGTCTTCATCATCGAGGACGCGCCGGCGCGCATCGTCCTCCAGCACCAGCTGGTGATGCGCTTCGCGGCCGGCGGCGAGGCCGGCGTGGTCAAGCACTGGCGCCAGGTGTGGACCTGGCAGGACGGCGACCTGCTGCGCTACCGCGGCTTCGCCACCTGGGAGCACGAGCACCTCGCCCCCGGGGAGGTCGCGGGCTGCTGGACGCAGACCGTCTCCGGCGTCGGCGACGAACCGCGCTACGCGACCATCGGGCGCTGGCGGCACGAGGGCACGCTCAGCGAGTGGAACTCCGACCGCACCTGGCGGCCGCTGCCGCGCCGCGAGAAGGGCGTGCGCAAGGACTACCAGGCGGTCGACGGCAGCCACCGCATCACCATCACCCCCGACGGCTGGGTGCTGTGGCAGGACAACCGCAAGCTCACCCTCACCGCCGCCGGCGCGCCCGGCCCGCAGGGCTGGATCGCCAGCGAGATCGGCATCGAGCGCTACCAGCGCCTCACCGGCTTCGACTGGTCGCCGGGCGAGGAGACCTGGAAGAAGGAGGCCCCGCTGTGGGCGCAGGTGCGCGCCGCCTGGGCCGCCACGCTCGCGCCCGCGCACGTGCACCTGAGCGCCGAGGAGGGCCTCGGCGTGCAGCTCATCGAAGCGGTGGGCGACGGCGAAGCGGACAAGGCGCTGGAGATCGTGAAGGGCGCGGGGAGGCCGTAGGCGTCCGGCGCCCCTCCTTCGGCAACCCCGATCGCTGCAACGCCTCCGCCACCAGCGCCATCCGTCAAGCTGCAAAAACTGCCGTTCCGCGGATCATTGACGTGGGACCGGCCGGACCCCACCCTCTCCCAGGGGTAATCGCCATGGAACCGACGCCCGCAGCTTTGCCGAAGGTCACCGCCACGCGCCACGCCGAAGCGCTCAAGTGGATCGCCGAGACGGTCGCGCTGTGCACGCCCGCCCAGGTGGTCTGGTGCGACGGCTCCGAAGCCGAGAAGACCCGCCTCACCGCGCAGGCGGTCGCCGCCGGCGTGCTCCTGCCGCTCGACCAGGAGCGCCTGCCCGGGTGCTACTACCACCGCTCCAACCCCAACGACGTGGCGCGCGTCGAGGACCGCACCTTCATCTGCACGCCGACCCGCGCCGAGGCGGGCCCGACCAACAACTGGCAGGAACCGGCGGCGATGTACGCCAAGCTGCGCGCGCTGTGCGCGGGCGGCATGCGCGGGCGCACCATGTACGTCGTGCCCTACCTGATGGGGCCGCCGGGCGGCGCCGCTGACCAAGGTCGGCATCGAGCTGACCGACTCCATCTACGTGGTGCTGAGCATGCGCATCATGACGCGCATGGGCGCCGTCGCGTGGAAGGAGCTCGGCGACACCGGCGCGTTCACGCGCGGCCTGCACTGCACCCTCGCCACCGACCCGGCGGAGCGCTTCATCGCGCACTTCCCGCAGGACAACGCCATCATCTCGACCGACTCGAACTACGGCGGCAACGTGCTGCTGGGCAAGAAGTGCCTGGCCCTGCGCCTGGGCTCGTGGCTGGGCAACCGCGAGGGCTGGCTGGCCGAGCACATGCTGATCATGGGCGTGGAGTCGCCCGAGCGGCGAGAAGACCTACGTCGCCGCCGCCTTCCCCAGCGCCTGCGGCAAGACCAACTTCGCCATGCTGATCCCGCCCGCGCGCGTTCGCAGGGCTGGAAGATCTGGACGGTCGGCGACGACATCGCGTGGATGCAAGCCGGGCGCGGACGGCCGGCTCTACGCCATCAACCCCGAGGCCGGCTACTTCGGCGTCGCGCCCGGCACGAGCGCCGCCACCAACCCCAACGCGATGGCGACCATCGCCAAGGACACCATCTACACCAACGTCGCGCTGACCGCGGACGGCGACGTGTGGTGGGAAGGCAAGGGCGGCGCCGCCCGCCGCGCTGACCGACTGGCAGGGCCAGCCGTGGACGCCCGGCAGCGCCACCAAGGCCGCGCACCCCAACAGCCGCTTCTCCGCGCCGATGGCGAACAACCCGGGCCTGGCCAGCGAGGTCGACGACCCGCAGGGCGTGCCGATCAGCGCGATCATCTTCGGCGGCCGGCGCGCCAGCACCTTCCCGCTGGTGATGCAGGCCTTCAACTGGGCGCACGGCGTCTACCTGGGCGCGACGATGGGCAGCGAGACGACCGCCGCCGCCGCCGGCACCGTCGGCCAGGTGCGCCGCGACCCGATGGCGATGCTGCCGTTCTGCGGCTACAACATGGGCGACTACTTCGGCCACTGGCTGGACGTCGGCAAGAAGCTCGCGCACCCGCCGCGCATCTTCCACGTCAACTGGTTCCGCAAGGACGCGGCGGGCAAGTTCCTCTGGCCGGGCTTCGGCGAGAACATGCGCGTGCTCAAGTGGATCGTCGACCGCTGCCACGGCCGCGCCATCGGCGAGGAGACCGCGCTCGGCTGGCTGCCCGGCCCGCAGGAGATCGACCTCGCCGGCCTGGAGGACTACCCGCACGAGCGCCTCGACCAGGCGCAGCGCATCGACCACGCGGAGTGGGAGCGCGAGCTGGCCATGCAGGAGGAGCTCTTCACCCTGCTCGGCGCGCGCATGCCCAAGGAGCTGGGCTACGAGCGCGAGCTGCTGCGCTCGCGCCTGGGACTCTAACGGGCGACGCTCTCCACCGGCTCGAGGCCGGCGGGCGCGCGGCGGTAGAACGCGCGCGCGTTGCCGCCGAGGATGCCGGCGCGCACCGCAGCCGGCAGCCCGGCGAGCGCGCCGTCGACGAGCTCGTACCAGCGCGCCCACGTCGAGGCCTCGAGCACCACCGGCCAGTCGCTGCCGAACATCAGGCGCTCGGGCGCGAAGCAGGCCAGGGCGTGGTCGAGGTAGGGCGCGATCTGCTGCGGCCGCCAAGCGCGGTGGTCGGCCTCGGTGACCAGGCCGCTGAGCTTGCACCAGGTGTTGGGCAGCTGGGCGAAGGCGCGCAGCTGGGCGCGCCACGGGTCGAGCAGTCCGGCGCGGATGTCGGGCTTGCCGAGGTGGTCGAGCACGAAGCGCACCTGCGGCGCGCGCTCGGCCAGGGTCACCGCGTCGGCGAGCTGCCAGTGGCGGATGCAGATGTCGAAGCTGAAGCCGTGCCCGGCGAGCAGCTCGATGCCGCGCAGGAAGCCGGGGCGCAGGCAGAAGCCCGGCTCGCGCTCGTCCTGGAGCAGGCGCCGCACGCCGCGCACCAGGGGCAGGCGGGCGAGCGCGGCGAGGTGCGCAGCGACCCCCTCGCCGCGCTCGAGCGGCGCGGCGGCGACGATGGCGAAGAGGCGCGGCTCGCTGGCGGCCAGACCGGCGACCCAGCGCGCCTCATCGAGCTCCTGGCCGGGCGCGCAATCCGCCTGGACGAAGACCATGCCGTCGAGCAGGCACGCCCTGGGAGGCCACTCGATGATCCGTCGGCAGGAACGGCCGGTCGAGCTGCGGGTGCTCGGCCAGCCACGCATGGCGGTGCAGACGCGGGTCCCAGAGGTGGAGATGGGCGTCGACGACGCCGCTGCCTGCTTGAGCCATGCCGAGAATCATTTGTTCGGCGGTTGCGACCGCAAGTGTTAATACTCACAGTCTCCTGCATGATCTTCCGGCCCCAGGCAATGCGAAAGGCCGGTCACGGCCACGCCGACCTCGGCATCGCCGCCGGCGTTCCGGCGACGGCGCTCGCCGGCCTGCAGGCGCGCACCCTGCTGCGCGAGGAGTTCGTGGCGATCGTGCGCCGCGACCACGCGCTCGCCGCGCGCGCCAGCGTGCCGCTCGCCGCGCTCGCCGCCGAGCCCATGGTGCTGGTGCCGCCCGCGACCTACACCGGCTCGGTGATCCACGCCGCCTGCCGCAAGGCCGGCTTCGCGCCGCGCGCGGTGCTGGCGCTGGAGTCCGGCGAGGCGCTGCGCGAGACCGTGCGCGCCGGCCTTGGCCTGACCATCCTGCCCGCCGGCTACCTGGGCGCCCACGAGCGCGACCTGCGCGCCGTGCGCCTGACCGCGCCCACGCCCGGTCCGCGACGTGGTCGCCCTGACCCCGGCCGACCGCACGCCGCCGCGCGCGGTGACGGCGTTCACCGCCGAACTCGTCAGCACCGTTGGCGGACGGTGATCGCCGCAGAGGCGCAGAGTTCCGGAGAGGGCCGCAGAGGACAGCCGATCCGGATGGGAGGGCAGAAGCGAAGTGGCGCGCAGGTCGCGATGCGACCCCTCGGAGCGCTCTTCTCTGCGGCCCTCTCCGGAACTCTGCGTCTCTGCGGCAAAACCCGTCGCTGCCAGTGCGAGCGCGCTTGCTACTTGAGCGTGTTCCCGCCGTCGTCCTTCGCCGCGGGCGCGTCGCGCAGGCTGTTGGCGTCGTCGCCGGGGGCCGGGGCCGGGGGGGCGGCGGCGGGCGCGCCCGGCGTCGCTTCGACCTGGGCGTGGGCCTCGGGCAGCAGTGCCTCGGCGGCCTTGATCAGGAAGTGGTTGGGGTGGGCCTGGTGAGAAGGCGGCGAGGCTCTTGGCCGCGTCGTCGCGCCGACCGAGGCGCACCTGCCCGAGGACCTGGTAGTACCACTGGCGCGGCGCCTTGGTGGCGAGCGGGACGAGCAGGTCGACGAGCTGGTGCCAGTCGCGGTCGGCGGCGAACTGGGCGAGGCGGCCGTCCTCGCTGCTGACCGCTTCGCCGGGCGTGGTCGGCAGGCGCGGGCCGATGACCTGCAGGATGCCGCTGACCGCGCTCGCCACCGGGTCCCCGCCGTTGCCGGCGATGGCCACGTGGCTGTCGAGCTCGCCCAGGGACCACACCCGGCTCTCGAGCACGCCATCGCCGGCGGCGACGCGCTTCTCGAGGCGGATCAGCACCAGGTCGCGATCCTCGGCGGTGAGGTGGCGCGGGATGGCCGGCGAGACCACCAGATCGCTCTCGGTGACGCCGCGCTTGGTCAACTGGGCGATGGCGTCGGCCCCGATCACCACCTGGACCTGGCTGCCGCCCAGGCGCGCGAGCTCCTCCCCGACGGCCTTGGCCGCCTCGCCGCCGTTGGGGTCGCTGCAGAGCACCAGGATGAGCAGGAGGTGGGGCATGGGGGCTTCCGGGCGGGGGGATCCGCAAACGTTATACACCGGTTTCGGGAAGCACGCTCGCTTCCGGGGGCGAGAGCACGAAGGCACGAGGCAAGGACGAGGCGCCGGGACTGGGCCTTCCATCTTATTGATATGGCTCCCCGCCTATTACAGCCAGAGCCTCGGCATCCCGGCCCCCTCCGATACACTGCCTCGCGCCTCGCGCCTCGCCCCCTCGCGCCTCGTGTAGCGCCGAGCGCCTCCCCCTTGGCCCCCGGAACCCGCCCAGGAGACTCCCCCACCCATGGCCCGCACCCTCCGCATCGCCTGGCTGCTGGTCATGACGGTGATCAAGCGCCGCCTGGCGTACCGTGGCGACCTGCTGCTGGCCGGGCTGGACGAGCTGATGCGCGGGCTGGTGGCGCTGGCGATGCTGCAGGTCTACCTGAGCAAGACCAGCGAGGTCGCCGGCTGGACGCGCGCCGAGCTGTTCTTCGTGCTCGGCTTCAGCCTGGTGCCGATCTCGCTCTTCCACTGCTTCTGCAGCAACCTCTACACCCTGTCGAGCGCCTACATCATCCAGGGCAACCTCGACCGCGTCCTGCTGCGGCCGTACCCGTCCTTCCTGCAGATCTGCTTCGACCGCATCGCCGTCGAGGACCTCTCCGGCGTGGTGCTGGGCCTGGTCACCATGGCGGTGGCGGTGGCCAACCTGCCCCATTTCGACAGCAGTCCCGGCCACCTCGCCCTGCTCGTCCTGCTGCTGATCTCCTCCTTCGGCGTGGTGGTCGCGGTCTTCATGGCCTTCGCCGCCACCGGCTTCTGGTTCGAAGACCGCGTCGGCATGGTCCCCCCGGTCTACAACCTGATGGAGTTCGGACGCTGGCCGAACCGCATCTACCACCCCGCGCTGCGCGTCCTGATCACCTGCGTGGTGCCCTTCAGCTTCGTCGCATTCTTCCCCGCAAGTTGGATCGTGCGAGGTGGTTATGATGGCCAGACCATGGCATTCCTGACGCCCGTGGTGGCGCTGGCGGCGCTGGTCGTCGCCGGCCTGCTGTGGCGGACAGGTATCAGACGCTACAACTCGGCTGGCAGTTGAATTCCTGGCCCGCGGACATCGCCGCGGCATGCTGAGCGGCTGCCGGTCCGCCGGCGGGATGGCGCCCGGGGAGACCGGCTTTCCCTGACTGGTCCCGCCTGCGCACGCCATTACAGCTGCTGAACTTTCCGATTCCGAGGACCTTCCCATGCCGACGCTCGACAAGCCCGCCCGCTCCACCGGCAACCGTTCCACCCGCCGCCCGAGCGGCGGCGGGGGCGGTGGCTTCTGGCTGGTCGTCGCCCTGGCGGTCGGCGCGGTCGCCGCGGTCTACGTGCTGGCGCCCGACCTGCCGCGCCGCCTGCTCGGCCTGGCCACCGCGCCGCGCGACGCCGGCGCGGCCGCCCACCGCCCCCGAAGGCTCGCAGACCGTGGCCGCGCAGAAGGACCCGCTGCCGGCGCGCATCACCCAGGCGCCGACCACCGCCGCGCGCACCGCGCCGGTCGAGACCGCGCCGGTCAAGCCGGTGGCGCAGCCGATCAAGTCCAGCGCCAAGGACGAGGCCAAGGCGCTGACCATCCTCGCCAGCGCCGAGAAGAGCTACAAGGCCTTCCAGTGGCAGCACGCGGTCGACAGCGCGCGCCAGATCGCCGAGCTCGACGTCACCCCCGAGACCGCGGTGCGCGCCAAGGACATCGAGCACGGCGCCGACGCGCTCGACAAGATCTTCACCCAGCTGAACGACCGCGACGAGCTCAGCCGCCACTTCGACACCGACCCCAAGCTGGTGGTGCTGAAGGGCGACGGCACGCCCAGCTACGCGGTGCCGATCATCAGCATGGACTCGCAGACCCCGGTCGAAGGCGATCCCCTCGACTACATCGCCGCGCAGCGCAAGACCGGCAAGGTCACCCTGCTGATCAAGGGCAAGAAGGACTACATGGCCACGGTCATGCCCGCCGACAGCCTCGGCGAGGTGGTGGCCGCCGACCTGCCGGCGATCGTCGCGCAGAAGCAGGCCGAACTCGACGCGCGCATCACCCGCCTGAAGGCCAACCCCGACTCCCCGGCGATGGACTGGTACTACGCCGGGCGCTTCGCCTTCCGCAACCGCCTGGACGCCAAGGTCACCGAGCTGATGGACCAGGCGCTGCTGCGCGACCCGTTCCTGGCCAAGTCGGTGCGCGAGGACAAGGCGGCCACGCTCTACGCGAACATGATCGCGCACATCCGCAACGGCAGCGACAAGCAGGCCGCGCAGTTCATGAGCATCATCGACCGCAAGTTCGCCGACACCGACAAGGGCAAGGAGGCGCGCCTCTTCTACGACAAGAAGACCGGCGAACTGCTCAAGGCCGCGCAGGAGGCCGACGCGCGCCGCGTGGCGCAGCTCGAGGTCGCGCGCCAGCAGCGCATCGAGCGCGCCAAGAAGCTGAACGACACCGCCGCCGTGGCCAAGCTCGAGAAGCAGCCCGCCGGCGACCCGGTCGACGAGGCGCCCGCCGCGCCCAGCTCGGCCAGCGTCGACACCGGCGGCGCCGAGGACCTCTACAAGAAGGGCTACAAGCTCTACGCCCAGGCCCAGACCCTGGGCGCGACCCCGGAGCGCAACAGCCTCTACCACCAGGCCGAGCAGACCTTCGCGCAGGCCATGGGCATCTACCGCGCGCTGCTCGAGAAGAACCCCAACGACGAGACCCTGCAGGCGAAGGCGCGCGAGTGCAACCAGCTGAAGTTCGGGGCGCACAAGTACCAGACGGAGTGAGGCGCGAGCGTCCTGTCCGGAGCATGCGCCGCCCCTGACCTCGGCCGCCCCCGCCGTCTGCTGCGGTGCCTCCTCGCGATAGCGCCGCTGTCGCCGCGTCGACCGCGCTGTGCAGCGCACCGGCGGGGGTGGGCGCCATGGGCAGTGGGGCCCCCGGGCAGGGCGCTAGGCGATGTTCGCCGCCTGCTCCTTCACCTGCTCGACCAGCGCCTTCGCCTCCAACACCAGCGCGGTGAGCGCGCGGTCGTTGCTCTTGGCGCCGGTGGTGTTGATCTCGCGACCGACCTCCTGGAGCAGGAACTCGAGCTTGCGCCCGAGCTGGTCGTCGCTGCCCGCCAGCAGCGCGTCGAGCGCATCGAGGTGGGCGGCGAGGCGCACCAGCTCCTCGGTGACGTCGATGCGCTCGGCGTGCATGGCGAGTTCGCGCACCAGCACGTCCTCGCCGACCACCGCCTGGCCGGCGAGGATCTCGCGCAGCCGCGTGGTCAGGTTGTCGCGGTGAGCGCCCGCGCGCGCGACCGCGGCGCCCTGCAGGCGCGGCAGCAGGGCGCGCAGCGCGGTGGCCTGGGCGTGGCAGGCGGTGGTCAGCGCCGCCCCTTCGCGCCGCCGCGCTGCCGTCACCTCGCCCAGGGCCAGGCCGAGCGCGCGGCGGAGCAGGTCCTCGAGACCCGCGCCCGCGGCGCTCGCGGCCGGAGCGCGCGTCGCGACCAGCGCGGCGACCTGCTCCAGCGCGGGCTGCGGCGCGCCGAGCTCCGCCGCCAGCGCGGCGAGCTCGCGCCACGCCGCGGCCAGGGCGGCGCGCTCGCCGAGCGCCGCGCCGTGCGCGGGGTGGAAGTGCACCTGCACGGTGATGCTGCCGCGCTGCAGCGCGCTGCGCACCTCGGCGCGCACCAGCTCGTCGAGCGCGAGGTCGCGCAGGTCGCCGCGCACCTGCACCTGGCAGCCGCGGTGGTTCACCGACGCGATCTGCACGCTCATCGCCCGCGCGCATCGTTGGCCGCGCCGGCGCCGAACCCGGTCATCGAGAGCATCCGCGACCTCCGGCGTGGATGCTGCGCCCACGCGGTTTGGTGACAACGGGGAACCCGGTGGCGATCCGAACGCGGTCGGCGTCGCCCAGGAGGACCGGCCGCAGGACCATTCAGCCGGAGGCCCGCCCCTGAGGCCCTCCGCGGGCCCCTGCAGCGACCCGACCGCCGCCTCCGTCCCGCACCGGCACCCCGCTGCCACCGCGAGATCCGGTTCCTCCCGCGCTCCCCTCCTCACACTTCGCACCTCCTCCCGCGCCGCGGCCGTGCGCAGCAGCGCGGTGAACTCGGCGCGGCTCAGGGAGCGACCGCGCCCTGGATCATCCGAGTCGCGCCGCGCGCGTCCGGACCCCGGTCCGCGTGCCCGCTGCCGGCCGAGGCGCTGCCACGGCTCCTGGCGAACTGGCCATGCCGCGCACGGTTCAGCAGCGGGTCGAGTCGCTCGCGACCGGCGTCCGGCACGGGATGCACGTCCCGCGCACTGCGCGTTCGGCGCACCGCAGCCACGCGCGCGGCGGGCCACCACCACCGGATCCAGGCGCGGCGTGGCGCCGGTGACGCGCGCGATCAGCCACTCCGCGGCGCGCCAGAAGCGCACGCGCTCCAGCACCGGGTTGAGCCACGGCGTCACCGAGCAGTAGTGGGTGTTGCGGTCGCCGCCGTGGTGGCGGCCGTGGTGGGCGCGGCTCTGGACGAGCTTGCAGTCCTGCAGCAGCGAGATCACCCGACCGTTCTCGGCGCGCGTGCGGTGCGACCACTTGTGCACCTCGTTGGCGTTGGCGGCGACGCCGAGGACCACGACCAGCTCCCAGGTGAACCAGCCGAGCAGGGCCGCGCCGCCGAGCGCCATCCCCGCGACGATCACCTGGTAGTCGGCGCTGCGCCACCAGGTGTTGACCAGGAAGGCGCGCGGCTCCGCGTGGTGGAGCAGGTTGGGGGCGATCACCGTCCTGCCCACCAGGGGCCAGTCGACCTGCCCGTAGCTGTCCTCCAGCCAATGGACCGCGCCCGCCAGGAAATCGGCGAGCAGCAGGCAGAGCACGACGCGGACAGCGATGCGCAGGATGGCGAGCAGGACGATCATGGGTGGCTCCTGCAATATGTTATCATTCGATAACTGATAAAGTCAAGAGCGCTGTCAGCGCCATCCCCGCCCAGCGTCCCACCTCGTCCCCCCGCTCCTCCTGGCGCCCCCACCCACCAGGCTATCCTCCCTCGACCACGATGTCCCCCCTTGCCCGTCTGATCATCCTCGCCCTCGCGCAGCTCGCCGCAGCGCTGGGCGCCGTCGAGGTCGACCTGCGCGCGCCGCTCACCACGCTGGTGCCGCAACTGCAGCCGCTGGCGGCGGACCAGGCGGCGATCGAGGCGGTGGTGACCGTGCCGGCGGACGCGCCGGGCGACCTCGGCGTCGGCGCCTACGTCAACGATCAGCACGGGCGCTGGTTCCAGATCGCGCGGGCCGGTACGCTCGGGCCGGGAGAGCACACCCTGCGCATCCCGATCTCCGCCGCGGCGGAGCTGCGCGGCGAACCGTGGCCGGCGGGGTGGAACCCGGCCGCGGCCTCGACCATGCGCCGCGGCGGGTTGTTCTTCTGGTCGGCGAGCGGCAGCCGCGCGCACCTGATCGTGACCGGCGCGGCGTTCGCGCCGCGCACGGCGCCGGCGGCCATCCATCCCACGGGTGCGCTCGCCACGAGCACGCCCGCGTCCACCGCCCCAGCGCCACCGGGACGCCTCCTCGATCTGCACCTCGACGGCCAGGGCGCGGGTGGCTGCGCGGCGACCACCGGGGTGCGCTGGTCGCTCGGCCTGCGACCCCAGCCGTTCCCCGCGAATCCCGATGATCCCGCGCAGTTCCGCATCGACCTGCTGGTGACCACGCCGGACGGCAAGGAGGCGCGCGTGCCGGGCTTCTGGTACGAGCCGGTGCGCCTCAGCGACCGCGGCGACCGCGAGCTGGCGGCGATCGCCGGGCCCGGCGAGTTCCGCGTGCGCTTCCGTCCGCGCCAGCCCGGCGCGCACCGGCTGGCGCTGCTCGCGCAGTGGGCGGATGGCAAGGAGCTGCGCACCGCGCTGCCGCCGCTGGTGGTCGGCGGGGCGCCGTGGGACGGCTACGTGCGCACCGACGCCAAGGACCCGCGCTTCTGGTCGGTGGGCGGCGCGTGGTGGTGGGCGCTGGGCCCCAACCTGCGCTCGGTCAACGACACGCGCGGGCGCGAGCGCCTGCACACGCGCCTGACGCCCGACCGCGGCACCGCCGCCTACGACGCCTACCTGACGCGGCTGGCGGCGAACGGCGTGAACGCGGTCGAGATCTGGATGAGCTCGTGGAACCTGGCGCTGGAGTGGCGCGCCGACTGGCAGGGCTTCTACGGCCTGGGCCGCTACAACCAGGGCAACGCCGCGCGCCTCGACCGCATCCTCGACCGCTGCTCCGAACTCGGCATCCGCGTCAACCTGGTGATCAACAACCACGGCCAGGCGACGGTGAACAACGACCCGGAGTGGCCGGGCAACCCCGCCAACCGCACCCAGGGCGGGCCGCTGATCGAGCCCTGGCAGCTGTTCACGGATCCCGCCGCGCTCGCCGCGCAGGAACGCCTGCGCCGCTACCTGGTGGCGCGCTACGCCGATCATCCGGCGATCCTCGGCTGGAAATTGTGGTCGGAGGTCAACCTCACCGCCGGCCGGCCCGGCGCGCTGCGCGACTGGCACGCGCAGGCGGTGAGCCGCTGGCACGAGCTCGACACCTACCACCACGGCGTGACCACGCACTGGAGCGGCGACTACCACGTGCCGGATCGCGTGATCATGGCGCAGGCCGGGCTCGACTACCTGTGCATCGACGCCTACCACGGCGAGGAACGCCTGCTCGCCGACCTGGTGCAGGCGAGCGTGCTGGACCCGTACCGCGGCCTCGGCCAGTACGGCCGGCCGGTGCTGACCACCGAGTTCGGCGGCAACTGGGACGCCTGCCCGGCCGAGCAGCTCGCCGCCGAGCACGCCAGCGCGCCGTGGGCGGGCCTGGTCAGCGGCCAGGCGGGCAGCCCGATGATCTGGTGGTTCGAGTGGCTGGACCAGCAGGACGCGTTCGCGCCGTACCGCGCGCTCAGCCTCGTTCATCGCGGGCGAGGACCCGCGCGGCGATGGGCGCAGCATCGCGCTCGCCGCGACCAGCGCCGCCGGCACGCTGTGGGCGCGCGGCTGGGTGCGGCCGGGCCGCCTGCTCGGCTACGTGCTCGATTCCGCCTGGGGCGGCAACGGCCTGGGCGAGGCGCGCCACCCCGCCGCCGAGGTGGTGGTGAACGGCGCCATCTCGCCGGGCAGCATCACGGTCGAGTGGTGGGACGCGGACCGCGGCGGGATGGTCACCGCCCAGCGCATCGAGCACCCGGGTGGCGACCTCCACCTGCACGCGCCGGCCTTCGCGCGGCACATCGCGTTCAAGATGCTGCGCGTGGCCGCGGCCGCGCCGGCGCTCCATTAGAGGAGCGGCGGTTTCCCGTCCGGTCCGCCAGCGTCACTCCGGCCCGGACCAGGGGGCGAGGATGCTCATCGCGCATGATGGCTCGGGGGGAAAAGGGCACGCACTCCGCGGCCGTCTCGGGCAGGTGCGCGCAGCTCGCCGCCGTGAGGTCGTCCAAAGCGAAGGCGATCCAACCCGCTGGCGCCGCGGGCAGCGCGGTGCCGCCGGCGAGCCCGACCGGCTGCCAGTGGCCGGCCTGCGCGAGGACCGCCCAGCCGCACGCGGCGAGGGTCGCGAACGGCCAGCACCAGAAGCCCGCGGCCGGGCGGTAGGCGGTCGGGAACAGGCCGAGCCAGGTGACCAGGCCGGCGAGCCCGTCGGCCTCGACCAGCAGCCGGGCGCCCAGGCGCGCGAGGCGCAGTGGCGGGAGGCGCGCCGGCGCGGGCATCGCGATGGTCGCCGCCTGCGCCTCAGCGGGCGCGGCGAGCGGCGCCAGGGTGGCGAGGGTGGCCAGCAGCCCCCGCACCAGCGCCGCGCCAGGGGCGGCCGCGCCGGTGAGGGCCAGCCAGCCGGTGAGCGCGGCGAGCGGATCGCGCGCCAGGGCGCGGCGCAGGCCGCCGGGCGTGGCGAGCGCGCGCAGCGCGGCGCGCTCCGCGTGCGCTGCGGCGGTGCGCAGCCACTCGTCCACGGTGGGCAGCACCCGTGGCGTCCACGGCAGCAGCGCCGGACGGGGTCCGATCGCGAGCAGCGGTGCGCGCGGCGACGCCGCGCGCACCGCCGCCACCACGGCGCCGAGGCGCGGGGCGTGGGCCGGCAGGCCCGAGGCGGGCAGGGATCCGACCAGCGCGGGGTGGCAGACGAAGCCACGCGCGGGCGCCCCGCCGCCCGCCCAGGCGAGCCAGCGCCGCCACAGCTCAGCGGCGCCTGCGGGCGCGGCGAGCAGGTCGGCGAGCAGCGGCTCCGCGGCGAAGCCGGGAGCGCAGCCCCAGGCGTTGAGTTCGAGGTGGTAGGCGAGTTCGCGGAAGGCGGGGTCCGCGATCCACAGCACCCCGTCCTGGAGGCCGAACAGCCCGCCATCGCCACCGGCCGCGCGGCGGGCGAGCAGGTCGGTGAGGCCTTCCAGGACGCCGCCGACCCCGTCGGCGCAGAGCCGCGCGCGCAGGCCCGGCTGGCGATCGCACTCGTTGCGCACGCCCTCGTCCGCCCACAGCGCGCGGGCCGCCGCGGGCCACGCGGACCGCTCGCCCGCCTGGACCGCGGCGAGGCGCCCGAAGTGCGCGGCGGTGCGCGCGCCCGGCAGCGCCGCGGCGAGCAGGGTGCGCTCGACCAGGGCGGCGGTCGCGCCCGCGGACAGCGCGGCCGGGTCGGCGGGCGCGCTCACGCGGCCCACCGGGCGGCGGCGCGCACCCCGGTCCCTCGCGTCACGCGCACACCGGCACCGCGCGCCAGTCGAGCGGGTGCGCGCGCAGCTGCCGGCCCGCGGCGTCGGGCAGGCGGTGCAGGATGGTGCCGGTGCCCTCCAGCACCGCTCCGCCGCAGCGCCGCACCAGCGCGGACTCGACCGCGGTGAGCAGCGTCGGCGGCGCCCCCGGGCAGGCGCAGCCGTGGTCCTCGAGCACCAGCGCCAGCCAGCCGGGCAGCAGCACGACGCCCGTGCCGGAGGTCGCGAGCTGCGCGCCGCGCCCGAGGGTGCCGTCCCACGGCCGGCGCTGCGCGCGCAGCCGCGCCGCCTGCCGCTGGGCGAGTACCGCGAGCGGCGGCACGACGCCGGCGAGGTCGCCGCCCGCGAGCAGCGCGCGCATGCCCAGGCGACCGTCCAGCGCGAACAGGTCCGCGGCCTCGGGCGTGGGAGCGCGGGGTGCCGGAGCGGCGAACCACGCGTCCGGGAGCTGCGCACCGGCGACGGTCAGCGGCGGCACCACCGGGAGTTGCAGCAGCAGGCGCTGGCGCAGGGCCTCGTCCAGGGCCAGCGGCCGCACCAGCACCTGCTCGACCGGCACCGGCCAGCGCGCTGCGATGATCCAGCGGCGGGCGCCGCCGGACAGCGCGGTCCCGGCGCGCCGCTCGGCCTCGTCGGCGAGCCACGCCGGCACCCACCAGCCAGCGGGTGCGCCCGGCTGCACCACGCCGGCGGCCAGGCCCTGCCCGAGCATCGCGCCGAGCAGGTCGCCGGCCCCGCCGCAGCCGCACACCGCAGCGAGCGCGCGCGCCGGGGCGGTCGGCAGGGCCAGGCCCCAGGGCAGGCTGAGGATCTCGCGCGCCGAGCGCGCCAGCGCGCCGGCCAGGCGGGCGGGCGCGCGCGCGACGATGCCGGCGAGCTCCTCGGCGAGTTCGGCCTCGCGCACGGTGCCGGCCAGGCGCTCGAGTCCGGCGATCAGGGCGATGGCGTCCATGCCGGATCCTCCGCCCTCACGGCGCCACCGCGCGCCTCGACCCAGGCGCGCGCCGCGCGCTCGACGTGGTCCGCATCGTCCAGCCACGGCGGGACGGGCAGGCCGGCCAGGCGCAGCCGCGCGGCCTCGTGCAGGAACTGCCAGCGCCAGTGCGCAGCGAGGTGCGGGGCGCGCTGCGCCGCGGGTAGGAGCTGGCTGGCGGGCGGCTCGCCGAGCGCGGCCAGGAACGCCGCGCAGCTGGCGGCCGCCGGACGGGAGCCGGCCATCGTCACCCACGGATGGAGCGGCGGCGGCGCGGCGAGCGCGCCCGGATCGGTCGGCGCCTGCCAGCCCGGCAGGGCGGTGAGCGGCTCCAGGTGCGGCACGGCTGCGAGCCACGGCAGCTCGCCGCCGGCGATGAGCACGCAGGCGCTGCCGCTGCGCGCGCCCGGGAGCGGGCAGGCGAACAGCGCGGTGCCTGCCAACCGCTGCAGGGTGAAGGACTCGCCCAGGCGGCGGGCCAGCGCATCGAGCGGGTAGCGTCCACCGGCGACGATGTGACCCGGCCAGGTCAGCGCCGCGACCGCCAGGCAGCCATCGAGGGCGACCACCACGCGCGCCCCGCCGCCGGCCAGGGCCAGTCCCCACCACGTCCGCCCCGGCACCCACCACAGCCGCTCCGGGGCGTGCAGGATGAGCTGCCGCACGTCGTGGACGGCGGCGGCGAGGTCGGTGGCGGTCACCGTCTCAGACATCGACGAAGTGCGCGCGCGCGCGGCTGAGCGCGAGCAGCGCCACGAGGAGGCAGAGCAGCAGGCTCGGCACGGTCGGCAGCGGCACGGGCAGGGCCATCGCGAAGGGCACGGCCGCCAGCGCCAGGCGGCAGGTGTGCAGCCACGCCTGGAAGCGCAGGCCATTGGGCGACCGGCCCTGCTCCTGCGCCAGGCGCGCCGCGTATTCGCCCAGGAAGAAGGCCAGGAAGGCCGCCGGCACGGCGAGCAGCACCAATTGCAGGGCGTACCAGCCGCGGGTCAGGAACATGGTGCCCCAGGCGCGTTGCACCGGGTAGAAGGTGCGCTCGACCCAGGCGGTGAGGCGCCGGCCGAGCGTGCGCGTCACGCGATCGCCGGCTGCGGGGCTCGCAGGGGCGGTGGCGGAGTCGCCCGCGCCCGGCTCCGGGACCAGGCGCTGCACGGTGGCGTGCGCGGCTTCGTAGGGCCACGCGGCGGTGAGCAGTTCGCGCCCGTCCCAGGCGAGGCGCGGGGTGGCCAACGCGGCCTGGCGCTGCTCCCACTGCTGGAGGCCTTCCAAATAGGTGATGAAGCGCGCGGTGCCGTTCTCGGCGAGCGCCGCGAGCGTGGGGATGACGATCGAGACCAGCACCCACATCGCCAGCGGTGCGCCGAGCACGAAGATGCCGAGGTCGAGGACCCGGCTGATCACCAGCGCGGCGAGCGGGCGGCGGGCGGGTTCCGGGTCAGCCATGGTGGTGGCGCTCCGATGCGCGGTGGGGGCCCGGCGGCGTGGTTGCGGAGCAGGCCAGCGCACCGTCGAGCGCGGTGCCTGGGTGTGGCCGCGGTTCCTTCACCGTCTGTTCAGAACACATAGGCCAGCGAACCGCCGGCCACCAGGCGGTCGTGGCTGTCGAGGCCGCGGCCGCCGGACAGCTCGCGGCCGGCCCAGCCGGTGAGGTGGAGGCCGGCCAGCGGAGTGAACTCGGCGACGCCCAGCAGCGGCGCCTGGTTCAGGGCCATGCCCGTGAAGCCGGGTTGCGGTTCCCCGCCGCGCGTCCGCCAGTCGTCGTGCGTCATGCCCTGCTCGGCGCCGATGCGCACCCAGGTCCAGGGCCGGAAGGACAGGCCGATGGCCCCGCCCACGCCGATGTGGCGGTTCTCGAAGGATTCCCGCGTGCCACCCGCGCCCGCGACCGCGATGGTGTTGGAACCGGAGAAGGTGTACTGCGCATCGCCGCGCACCTGCAGCGTGCACATGCCGAGGCCGAACGACCCGCGCACGCCGACCAGCGGGGTGAATGACCAGTCGCTGACGCGGCCGTGGCAGATCAGCCAGTCCTCGCGGTCGCCGAGCGGCGTGAGCGCGCCGAGCGCGAGCGCCACCGCCTGGTAGCGCGTGCGGTAGAGGGTGAAGACCAGGTCGGTCTCGAGGTCGCCCCAGTGCACGGCGTCGGTGCGGTCGTCGCGGCTGCCGCGCACGGCGATCTCGCTGCTGCACCAGGGCGCGCCCAGGTTCTGCCGCCAGCGCAGCTCGGCGTCGGTGCGCCGCTCGACCAGCGGCGCGGTGGGCGCGCCCGGCTGGGGCGGCAGCGCCTGCCCCCGGCGCGGCCCACTGCGCCTGGGGCGTGCCGGTGCCCCACGCCACCGCATGGCCGGTCACGGCCAGGCGCAGCAGCGACCAGCCATCCGGCATGGGCATGGCCGGAGCGGTCTGCGCACCATCGCGGCGCAGGTCGCCGAAGATGGTGGGGATGACGTTGGCCTGCTCCCGCACCGCGGTCTGGTTCCAGGGTCCGACCTCGGCCCGGACGCTGGGCGGCAGGGCGGTGCAGGAGAGCAGGATCAGGATGGGCGTGCTGCGCATGGCGGGGTCAGTTCGTCCGCTCGGCGGAGGCGGGGGCGGCAAGCGCCGTGGTCGCAGCAGCGGGAACCGGCGCTGCGGGCGCGGTGGTGGCCGATGGCATCGGTCTGCCGAAGCCGGGGGAGGTGCCGACGTACAGGCCGAGGAAGCGGCGCAGGAGCCCGCGCCGGGGCACCGGGGCCAGGCGGCTGCGCCAGTAGCGTTCGCGCCAGCCGAGCAGCAGGAGCACCGCCAGCACCGCGACGATGGCCAGGTGCGACGCCCATTCCGGGCGGGCGGCCCCGGCCGGCGCGGTGAGGCGGTCGAGTTCCGCGGAGAGGCCGAGGTCGGCCGCGGTCGCTTCGTGCCAGATCCCGGCGTGGTGGCTGCGCGCCTCGCCCAGCGCCTGCACGTACTGCTGGCGGCGCACGTGGGCCGCCAGCAGCGTCTCGTCCGGGAGGGCCCAGCCCTCGGCGACGGCGAGCTCGCTGAAGGTGCGGTCGGCGGCGACGAAGACCTCGATGACCGGGAGTTCGGCGAAGGCGCCCAGACCGGTCGCGGTCGCCTGGGCCTGCACCACGCCACCGACCGGCATCCAGGTCGCCGCGGCGCGATCGATCAGCACCTGGTAATCGGGGATGGGGACGATGGCGCCATAGGCCACCGGGGCCTCGAGGCGGTGGCCGCCGCTGACCACCGCGATGGTGCCATAGGCGGCGCCGAAGACGGTCTGGAGCTGCACCGGGGTGGGATGGTCGACGGACAGGGGCAGGGGCACCGGGGGCCTCACTTCACCGCGGGCGGCGCCGCTGCGGGTGCTGCGGGTGCCAGGGGCGCTGCGGGACCAGGAAGCGCCGGGCCGGGCCGGGCGGGATGCGCTTCGAGCAGCGTCGGATCGATGGGGGCGGGCGCCGCCTGCGCGGCACCGGCGGGCGCGCCGGCCTTGTCGTCCTTGCCCTCGTGCGGTGCCAGGCCGAGCGCCTGGAGCTGCTTCATCACCGCGAAGCCGGTGATGCGCTGCGCCTCGGCGACGCTGTCGAGGTGGCGTTCGATGCGCTCCACGCGCTGCGCGACGAAGCCGCCGAGCAGCACGACGCTGAGCAGGAGCAGGTTGAGCACCTGGCCCGAGCCGGCCAGGTTCCAGGTGGCGACGATGCCCTCGCGGAAGGCCGCCGCCATGCCCGCGAGGAGCCGCGCGAGCGTGCCGCCTGGCCTGCCCAGGCCGGCGGTCAGCGCGCTGCGCTCCGGTCCCTCCGCAGGGGAGGACGCGGGTACCGCGGCGGCGCGGGCCGTGGCGGGAGCGAGCACCGGATGCTTCATGATCGTGACCAGCAGGGAAGGGCCGCGCGCGCAGGCGGGCCGGGCGGGACAGGGCGCCCGTGCGCAACGGCGTGACCGTCGGACGCAGGGGCCCAGGGAGGACGCAGCCGTGCGGAACTGCGCCAGCCGGGTACGCGGATGGCGGCACGGGTGCGTCGTGCAGCGTACCGCAGGCCCCGCTCAGTCCACCTTGGCAGCCGGCTGCCAGACCAGCGTCGGCAGCGGCTGCTGCTGCAGGAGCGCGGCGTTGTCCGCCGCCCAGCGCGCCGTGAGCATGGCCAGGGTCTGGCGCAGACCGGCGAGGCGCGCGCGCGACTGGTCGCGCGCGGCGCGGGTGATCGGCGGCTCGTCCGGCTGTGCCGCGCCGAAGGCGAGCGCGGACAGCGGCGAGGCGGCGAGTCCGTCGAGCGCGCGCGCCACCAGGCGCACCGCCGTGACCACCTGGCCCGGCTCACGCTGGCGCACGGTCCGGGCGAGCAGCTGCGCGACCGTGCGCACCTGGTCGAGCTGCTCCTCCATCGCGGCGCCGTGCGCGGGATGGCGGCGCAGCGCGGCGAAGGCGCCGTCGACACCGAGGTCGCCGGCCTGCGCGGCGAGGTCGAGGGCGAGCGGTTCGAGTCCAGCCCACTGCGCCTCGGCGAGGCGCTGGTGGATGGCCTTCCCGTCGTGCGCGCCGCCGCTACCGCCCAGGCCGTCCTCCTGGCGCGCCGCGCCGGCCAGCGCATCGATGCGCGCTGCCAGGGTGGCGAGGCGGTCGGTCAGCCCGCTCCAGTCCGCGGGGCTGAGCACCAGGCTGGCGCGGCGCCGCCCGGCGTCGGTGGACGCCCCGGCGTGATCCGGGGCCGCGGCCGCGGCCGCGCCGGCCTGGTCGGCGCCACCCTGCGGGCCCGCCGCGGCGAAGACGCCGTCGAGCAGCACGCGGATCGCGGCGATGCTCGCCGCGAGTCCGCGCAGGTCGTCGAGGTGCGCGTCCGGCACCCCGGGCCGCGGGGCCTGCCAGGCCGGCAGCACGTAGCCGTGGTCCTGCCAGAAGCGCTGCTGGTCGACCTCGACCAGCACGGCGCCATCGCTGGTGTCGGGCGTGACCGGCAGGCCTTCGAGCGGCGGCAGTTCCTGCAGGGTGGTCCCCGGCGCCGGGGGCGGGGCGCGCACCGGCACGACCAGGCCGACCACGGCCACGCGGTCGTAGCGCTGCGCGCAGCCGGCCAGCGCGAGCAGGCCGGCGCCGGCGAGGGCGGTGAGGCGCCTACTTGCCGCCATTGCCATCCCCAGCGGCCGGCGCGGCGGACTGGGCGGGCGCGGGCGCGGCTGGCGCTGCGCTTCCGCCCGCCGCCACCGCGTTGTCCTCGCGCGCGCGCACCGCCGCCATCTGGTCTTCCGCGGTGCGGCGGATGCGTTCGGCCTTGGCCTCGTAGAGGCGGCGCGCGTCGTCGATCGCCACCGCCGACCCGGTGCGCGCCTTGGCGACCTCGGCGTCGCGATCGCGGTGCAGCTCGGCGAGGCGCTTGCGGTTGCCGTCGCTCAGCTCCTGGCGCTGCCGCTCGTGCAGCTCCTCCTGCTTGAGCAGGTAGGTCTGGTCCATGTTCTTGGAGTGCGCGATGTCGACCTCGAGCTTCTGGCTGACCGCGAGCTTCTCGCCGGCGGCCCGGTAGGCGGCCAGGACGTCGGCCTCGACCTTCGCCCAGCGCTGGTTGAGCTCGTCGACCTGGCGGCCGAAGCGGGCGCTGATCGCCTCGATCTCGGCGCCGCCCTCCTTATAGGTCGCCGCGACCTGGTCGTCGCGCGCGGCGGTGATGCGGCCGATCTCCTGGTCGCGGGCGCGGTGCAGGCGGGCGGCCTCCTCGAGCAGGCGCTGCTGCTGGAGTTCCTGGCCGCTGCGCCGGGTGGCGTCCTCCTCCTGCAGGCGCGCGCTGGCGTGCGCGGCCTCGCTGGAGCGGCCCTCGAGGTACTGCTTGAGCTCGCTGGCGGCGGCGGCGATGTCCTTGATGGCGACGTCGAGGCGCTCGGCGCGCGCGATCTCGCGCTGCGCCTCCTCGGCGCTCAGCGCGGTGCCGGTGTAGGTGCGCCAGGCGTGCGGCTGCACCACGTAGAGCTGCTTGCCGCCGGTCAGGACGATGGCGCCGTTCTCGTAGCGCGCCTTGGGCACGTTGGCCAGGACGATGACGTCGGTGTCGGGGCCGAGGTTGTCGGAGGCGAGGAACACGTCGTGCTCCTGCTGCGGGGTGAGGGGCAGGTCGTCGCTGGCGTGGCGGTCCGCGCCGCAGCCGCCGAGCACGGCGAGCGCGGCGAGGCCGGCGAACGGCCAGGCGGTGGAGGCGGTGGGACTGGTCATGCGCGGGCTCCCGTGAGCAGGCGGTCGCCGCTGGCGACCTCGTCGGAGGTGAACCACGCGCCGAGCGGCGCGGGGTGCGGAGACTGGCTGGTGGTCCACCAGCCGCGCGCCTGGGCGCGGTCGAGGTCGGCCGCGGGGCGCAGCCGCGCGGGCAGGCGGTCCACGCTGCGCGCGTCGACCAGGCGGTTGCCGCAGAGCTCGCCGATGGCGCCGGCGGGCGGCTCCTGATCGCCGAGCAGCAGCACCACCGAGAGGTGGTGCTTGCGCCCGCCGCGCAGCAGGCGCTCGAGGGCGGCGCGCGGCGCGGGCGCGGCCAGCGCCGCCTCGCCATCGACCATCAGCACCTTGCGCCGGCCGACCGCGGCGGGCAGCGCGGCGCGCTCGAGCAGGGCGTCGAGCAGCACCGCCAGGCGCAGCGGGTGGCGCCCGGGGTCGCCGACCAGCCAGCGGCCGCCGTCCCACCAGGCGGGCAGCCGGGTGCGCCCGCCGAGGATGCCGCGCAGCAGGCCCGCGAGCGGGCGCGCCGCGGGCTCCTCATCGAGGGCGTGCAGCACGTTCTCGGAACCGAGCGGCAGCGGGGTGGCCTGGGCCTCGAGCGCGCGGCTCCACGCGATCTCCCAAATGCGCGCGTCGACCGCGTGCGCGGCGAGCGCGCGCAACGCGTCGTCGGGCGCGGCGCGGTATTCCGCCTGCCGGCGCAGCCGCACGAGAGCGAGGTCGCGCTCGGCGGCGAGCGCCCCCGGCGAGAGGTCGGGGACGAGTTCGGCCGCGTACGGGCGCCAGTCCTCGGCGTCGCGCGCGGCGACCAGCAGGGCGAAGCCGTCAGGGGCGAGCTCGCCGCGCTCGAGCGCCGAGCCTGGCGGCGCGCGCGTCCTCGCGCGTCCACGGGCCGCGGCGTGCCTGCGGTGGCGGCAGACCGCTGGCGGCGGCGTGGCCGACCATGTCGTCGATCAGCGCCGCCGCGCGCGCCGCCGCGGTGCCGGGCGGGAAGCGCATGGCGAGCAGCGCCAGGCCGGCGACCGGCTGGGGGACGGCGCCGGCGGCGGCGTGGGCGAGGCGCTCGAGGCAGGCCGCGACCGCGGGCGGCACCGCCGGGCCGCACTCGGCAGCGGCGAGGTCGAGGAGCATGCCGCGCAGGCTGGCCAACCCGTCGTTGCCTGCGGCCAGGCCGGCGAGCAGGTCGAGCTCGCGCCCGTCGACGGTGCGCGCGCTGGCGATGTCCGCGGCCTCGCGGCGGCTGATCGCGACCAGGCCGGCGCCGTCCTCCTGCGCGAGCCGGTGCGCGAACACGCGCGCGACGTCGCCGCGCCACTCGCCGAGCACCAGCAGGTGCGGGTTGGGCAGGGCGCCGAGCCCGGGCAGCGCGGTGAGCAGGTCCGCCGTCGCCATCAGCGCCTCTTCTCGCCGGCGGAGAAACCGTTCGGCCAGCGCTCCGAGCAGTCCTGCAGGGCGCGGTCGAGCGCCTCGTCGGCGGGGTAGCCGCGCGCGCGGAACTCGTTGCGCAGCAGGTCGCGTTGGCGCACGTCCTCGGGGGCGGTGGTGAAGATCCAGTAGGCGTAGGGCGTGGGCACGAAGCGCGCCACTTCGCAGATGCCCTGGTTGGGGATGTCGAAGATCGCCTCCGAGAACATGCCCTTGGCCGAGACCACCGTGTACATCAGCGCCTTCTGCTCGTCCGACCAGTCGAGGTGCTTGTCGAGCTCGGCGATGACGTCGGGCGGCTGGCGCAGCAGGATGCGGTGCTGCGAGGCGCTGAGCACGACCTTGCCGCGCTCGGTGGTGGCGAAGTCGCGCACCAGCTGCGAGATGCAGACGATCGCGGTGTTGTGCTTGCGCAGGGTGCGCAGGCCGTTGATGACCAGGTCGGCGACCATCGGCACGGCGAGCAGCGCCCAGAACTCGTCCAGCACGATGTACTTCTGGTAGGCGCGTGGGCCGCCGCCCGCGAGGTGCTCGCTCTGGCAGTAGAGCACTAGCATCTGCAGCAGGGTGCCGACCACCGCGGCGACCAGGTGCTCGCCGGCCGAGGAGAGCTCCTGCAGCTCGAAGGTGCAGAGCTTGCGGCCCTCGAGCCGGAACTGGGTCTCGCCGTCGAAGAAGCCGGCGAGCGGACCGTTGACGCAGTGCGTGCTTGCGAGCGGCGGCCTCGTCATCCTCGTTCGCGCGGCACGAGCGCGTTTTTCACGACCACCAGGGGGGGCGCTCGGCGCCGGGCTATTCCGCGGGGACCAGGCTCATCGCCGCCAGCCGGATGATGGACGACATGGTCAACCCCTGGAATTCGCGCACCGGCTTCGCCTGTCCCGGCACCATCAACCAGATCGCCGGATCGCCGGTCGCACCCAGCGCGTCCTTCAGCTTCACCGCATCGGTCATCAGGGTGGTGATGGTGGTCTGGTGCTGACGCACGGTGGCGATCGCCAATGACGTCGGGAAGTCTGCCGGCAGGTACGCCATCGCGTCGGCGGTGACGACGATGTCGCGCTGATGCTGCATGAAGGCGCCCAGGCATTCGACCAGCGGGCGCTCGCCGATCACGCCCGCGGCATAGGCCAGCGAGGCGGTGGCCTGGGAGGCTTGGTTGCGGTAGGTGATCAGGAAGCGCACCTGCAGGCGTCCGGCCTTGACCAGGTCGGCCAGCTCGAGCACCTGGGCGAGCTGCTGCGCGCACACCGGGCACCCCATGTCGAGGGCGAAGACCATGGTCACCGGCGCCGTGGTCCGGCCCCAGTGGTTGGCGAGCGCGACCGGCCGGCCCGCTGGCGCGGTTACGGAGGCCTGCGGGGCGGATGCCTGCTCAGCGCTGGTCGGGCCGGCATGCGGCGCGTGCGACCGCACGGGCGTGGACCGCGGTGGCTCCTCATCGACCGGCGCGGCGACCGCGCTGCGCGCGACGGCCGCCGGAGCCGCCGGAACCGGCCACGCCTCGGTGGCGCGGTCGGCCGGCTCTCCGCCTGCACCCGCGCCGGCGCGCGCACCGCGCGCCGGCGCCTCGGCGCGGTGCGGCACGTCGGCCACGGGCGTGGACCACCGGGCGGCCGCCTCGTGGCCGGCCCCCTGCGCCGCGCGCACCTCTTCGCTGATCTGGTCGAGGCGCTGCGGCGGCTGCTCTTCGCTCCACAGGCCGCGCAGGTAGGCGAGCAGCTCCGCGGGGTCGTTGCGCAGCGGTGGCAGGTCGCGGTGGTGGTAGAGCGCGTTCGCGCCGCCGGCGGCGGCCAGCACCGTGGCGAGCACCGCGATGCGGGCGCTGCCGCGCGTCGCCAGCGCGAGGTCGGCGAGCTGCACGGCCATCAGCGCGTGGATGGCGAAGCAGGAACCGCACCACGTCCCGGACGCCGCCATGACCATCGCGAAGAACAGCGATCCGCCGCAGGCCAGCGCGATGGCCAGGTCGGTGACCAGCGTGGCCTGTGGCCGGTAGCGGCCCTGCACCAGGGCGATCAGCGCCACCGCGCCGTGCAGGACGATGGCGGCGACCGCGGTGGGCAGGCCGAGGAAGTCGGCATAGGCGGCATAGCTGCCGCAGCGGCTCGCGCACAGCCCGAAGACCGCCACGGCGGCGAGCAGCACGGCGACCGCGTGCGGCCACGCGCGCCGGGACTCCCAGGCCGGCGCGCCGACCAGGGCATAGGCCATGGCGGCGACCGCCACCAGCGTCGCCACCACGCCGGTGGCCGGCGCCGCGGACAGCACCACCGTCGCGACCAGGCTGAGCCCGCCGAGCCAGAAGCAGGCGAGCCTGAGCGCGTGGCGCGGCGCCAGGCCGGACTCCTGGTGCGGACGGCGCGGCGTGACCACCCTGCAGGGTGGCGACCTCGATCGGCGGGCTCATGGCTGCGCTCCTTCCGCGGCCGCAGCGACCGCACCGACCGCGCTGAGCGGCGGCACGATCGCCGCGGCTGCCGGTGCGGGCGGCGGCGCGCGCTGGGGCGCGGTTTCCGGCGGCGCGCCCCCGCGGCGGGAGCGGCGACCTCGTCCATCTCGGCGTAGGGGATGTCGTGATCGACCAGCGCGAGGTCGGCGAGCGGCAGGCCGACCAGCTTGGCGACCACGTCCGCCGGCTGGAAGCCGTCGAGCCTGATGCCCTTGCGCGCGTGCGGATCGGGACCGCCGGCGGTGATGATGGTCAGCGGACTGGCGCCCAGGCGCAGCAGATCGGCGCGCGCGGCGTGGGCGAGCACGCAGCGCACCCCCGGCAGGCGCGCCATGTCGGGCTCCTCGCCGTCGGGCACGATCAGGGTGAAGCGCGGGTTGAGGCGCCCGAAGGCGCGCTCGATCTCATTGACCTGCGCGCGGAAGACGCGGCCGGCCGCGTCGGCGGTGTAGATGTGGAACACCCCGGGGTCGGCCCACGGATCGACGGTCTCGCCGCTGACGTGGTTGCGCGCCTTCAGCAGCGCCTCGTCGGCGGCGAACTCGCG
The DNA here is from genome assembly GCA_963818245.1 of uncultured Planctomycetota bacterium. Classification (GTDB taxonomy): domain Bacteria; phylum Planctomycetota; class UBA11346; order UBA11346; family UBA11346; genus BOG-1363. Next base: position 31,846 of record CAWFSD010000043.1, read on the forward strand.
GCCGGAGAAGCCGCTCTTCACCCGCCGCAGGGCGCGCAGCACGACCTGGTCCTTGCCCAGGGCGCGGCAGTACTCGGCGATCGACATGGCCTTGTAGTGGGCGCCGGCGACGTAGCCGAAATACAGCGTGAACAGCTCCGGATCGTTGCCGTGCATGGCCTGGGGGATGGAGAGCTGCGGGATCGGCATGCCATCGGCGTCGAGGAACAACAGCGTGCCGGCGCTGGCGCCGAAGAAGTTCTGCAGGCGTTCGCCGCCGACCAGGCGGTCCGTCATCGGGTTGCGCACCTGGTCGCCCGAGCGCAGCACCACCACTGGGATGTCGAGCGTGGCGATCGCCCCGGCCGCGAGCAGCCGCGGCAGGCGGTTGTCGGGACTGCCGAGATAGACCGCATAGGGTCCCGGGACGCCGGCGCGCAGACGTTCGAGGATGTCGTTCCAACCCGGCAGCGCGGTGGGCGGCGCCTGTGCGGCGGCCACGGCGGAAGCCCCGCCAAGGAGCAGGAGTGCGGTCAGGACCGCGATGCACGTGCCGGGGAGACGCATGCGGAAATGCTAAGCGGCCCGGTCGACGCACAAACTTGGCAAGGACTGGATGGCCATCTCCAGGTTTGCATTCCCACCCCGGCTTGTCATAGTGCGCGCCTTCGATATGCGCACGTTGCGCCTGTCATTCCTGAGGCGCCTTCGCTTTCAAAGCCTACGCCTTCCCCCTGCGGTCCGGTCTCACGATCGGCCGCATCACGGGTGCGTCCGCACCCAAGTGAGATAACGTGGAACTCTACGTTGGTAATCTTCCCTGGTCCGTCACCGATGAGAGCCTCAGCGCCCTCTTCGCCAAGCACGGCGCCGTTTCGCGCGCCAAGGTCGTCATGGACCGCGAGAGCGGCCGCAGCCGCGGCTTCGGCTTCGTGACCATGACCAATGACGCCGAAGGCACCGCGGCCATCCAGGCCATCAACGGCACCCAGGTCGACGGCCGCGCAGTCAACGTGCGCCAGGCCGAAGAGCGCTCGGGCGGCGCTGGCGGCGGTCGCTCCGGCGGCGGCGGCGGTGGTGGTTACGGCGGCGGCTCGGGCGGCGGCGGTGGTTACGGCGGCGGCTCGGGCGGCGGCGGCGGCGGCGGATACGGCGGCGGTCGTCGCGATCGCTGAACGCAGCTCCCCGTCCGCGGCGACGCGGACGGACCGATGCTGAATGAACGCTGGCGGGGGCACACCCCGCCAGCGTTTTTTCATGCCCCGTGCACCGCCGCGCCATGCGCGCGGCGACGCGGACGGGCCGATGCTGAATGAACGCTGGCGGGGGCACACCCCGGCAGCGTTTTTTCATGCCCCGTGCACCGCCGCGCCATGCGCGTGCCCATCCGGGCGCTCATGGCGCAGGCCCGGTCACGGCACCGGCGCGGGCTCCTCGAGAATCGCGGCGCGGTGTCGCGCGATGCGCTGCGCGTACTCCGCATCCCCCGCGGTGAAGGCGTGGACGTCGGGATCCTGGTCGAGCCACTCGAGCACGTAGCCAGAGCGGTCCTCGGCGAGGACCCTGGCCACTCCCGCCATGAAATCCACGCGGCTGCCGCGCACGCAGGCGAACCAGGTGCACATGCAGTCGTACATCAGGATCTCAGCGCGCGGCGCGCGCACCGCGGCGAAGTCCGCGAGGCCCTCCTCGCGCCGGCCGGACGAGTACGAATAGCCGGCGCGCAGCACCTGCAGGTACCAGCCCTCGGGGTTGGCGACCAAGCCGGCGCGGATGCTGTCCATGGCCGCGTCCATCAGGCCATCCTCGCGCTGCGCCATCGCCAGCGTATAGAGTGCTCCGGCGAGCTCGGGGGAGCTTGCCGGCGTCATCGCGACCATCAGCTCTGCGCACTGGCGGGCGGCGCCGTGGTCGCGCAGCGAGCGGTGGCAGCTCATCAGCTGGCCGAGCACGGCGCTCTCGATCGCCTTCGGAGCGCTGGCGAAGGCGCGCAGCAGCAGGGCGCGCTCGACGTCGTAGCGCTGCCCCAGGGCCTGCTCGCGCGCCTGGAACAGCAGTGCCGTCGCCAGCACCGTGGGCGGCGGGCCGGCGGCGACCAGGGCCGCGATGCCCGCCCGCGCCTCGCTGCGGCGGCCGGCGATGCCGGCCAGGCAGGTGAAGCGGTCGAGCGCGAGGTCCACCCGGTTGGGAGCGAGCGCCAGCGCGCGGTCGAGCAGCTCGGCCGCGGCGCCCCGCTGGGCCTGCTCCTCGCGCAGCCCGGCGGCCTGCTGCAGCAGCACGGCCAGCGCGCGGTCCTCGTCGAGGGACGCCCCCCAGCCCAGGGCCGCGACCTCGAGCGGATCGCAGCGCCCCCAGGCGTACAGGTACGTCGCGTCGTCGAACGCGGCCCCCTGGGCGGTGGTCTCGATGTTGATGCGCGCACCCTGGCCGTCCCAGCGCACGAAGGCGTGGCGGGGGATGACGACCATGCGGATGGGCAGCGCGAGCGCCGCGCCGACCGCGGCGTAGAGCGTCGCGCCGGCGATGCAGTTGCAGCGGTGGCGCAGCAGGGCCGCGGTGAGCGAGGCGTCGCGCCACAGCTGCGTGGACCGGTAGACCACGCCCGGCTCGACCAGGATGAGGCGGTTGAGGACGGCGATGCGCTCCGCCGGCGTCGACGCTCCAGCCAGGGCGGACCGGCACGCGGCCACCAGGGCGGTGAACGCGGCGGTGGCCGCCGCGTCGTCCACCTCGGGTTCCAGCAGGTGGTCCACGGCGAGCGCCCGCGCGAAGAACGTGGACGCGTCCGCGGGCGCGAGCGGCGCCGGGTCCTGCGCCGCGGCGCAGGCCAGCAGGCACCACGCCCCCAACGCCAGACCGCACGAGTGGATCCTTGCCCTGCGCATGGGACCGACGCTAGTGGCACCGGGCGCGAAGCCAGCGCGGACCGGCGTGGCCGGCGCACGCGCCCGCGCGCGGCCCCTCAGTGCGCCGCGGTCAGCAGCCCGCGCGCCTGGAACCACTCCTGCGCGCGCGCCGGCCAGGTGCTGGCGGCGCTCGCCGAGGGCCGCAGCCCGAAGCCGTGGCCGCCATCCGGGTAGACGTGCAGCTCGGCCGGGACCTTGAGGTTGCGCAGCGCGAGCTGCCAGGCCATGCCGTTCTCGCAGCCGAGCGGGATCGTTCTCCGCGTAGACGATGAAGCTGGGCGGCGCGTCGGCGGCGGGGGTGACCTCGGGATTCAGCGTCATGGTGCCCTTCGCGACCATGTAGGCCGGGTAGATCAGCAGGGCGAAGTCGGGGCGGCAGGAGAGCTGATCGACCGCGTCGGCGGCGGGGTATTGGCGCGGCAGCGCGCCGGCCGCGGCGATCGCCACGGCATGGCCGCCGGCGGAGAAGCCGAGCGCGCCGACGCGCCCGGGGGCGATGCCCCACTCCGCGGCGCGGCTGCGCACCGTGCTGAGCGCGCGCTGCAGGTCCTGCACCGCCGCCTGGTAGGATGGGTGGCCGGCGCGCGCCGGCACGCGGTAGGTCAGCAGCACGGCGGTGACGCCGCAGCCGTTCAGCCAGCGCGCGACCTCGGTGCCCTCGAGGTCCATGGCCAGGATCGAGTAGCCGCCGCCGGGGCAGATCACCACGGCCGTGCCGTTGCGCTGGGCCGCCGGCGGCGCGTAGACCGCGATGACCGGCTGCGACACGTCGTGCGCGCGGATGATGTGGTCCTTGCCGGGATCCATGACCTGGGGCTTGGCGGGGGTCTCGGGCTCGCCGGGCGCGGGGCCGGCCCACAGCGGCACGGTGGCGAGCGGAGCCGATTCGGCCGGCTCGGCTGCGAACGCGCCGGCCAGCGCGGAACCGAGGAGGGCGAGCGCGAGGTAGGAGAAGGACGTCATGACGCTCCGGCGGCGGGGGTGTGGACTGCATACGGCGCTGCGCCCGGGCCGCTGAGCGCGGGGGACGGCGACGGTCGCGGATGGCAAGTTACTTCAGTACCGGGACGCGGTGAAATCCCAGTAAAAACAGCGAAAATCCTGCACAAATGCCCTTGCCGGAGCGGTGCTGCCGCGCACCGTGCGCCTTCACCCGGAAACCGCCGGCATGGTCAAGGTCCTGAGGCGGATGTGGGGCGGGGCGCGCGCGGCGCCGCTCGGGCTCGGCGGCCTGTGGAGCGACCTGCTGCTGCTCGCCGGGGTGGCCGGACTGGCCTACGGCGCCTTCGAGGTGGCGGCGCACTGGCACGGCGTGCGGCGCAGCGCGGTGGTGATCGACCTGTCGCCGTGGATGCTGCCCTGGTACACCTTCCAGTCGCTGATGCGCGGGCTGCTCGCCTACGTGCTGTCGCTCGGCTTCAGCCTGGCCTACGGCTACTGGGCGGCGAAGGACGCGCGCGCCGCGCGCGTGCTGGTGCCGCTGCTCGACATCCTGCAGAGCATCCCGGTGCTCGGCTTCATGCCCGGCCTGGTCATCGCGCTGGTGGCGCTGTTCCCGCGCAGCAACATCGGCCTCGAGCTGGCCGCGGTGCTGATGATCTTCACCGGCCAGGCGTGGAACATGACCTTCAGCTTCTACCGCTCGGTGCAGACCGGTCCCGCGCGAGCAGCTCGAGGCGGCGACGGTGTTCGGCTTCGGCTGGTGGCAGCGCCTGCGCGCCGTCGAGCTGCCGTTCGCGACCATCGGGCTGGTGTGGAACAGCATGATGAGCATGGCCGGCGGCTGGTTCTTCCTCACCCTGAGCGAGGCGTTCCAGCTCGGCGACCAGGACTACCGGCTGCCCGGCCTGGGCTCGTACATGAGCGTCGCGGCCGAGGCCGGCGACGTCGGCGCGCAGGTCGCCGCGGTGGTGGCGATGATGGCGATGGTGGTCGCGCTCGACCAGCTGCTGTGGCGGCCGCTGGTGGTCTGGGCGCAGAAGTTCCGCATCGAGGACGGCGGCGGGGGCGAGACCACCTCGTCGTGGTTCCTCGACTGGCTGCGCCGCTCGCGGCTGCGCGCACTGCTGGGGCGCGGCGCGCAGCGCTGCCGGCGCTGCGGCGACGGCCTGGCGCGCACCGCGCCGCTCGCCGGCGCGGTCGCGCGGCTGCGCGCCTGGTCCCAGCGGCGCGTGGGCGCCTGCCGCGGCGCGCTGGCGCGCACGCCGCCCGGCGCCTGGCTCGACCGCCGCCTGGGCGCCGGCCACGCGGGGCCGGGGGGGCCGGGCTGGGCGCAGCGCGCGGCGCGCGGCGTGATGCGCGGACCGGGCGGCTTCCTGGGGCTGCTGCCGCTGGTGGCGCTGCTCGCCCTGCTCGCGTGGGGCGCTTACGAGGTCGCCGTGCTCATCGCCCAGCTCGCGCCCGCGCGCTGGGCGGGCATCGCCGCGGCCAGCGGCCTGACGCTCGGCCGGGTGGTCGCGGCGACCGCCATCGGCACGCTCTGGACGGTGCCCGTGGGGCTGGCGATCGGGCTGTCGCCGCGGCTCGCGCGCATCTTCCAGCCGATCATCCAGATCGCCGCGTCCTTCCCGGCCTCGATGCTGTTCCCCGCGGTCATCGCGCTGCTCTCCGCCGCGGGCGTCGGCCTCGGCTGGGGCAGCGTGCTGCTGATGCTGCTCGGCACGCAGTGGTACATCCTCTTCAACGTCATCGCCGGGACGATGACCATCCCCGCCGACCTGCGCGAGGCCGCGCGCGCCTACAGCATCCCGAAGCGCCAGCGCTTCCGCGAACTCTACCTGCCGGCGATCTTCCCCTACCTGGTCACCGGCTGGGTGACCGCGATGGGCGGCGCGTGGAACGCCAGCATCGTCGCCGAGTACGTCACCGTGCGGCACGAGACCGTGACCACCGCCGGCCTCGGCGCGCTGGTCAGCCGGGCGGCGGCGGCGAACGACCTGCCCCTGCTCGCCGCCAGCGTGCTGGTCATGGCGGTGATCGTGGTCGGCATCAACCGCCTGCTGTGGCGCCGGCTCTACCGCCTCGCCGAGACCCGCTTCAGCCTGGACAAGTGAGGGACCACCCGTGACCGACGCCCAGCCGCTCTGCTCCATCACTCGGGGTCGCCCACGACTTCCGCCGGCCCAGCGGGCAGTGCCTGCGCGTGCTCGACGGGGTCTCGCTCGACATCCGCGCCGGCGAGGTGGTGGCGCTGCTCGGGCCCTCGGGCTGCGGCAAGTCGACCATCCTGCGCATCCTCGGCGGGCTGATCGCGCCCAGCGCCGGCGCGGTGGCCAGCCACGGCGCGCCGCTCGCGGGGCTGAACAGCGACGTGGCGATGGTCTTCCAGAGCTTCGCGCTCTACCCGTGGATGACCGCGCGCGAGAACATCGCGGCGGTGCTGCGCGCGCAGGGCCTGGACGCGCAGCGCACCCACGAGCGCACCGAGCAGGTCATCGCCATGGTCGGCCTGACCGGCTTCGCCAACGCCTACCCGCGCGAGCTGTCGGGCGGCATGAAGCAGCGCATCGGCATCGCCCGCGCCATCGCCGTCGACCGCCCGCTGCTGTTCATGGACGAGCCCTTCAGCCAGGTCGACGCGCTCACCGCCGAGAGCCTGCGCAGCGAGGTCCTCGACCTGTGGGCGCCGGCCGGCCGCAACCCCTCGTCGATCCTGATGGTCAGCCACGACATCAAGGAGGTCGTCTACATGGCCGACCGCATCGTCGTGCTCGGCGCCAACCCCGGGCGCATCCGCACCATCGTCGCCAACCCGCTGCCGCGCCCGCGCGACTACCGCTCAGCGGACTTCCTGCGCCTGGTCGACCACATCCACGACCTGATCACCGGCCTCGAGCTGCCCGACGCCGCGCCCAGCGCGGCGGCCCAGGCGCTGACCGGGATGGAGCAGCTGCCGCCGGTGATCCCCAGCGAGATCGTCGGCCTGGTGGAGTACCTCGCCGCGCGCCGCGGCCAGGAGGACGTGTTCCGCATCGCCACCGACACCTCGCGCGAGTTCGGGCAGATCATCGCGGTGGTCAAGGCCGCCGAACTGCTCGACCTGGTCGACACGCCGAAGCGCCTGGTGGTGCTCACCGCGCCCGGCCGCGACTTCGCCGCCGCCCTGGCCGAGGAGCGCAAGCGCATCTGGCGCGAGCGCCTGCTGACGCTGTGCGTCTTCCGCACCATCCACGCCCTGGTCGCGCGCCAGGCGGGCGGCGCCGTCGCGCGCGACATCGTCGAGGAGACCCTGGTGCTGGGCATGCCCTTCGAGGACCACGAGCGCCAGTTCGGGACCCTGCTCGCCTGGGCGCGCTTCTGCGACCTGCTCGCCTACGACGAGGGCGCGCAGCAGGTCACCCTCGGGGCGCCGCAGGCCGCGGGCGTTTGAGCGGCCCTCTCCGGAACTCTGCGCCTCTGCGGCTGTGAACGTCATCTATCGCAGGGAAACTCAGATGTGGCAGTTGCCCAGGCCGCGGCGCTCGAGGTAGCGCTGGTGGTACTCCTCGGCGCGGTGGAAGGTCTGCGCCGGCGCGATCTGGGTGACGATCGGGCGGCGGAAGCGCTTCTCGGCCTCGAGGCGCGCCTTGACCGCCTGGGCCTCGGCCTGCTGCTCGGGCGAGTGGTAGAAGACCACCGAGCGGTATTGCGAGCCGACATCCGGTCCCTGGCGGTCGACGGTGGTCGGGTCGTGGCTGCGCCAGAAGACCTCGAGCAGCTCGCGGTAGCTGACGCGCGCCGGATCGTAGTGCACCTCGACGACCTCGGCGTGGCCGGTGGTGTCGGTGCAGACCTGCTCGTAGGTCGGCTTCGCGGTGGTGCCGCCGGCGTAGCCGACCGCGGCGTCGCGCACGCCGGGGATGGCGCGGAAGGTCGCCTCGACGCCCCAGAAGCAGCCGGCGCCGAAGGTCGCGGTGGCGGTCGTGGTCGTGGTGGTCATGGCTGTGCTCCTTTACCGGCACCGGCCTGATCGGTGGCGGCGGTGGTGCCGGCGCCCGGCTTCGCGTCCTGGACCGGCGGCGGCGCGGTGCCGCCGGCGGGCGTAAAGGCGAGCGCCACGGCGTTGATGCAGTAGCGCAGGCCGGTCGGGCGCGGACCGTCGTCGAAGACGTGGCCGAGGTGGCCGCCGCAGCGCGCGCAGTGGATCTCGTTGCGCACCATGCCGTGGCTGGTGTCGCTCTCGGTCTCGACCCGGCCGGGCAGCTGCTGGAAGAAGCTCGGCCAGCCGGTGCCGGACTCGAACTTGGCCTCGGCGCTGAACAGCGGTGCGCCGCAGCCCGCGCAATGGTAGGTGCCGGGGCCGTTGTGCTTGATCGCGGTGTAGCCGCCGCAGAAGGCCGGCTCGGTGCCGTGGCGGCGCAATACGTTGTACTGCTCGAGAGACAGGCGCGCGCGCCACTGGTCGTCGGTGAGGGTCAGCTTGTCGCCCACGGGTGGGTCCTCCTGGAGTTGGTGATCCGGAACCGCAGCGCGTGCCGCCGGAGCCGCGCCGGCGGCGCTGGCCGGGGGCGTGGCGCCTGACTGCCGCACGCAGCCGGCGCCCCACGCCACCGCGGCGATGGTGACGATGACGATGGCGGCGGTCAGGATGCGCGGCATGGGTGGGCTCCGGCCCTGGTACGGGCCAGCGGTGATGGTGATTGGCGGCGGCCGGTGGGGAAGCCGGGAGTCGCCGGCCCCTGGGCAGGGACCAGGCAGATCCGCCCGCCCGCCGCGACCGTAATGCGTGGCGAGGGCAGGGACGCGGCTGCGGGAATCCCGCAAACACCGCGCCGCCTGCCAACGTAGACCACGCCAGCGGCCCCCGCTCGCCGAACGCGGGCGGCGCCGACCAAGCCGACCTCCGTCCGTCCGGACGGGGTCACTCAGCACCACCGGGAAAAGACCACGCCCCCGCCCTGGGGAACCCACGTCCTTTCCCAACTCCCGGGAACACCGCCATGAAGATCTCCAACCTGCTCATCGCCGCCGCCGTCACCGGCATCCTCTCCGGCGCCGGCGCCACCTTCCAGCGCGCCGCGGCCGCCGATGCGGACACCACCGCCGACGGCGCTGAGAAGCACGCCTGCGCGGGCCTCAACTCCTGCAAGGGCAAGGGCGGCTGCAAGACCGCGAAGCACGAGTGCAAGGCCCACAACGAGTGCAAGGGCCAGGGCGGCTGCGCCACCGCCAAGCACGACTGCAAGGGCAAGAACGACTGCAAGAACCAGGGCAAGGGCGGCGCCAACGAGTGCAAGGGCAAGGGCGGTTGCAAAGTCGGCAAGTGATGGCCGGGCGCTCGCGCCCGCAGGCGCGAGGCCTGGGCTAGCGTGCCTCCACGGATACCCTGGGACCTCCCGGGGTATCCGTGTTTTCGACCGCAGCGCCCACACCTCGTGCACCGCGGAGACAGCTTGCCCGCAAACGCGCCGCGCCGCCCCGCGTACCATGAGCGCATCAGCGCGACCACCGACCGCGCCTCCCAGGCCAGCGCCGCGACGCCTCGCGCCTCACCAGCCAGCCCGCACATCCGCCCCTTCCCCACCGCCCCCGGACCCCCACCATGCGCCTCCTCCACTCCGCCACCTCCCTCCACGCGCGCGGCGTCCACCTGCTCGCCCGCGCCGACTGGCTGCCGCCGCTGCTCGCGCGCATCACGGTGGGGTGGATATTCGTCGAGTCCGGCTGGGGCAAGCTGCACCACCTGCCCAAGGTGGTGGAGTACTTCCGCAGCCTGCACATCCCGGCCCCGGAACTGCAGGCGCCGTTCGCGGCGGGCAGCGAATTCCTCTTCGGCCTCACCGTGCTCTTCGGGCTGTTCACCCGGCTCTCGACCATCCCGCTGATGGTGATCATGACGGTGGCGATCCTCACCGCCAAGCGCGACGACCTCAACGCGGTCAGCGACCTCTTCGCCTTCTCCGAGTTCCTCTACATCCTGCTGCTCATCTGGCTGCTCGTGCGCGGCGCGGGCGCGGTCTCGCTCGACCGCCTGCTGCGGCGCGCAGACCACCCGGGCGGCGGCGGCGCCAGACGGCGCACTGAGCGCCGCCGGCCCACGACCGCGAGCACCGGAGCCGCCATGGACCGCCTGCTGCGCCGCCTCGCCTGCGGATCGGCCACCGGCCTGGTCGCCGCGCCGCTGCTGCTGCCCGGCGACGGCCTCCTGGGCTTGGCGCTGGGCCCCCTGCTCGGCGCGGTGCGGCGCGCTGCTCTTCCCGCCGGCCGCGCCCGGTCGCCGACCGCTCGACGCGGCCTGCGAGGCGGCCGCGCTCGCCATCCCGCTGTGGGCGCTGGTCGAGCTGCTGGCGCTGCCGCTCGCCACCGGCCACGAGCCGTCGTGGTCGGCGGCGGCGATGCGCGCGCGTTTCCCGACCCTGCCCGGCTGGGTGATGGCCAGCGCCGCCAGCGGCCTGCTCGGCGGGCTGGTCGCCCGTGTGGCGGAGCGCCTGCTCGGCGCCGCGGCGGCGCCCGCCAGCGCCCGCGCCGGTGGCGCCGACGCGCGTGCTCATCCTCGGCGGCGGCTTCGCCGGCGTCGGCGTCGCGACCGAACTCGAACGCCTGGGCGGCGGCGACCCCGCCCTGGCCATCACCCTGGTCAGCGAGACCAACGCCCTGTTGTTCACGCCGATGCTCGCCGAGGTCGCGGCGAGCAGCCTCGAAGCCACGCACATCAGCAGCCCGCTGCGCACCGCGCTGCGCCGCACCACGGTGGTGCGCGGGCGCGCCCTGCGCATCGATCACGCGGGCCACCGCGTGCACCTCGAGGACGGGGAGGCGCTCGCCTACGACGAACTGGTGGTCGCGCTGGGCGCGGTCTCCAACCATCTCGGCCTGGCCAACGTCCAGCGCGAGGCGTTCGACTTCAAGTCGCTCACCGACGCGATCCGGATCCGCAACCACGTCATCGGCTGCTTCGAGCGCGCGGACCGCGAGGGCGACCCTGCGCGGCGGCGCGCGCTCACCACCCTGGTGGTCGCCGGCGGCGGCTTCGCCGGCGCGGAGCTGGCCGGCGGGCTCAACGACTTCGCGCGCGGCATGCTCGCCTGGTACCCGAACATCCCGCGCGCGGACGTGCAGGTGGTGCTGGTGCACGGCGGCGAGCGCATCCTGGGGGAGTTGAGCGAACCGCTCGCCCTCTACGCGCAGCGCCGCATGACCGCACGCGGCGTGACCTTCCGGCTGAAGACGCGGGTCAAGGACGCGCGGCCCGGCGCGGTGGTGCTCAGCGACGGCGACCTGCCGACCTGGACCCTGGTGTGGACCGCCGGTACCGCGCCGCACCCGGCGCTGCGCACGCTCGGCGCGCCGCTCGACAAGCGCGGCGCGGTGCTGGTCGACGCGCAGCTCGCGGTCCCCGGCCACCCTGGGGTGTGGGCGCTCGGCGACTGCGCGGCGGTCCCCAACGCCGCCACCGGCAAGAACTGCCCCCCGACCGCGCAGTTCGCCATCCGCGAGGCCCGCACCCTGGCGCGCAACCTGTTCGCGCGCCGCCGCGGCGCCCCCCTGCAGGCCTTCTCCTTCAGCCCGCTCGGCGCGCTGTGCGTGGTCGGCCACCACACCGCGTGCGCCGAGATCAGGGGACTGCGCTTCTCCGGGCTGTTCGCCTGGTTCCTGTGGCGCGGCATCTACCTGGGCAAGCTGCCGACCCTGGAGCGCAAGGTGCGCGTGCTGGTCGACTGGGTGATCGAGCTGTTCTTCCCCCGCGACATCGTCCAGACCGTCGACCTCGCCGCCGTCCCGGCCGCCACGGCCGAGGCCACGGCCCCGGCGCCGGGCGCGCCCGGCGCCATCCCGGTCGCCGCCTCCGGAGCCACGCCATGAACCGCTGCACGCTCAAAGCCACGATCGCCTGCACGGCGGTGGGCGCGGCCGGCGGCGGCGCGTGCCTGGCGCTGGGCCTGGCCACGCCGCTGACCGGACCGCTGTTCGGCGCCGCCGCCGGCCTGGCTTTCGCGCCACTCACGGAAACGCGCGCCGGCACGCCCGGCGCCGGCCTGATCTGGGGCCTGGCCTACGCGCTGGTGCTGTGGCTGGCCGGGCCCGCGTGGCTGTTCGCCTGGTGCGCGGGCGGAGGCTGCACGCTCGACGGCGCGCGCAGCCACCTCCCCGAGCTGTGCGCCTACCTGCTGACCCTGGGCATGCCGTTGGGCCTGGTGCTGGGCGGCATCGGCCTGAGCCACGGCGCAGGGCGCGCCGCCGCGCCCGAGGTCGGCCCGGCGACCAGCCTCGCCCGCGCGCTGGCGGTCGGCGCGCTCGGCGGCCTGCTCGGCGCCTGGCTGTTCGCGCGCACCGGGGCGCGCGCCGAGCTCGGCCTGCTGGCGGCGGGTGGAGGTGGAGGCGCGCTGCTGCACGCCGCGCTCGCCATGCTGGTCGGCGCCGGCTTCGGCCTGCTCTTCCAGCGCGACGTGCGCAGCTACGGCTCGAGCATGGGCTGGGGCCTGGGCTACGGCATGCTGTGGTTCTTCCTCGGCCCGCTGACCATCGCGCCGCTGTGGGCGGGCGCCGCGCCCGCCTGGGACCACGAGGGGATCGCCGCGCGCTTCGGCGCGCTCCCCGGCCACGCGCTGTTCGGCCTCGTGCTCGGCCTCGGCTACGCCACCATCGACCGCCTGTGGGTGGCGTTCTTCCACGACTCGGACCCGCTCACGCGCAGCGCCGAGGGCCCGGGCACGCGCACCCTGCTCGGACTGGGCTGGGGCGCGCTCGCCGGCCTCGCCGGCGGCCTGGTGTTCGGCCTGCCCATGCTCGCCACCGGCATCCTGCCCTACGTCGCCAGCCTGGTCGGCGCCAGCGCGCCGCTGGTGGGCCTCGTCGTCCACCTCGCGATCAGCGTGCTGCTCGGAATGCTCTACGGCCTGCTCTTCCTGCGCGAGGCGCAGGACCCCGGCGCCGGCGTCGGCTGGGGCCTGGTCTATGGCCTGATGTGGTGGTTCCTCGGCCAGCTCACACTCTTCCCCTGGCTGCTCGACGGCACCTTCGAGTGGGGCAGCGCCGACGCCGCGGCGGCGCTGCCGTCGCTGCTCGGCCACCTTTTCTACGGGGGCACCACGGCGCTGGTGTTCATGCTCCTCGAGCGGCGCTACGACCGGCGGACGGCCGGCGATCCGCGCGACCTGGCGCGGCGCGCCGCGCTGCGCCGCCCGGGCGGCACCCCGGCGCCGGCGCTGTGGCTGTTCGCGCTCGGCGTCGGGCTGCTGCTGCCGGTGCTGGTCGGATGACGCGCCCACCGCCGATCCCGCTCAGCCCGAGCCGAGCGGCGCCTTGCGCTGGCCGAGCAGCCAGCCCCAGAAGGGCCGGTTGAGCGTCGCCGCGCTGGCGCCGTAGGTCTGCAGCCACCCGCTGTGGGCGCCACCCGCGTAGATGGTGACCTGCAGCTTCGCGCCGCCCACCGGCGCGGTCCCGCCGCTCCAGGCCCAGCCCGCAGCCGGGTCGAAGGCGCCGGTGCGCGTCGCGGTCACCCCGATCAGGCAGCCGGTGCTGCCGTTGGGGTTGATCTTCACCGTGGGGTGGTCGGGGTGGGAGTCCAGGCAGGCCGACGCGCTGGCGCCCAGGCTGGCGGCGGTGCCGCCGACCCAGCCGATCATCGTCACGCTGGATCCGGCCTGGCTGCCGGTCGTCCACGAGGTGGGGACCGGACCGTCGTCCGAGCAGTGGAAGGCCCACACCATTTGCCCGGCGAGCGGCGCGCAGCGCGCGACCGACCCCGGGTAGTTCGTACCGCAGATCGGCGCGAGCGCCGCCAGGCGCGCGGGGTGGTTCATCCCGTAGTACCACGCGGCGCCGCCGCCCTGGGCGTATCCGGTCAGGGCGATGCGCGCCGGGTCGACGCGGTAGGCGGCCAGCAGCCCGGCGACCAGGCTGTCGAGCGCGGCGTCGTTCCAGCTCGTGCCGTCCTGCGCCTGGACGAGGATGGCGGGCTGGTCATCGAAGTAGGTCGCGCCGGCGTTGCTCAGCGCGAGCGGGCCGGCGTGCAGCACGCGCGCGAGCTGGTTGCCGGTCGACTCGACCAGGGTGCCGTCGCTGGAGCCGTCCCCGCACTCGGTGCTGCCGCCCAGGCACAGCACCAGCGGGAAGCGCGCCGTCGCGTTCGCGGTGTAGCTCTTCGGGACGCGCACCAGGTAGGGGTACGGCGCGCCGGTCGCCGCCGTGGTCCTGGCCAGGATCTGCCCATCGGTGCTCAGCGGGGCGGGCGGACGGGCGGGACGGTGACCGCGGCGGCGCCCAGGTGCTGGTCGAGCAGCCAGCCCCAGAACGCGGCGTTGGCCACGCCGCCGCTTCCGTAGGTCAGGTCCCAGCCGCCATGGCCGCCGTCGGCGTAGATGCTCACCTGCAGCTGCGCGCCGGCGACGGGCGCCGCGCCCGCCACCCACGTCCAGCCCGCGGTCATGCTGTAGACCGCGCTGCGCGTCGCGGTCACGCCGATGAGGCTGCCCACCCCGCCGTTGCTGAGCACGGCGACCTTGGGGTGGTCGGGGTGGGAATCGAGGCAGCGGTTCGCCAGGGCGCCATTGCGGCTGATGGCGATGCCGCTCATCCAGCCGGTGCAGTTCGGGGCCGCGCCGGTGGGCGTGCCGGTGGTCCAGGCCGTCGGCACGACGTCGTCGTCGGCGTCGTGGATGGCCCACACCACGGTGTTCTTCAGGTTGCTGAACGGCTGGGAGTTGCTGGGCGGGGCCGCGCCCGCGATCGGCACCAGCGCGGCGAGGCGCGCCGCGTGGTTCAGGCCGTACAACCAGGCGCCGTTGCCGCCCAGGCTGTACCCGGTCACGTAGATGCGGTTGGTGTCGATGCGGTAGGCGGCGAGCAGCGCGTCGATGGTCGCGTTCAGCTTGAGGTGGTCGAAGCTCGTCACGCACTGCGGCTGGACCACGATCGCGCCGTGGTCGTTGAACCAGGTGGAGCCGCCGCGCAGTCAGCGCGAGCGGGCCGCCGTGCAGCACGCGGGCGAGCTGGTTGGCGTCGCTCTCGACCAGCGTGCCGTCGCTCGACCCGTCGCCGCGCTCGCCGGTGCCGTCCAGGCAGATGATCAGCGGGAAGGCCTGGGCGGTGGCGGTGGCGTAGGCGCCCGGCAGGCAGGCCAGGAAGGGGTAGGTCGCGGCGCTCGCCGGCAGCGGCTTGGCGAAGATCCGCCCGACCGGGTCGGCGGCGGGCAGGCAGCCGCCGGCCAGGGCCGTGGCGAGCAGGCAGCCCGCGGCGCGGGCCAGGGGTGGGCGGAGGCGGCGGACGAGCTGTTCGAGATGCATGCGGTTCCCTGCGCCCGGGCCGGTAAGGCCGGGCTGATCGTTGTTTGGTTGGTAGGATGAGGAGGCGGTGCGCGGCCGGGCGCCGGTGGGCCTGCCCGACCGCGCTGGGAGAGCATACACGGTCCACGGAATATTTTTCCGAATTTGACAGAAATCCTGCGTTTGGAATGTTCAGCCTGTGTGCTGCACCAGCCGATTTTTACCGCGTGAAATCACACTGAGACAAGCATGTCTGATTCCGATATCCCATATTTTAAATCGGATATCGCGCGCTGGAACCGACGTGCGGACCAGCGCTCCGCGCGCGCCGGCGCGCCGCGCCCCGCGGCGCGCCGCGCGGCGTAAACCGCGCAAACCGGTGGGGCGCCGGCGCCGCTCCGCGGCGACCGCATGGAGACAGGGCCGCGGCTGGGCGGAGGGCGGGACCGTGCCCCGCGCGGGCGGCCGCGCCGCCGAGGAAACCGCGCGCGGCGCTGGCATCCTGGCCCTCGCGGCATATGGCATCCGCGTGCCTCATCGCCGCCCGGAGAGCCCCATGCCGAACCGCAGCCCGCTCGCCGCCCTCCTCCTCGCCATCGCACTCGCCGCCGCCAGCGCGCGCGCCGGCCGCGGACGGGCCGGCGCAGGTCGTCTGCACGCTGGCGACGCTGCCGGGGCGCATCACCGGCGCCGGCGTGCTCTGCGACTGCGCCGCCCCGGGCCCGGGGCGGGTGGTGGTGGAAATCGTCGCGGCGCCGAACCGCAAGCCCGCGCCCGGCGAGTGGGTGCCCACGACCATCGTCAAGGTCGTCGCCCCGGACGGCTCCGTCGCCGCGCTCGCCGAGCCCGACCGCGGCCAGGGAGCAGGCGCGCAGCCGCGTCGAGCTCGCGGTGCGCGCCGGCGCCGCCGGCATCTGGCGGATCTCGGTGGTCGGCGGCCGCGACGGCGACCGCGTCACCTTCGGCCTGCCGCCGTGCCGCGCCTGGGGGCTGCGCGGCGAGATGGCGCTGGGACTGGCGGCGGAGACGCCGCACAGCGGGTGGCTGTGGGTTCCGGCCGGGCCGCACCACCCTGCTCGCGGCGCTGCCGGAGCGCGGCGGCATCACCCTCAGCGACGCCGCGGGGCAGGCGCTGCCCGCCAAGCAGGAGGGCAAGGGCAAGCGCCGCATCTGGCGCTGGGAGGGCCTGCCCGCGGGCACCGCCGTGCACGTCGCGTGCGACGCCGCCACGCCCTCGGTGGCCTTCGACGGCCTGCCCGGCCTGCTCTGCCCGGACGCCGCCGCCGCCGCGCTGCTGCGCGGCGGCGGCAGCGAGGTCGAGGGCGTCGCGGTCGACGGCCCGGTGCAGGCGCGCGCCCGCGCCTGGATGCTGGCCGCGGTGCGCGCGAACCTCGCGCCCGCCCGCGCCCGCCGCGAAGGACGCCGCGACGCGCGAGCCGCTGGCCGCCGTCCAGCTCTACGGGCGCTTCGGACCGCTCACCGGCATCAAGTCGTTCATGGCCGGGCAGGTCCTCGACCCCGCCGACGCGGACTTCGGCTTCTACCGCGCCGCCGGCCCTGCGGCGCGCAAGCCGGGACCGCCGCCCTCCCTCTACGGCGAGGTGCGCTGCCCCTTCGACGCCGGCAACATCGCGGCGGCGATCGCCGCCGACGTCGAACCCGATCCCGCCCGCCGCGATCCCGCGCTGATCGCGCGCGCCACCCTCGCGGCCTTCGCCCACCTCGCGCGCATGCAGGGCGACGACCTGCTCCGCGAAGAGGACCTGTCCACCACCGGCGGGCCGATGATCCACAGCTTCTTCATCTACCAGGGCGCCCTGGCGCGCGGCTTCGAGCTGCTCAGGGACGAGCTCGACCCGACCGCGCGGGCGATCTGGCGCGACGGCCTGATCGCGGTGGGCGACCGCCTCACCGACTTCTCGGCCAGCCAGACCAACCAGTGGTGGCACGTGATCATCGGCCACCTGCTCACCTACTGCGCCACCGGCGAGGAGCGCTTCCGCCACGCCTTCGAGCGCCAGGCGCTCGCGCTGCTGTCCGGCACCGGGCCGGTCGAACGCCTCGGCCAGCACCCGGCCGGCTTCTTCCTCGAGGCCGGCGGCCCGGACGGCCACTACGATTCGCTGTCCGCGACCTGCCTGTGCGAGGCCTTCCACCTCTACAGCGCCCAGCCCAAGGCCGACAAGGCCGTGGTCGAGGCGCTGCGCGCCGGGCTGGCCCGCAGCCTGGCCTTCAACTCGTGCCACTGGCTGCCCCAGCCCGACGGTTCGCTGGCGGGCCCGTCCGCGCACAGCGGGCGCCGCTGCGCGGCCTTCTGCTACCAGCCCTGGCCCGGCCTGCTGCTCGCCCGCGACGTCTTCCCCCTGGCGGCGACGCGCTGGCTCGATGACGCCCGCCGCCGCCAAGGGCGCCGGCATGACCGCCGCCACGTTCCCCTTCGTGATCAACAGCGTGGCGTGGGCGCGCAGCGCGCTCGCCGACCTGCTGCCGCGCGTCGGCGACGCCGCGCAGTGGACCGGCGCGGTCGAGGCGCCGTGGACGAGCGAGGCCGTGGCGGTGGCGCGCCGGCCCGCGGTCGCGGCGGCCGAACTGCCCTGCCGCGCGGCGAGCGGGACGTGGGAGCTGCCCGGGCAGATCGCCTGGAAGCGCGGGGCGCTGTACGGCCTGACCTTCTGGGACGTGACCGGCCAGTCGGGCCGCCCGGAGGAGTGCTGCCGCACCGGCGGCGCGCCGAGCGCGCTGTGGAGCGCGGCCACCGGCGTCAGCCTGGTGTCGATGCACAACAGCCACGAACCGCCCGCCAGCAACCACGTGGGCGGCCCCGACGACCTGACCCACGTCTGCGTCGCCGGCACGCTCAAGGGCGCGCTGTGGTGGAGCGGCCGCGAGCGCGCGGAGTTCGCCTGGCTCAAGGCGGGCGAGGCCTGGCGCATCACCAGCACCGTGCCCGGCGGCGGCGCGACCATCACCTGGTCCTACGCCATCGCCGACGACAGCCTCGACCTCGAGGTCGCCGTCGCTGGCGCCGACCTCGCCGAGCCCTGGCTCAACCTGCCCTTCCTGGACCAGGCCGCCGGCATGGCGCTCGAAACCGCCGAGCACGGTGCGCGCTTCCGCGCCGGCAGCGGCGCCCTGGGCATCACCTGGTCGCAGGGCGGCCAGGCCACGGCGACGGCGCGCCTCGCCGCCCTGCCGCTGCCGGTACGCTGCCTGCGCATCCCCCTGGCCGGTGCGGGCGCGCAGTGGGGGGCCAAGGTCCACTTCGCTGTCAGCCGTTGAAGCAGATGCCTGGATTGCCTTGGCACGAACGGCATGATGATAGATTCCAGGAATGGTTCAGACGCATCCCATGGAGCGCACGCCACTGAGCGGACGGGGCTGGTGCAACGACGGTTGCATGGTGCGTCGTGGCGGCGCACACACTGGTACATGGCGTGGAAACCATCACTCTACATTCTCGATCGGCCCCACCAGGATCTGTTGTATAGTCGTCAGCACGAACGGCGGATAGCCGGCGGTCTCAGCCGCACCGCGGATGCCACACCGCCACGCCTGATCCGCCCCGACGATCCTGCCGTCCCTGTAGCCGTGGAGTTCCCGATGCACCCTCCAGCCCGCCGCTCCGACCTGCGCACGCCACGCCGCTTCCGCTCCACCGCGCTGCTGCTCGGCGCGGTCGCCGCCTGCCTCGCGCAGCCGCTCAGCGCCGCGGACCCGGTCGGGCAGATCATCGGCAAGGCCGCGGCCGCCGGCCGCCTGCCCTACATGCTGTACCTGCCGAACAGCTACAACACCGATGCGCAGGCGACCTTCCCGCTGGTGGTCTGCCTGGGCGGCGTCAGCGAGGTCGGCAACGGCTCGTACGATGGGACGCTCAACGAGTCCGGGACCAACCAGCTCGCCTACGTGCTGCACCACGGTCCGCTGCAGCTGATCCGCAGCGGCGTCACCTTCTTCAGCGACAACCCCACCATCGTCATCCATCCCGAGAACCCCAACAACAACTACAGCGCCGCCACCATCGACGCGACCATCACCCAGGTCGCCACCGCCTACCGCGTCGACCCCAGCCGCATCTACGTCACCGGCTACAGCCTGGGCGGCGGCGGGGCCTGGCTCTACGGCCAGGCCCACGCCGCGCGCCTCGCCGCCCTGGTGCCGATCGCCGGCGCGTCCTACCCCGCGAATCCCAACAGCTTCGCCAGCATGTCATCCCTGCCCGTGTGGGCCGTGCACAATGCGCTGGACGGCACCGTGCCGGCCGCGTGGACCACCGGCACCACCACCGCCTTCACCCCCAACCTGGTCGGCTGGGTCAGCGGCATCGCGGCCGGCCAGGGCGGCATCAACCCGCGCTGCCTCGACAACTACCCCGGCGCCATCGGCTTCACCACGGCTGGCGCGCCGCTCTCGCCCAAGACCATCACCGGCGTGAACGCGACGCGCAGCGGCCACTATCACCCCTCCTTGGGCTGGGGCTGGAACGACGGCACCGTGTTCGTCGGCGGCGACTACACCCAGGTCACCATCATCAACGCTGCCGACCACAACGGCTGGGACGCCACCTACGGCACCGGCAGCGGCAGCGCCTTCAACACGGCGTTCTGGACCTGGCTGCTCGCGCAGCGGCAGGGCCTCGCGCCCGTCGCCCTGGGCAACACCGAGGTCGTCGTCGACGACACCTTCAACAGCAACGGTTCGACGACCAGCGCCTCGGGCACCTGGTCCTCCGGCAGCTCGGCGGCCGCGTTCGACGGCACCTACGC
This sequence comes from uncultured Planctomycetota bacterium, assembly GCA_963818245.1. Taxonomy (GTDB): domain Bacteria; phylum Planctomycetota; class UBA11346; order UBA11346; family UBA11346; genus BOG-1363. The sequence continues at coordinate 51,679 of CAWFSD010000043.1, forward strand.
CTTCTCCCACTTCGGCACGTCGTTCACCTTCCACCCCAACCTGCCGGCGACCGACACCTACCAGGCCTACATCTGGTACAGCGGCGCCAGCGGCGTGGCCCTCAGCACGGTGGTGCCGGTGACCGTCTTCGCCAGCGGCGTGACCACCAACCTCACCATCGACGAGGCCTTCGGAGCCGGTCACTGGGTGCCGATCGGCATCTATCAGTGCGCCTCGGGCACCGGTACCGCGGTGACGATCGGGACCGCCGGCGCGAACGGCGCGGTCTCGGCCGACGCGGTGCGTTTCGTGCGGCTGCCCGGCGCCAGCGTCAACACCCCGCCCACCGTCTCGCTGATCGGCAACCAGACCCTGACCGCCAGCGCCACGGTCACGCCCGCGTTCACCATCGGCGACGCGCAGACCGCGGCCGCCAACCTGAGCGTGCAGGCCACCGCCGTCGACACCACGCTGCTGCCGCCCGGCGGCCTGGTGCTGGGCGGCAGCGGCGCCAGCCGCACGCTCGCCATCACCCCCGCCACCGGCCTGACCGGCAGCACCAGCGTGGTGCTCACCGTCACTGACGACAGCGGCCTCGCCACCAGCACCAGCTTCACGGTGACGGTCACCGCGACGCCGGGCGACACTCCGCCGACCATCAGCGGCACCATTCCCGACCAGAACCTCGCGATCGGCGGCAGCTCTGCGGCCCTGGCCTTCACCGTCGGCGATGCCGAGACCGCGGCGAGCGCGCTGGTCGTGACGAGGTCCTCGAGCAACCCGGGCTACCTGCCGGTCTCCGGGCTGGTGCTGGGCGGCAGCGGTGCGTCCCGCACCGTCACCGTCACGCCGGCCCCCGGCCAGAGCGGCAGCGCCACGGTCACGCTCACGGTCATCGACGGCGGCGGCCTGGCGGCGAGCAAGAGCTTCAGTGTGACGACCGCGGCGCCCGCCAACACCCCGCCGACCATCACCAACATCATCGACCAGGTCCTGCCGGTCGGCGGCCATTCCTCCGGGCGCGCCTTCACCATCGGCGATGCGGAGACCGCGGTCACCAGCCTGGTCGTCACCGCCACGTCCTCCAACCCGACCTACCTGCCCAACTCCGGTCTGGTGCTGGCCGGCACCGGCGCGAGCCGGAGCGTGACCATCTCAACGGCGGCCGGGCAGAGCGGCTCCGCCACGGTCACCCTCACCGTCACCGATGGCGGGGGCCTGAGCGCGATCACGGACTTCCTGGTCTCCTCGACCGGGCTGGTGGGACCGACCATCAGCACCATTCCCAACCAGAGCCTGGCCAGCGGCAGCGCCTCGCCGTCCATCCCCTTCACGGTCACCGATCCCGCGGTGACGACCATCACCATGCAGGCCGGCATCGCCCCGAGCGGTGCCCTGGACTGCGCCTTCTCGGGGGCGGCCGGCTCGCGCAGCCTGGTCATCACCCCCGCGGCGGGCGTCAGCGGCGCCTACCAGGTGACCGTCACCGCGCAGGACGCCAATGGCCTGTCCGCGTCCCGCACCTTCACCGCGACGGTGACGTCCGGCGGGCCAGGGTCGGGGGGTGGATCGGGCTCGAGCAGCGGCGGTGGGGGTGGGGGCAGCGGAGGCGGCTGCGGCCTGGGATCAGGAGCCTATGCCTTGACTGGACTGTTCATGCTCGCCCTGCGCAGCCTGGTGGTGGCCGCCTGGCGGCGCCGCGATTGACGTCTCGCCTCTCGTTGCGCGCGCGTGGCACCGCATGCCCGCGCAGCGGCTGCCGGTCGTTCCGCCACCATCTTGACGCACCAACATATAATTATTTGTAGAATATAACGCTGTTCCGTCCGTCAATGTTCGGGTTTATTGCTGAAATCCGCTCATCCACGGAGCGGTGCACCAGTTCCATGCGCCCGATGGCTTGTCGCGCGACGAGCGGGGGCGCTGCGCAATACACTAGCACTGAATGCTTATCGATGCGGCACAAAGTGATCTGGACTTGGTGACGTGGTATTTTTGTAATTACTTATCAGTATTTATCTTACACGGTACTTCCGGATCTCCGCAGAGGCTCCGTACCTGGATCTGATCGACCCTCCGGCGCACCGCGCGCGACTGCTGGAACGCTGTACAAACGTTGCACCGCTCCAGAGATATCTTTGCATTCAGAGGCAGATACCTACTCTGCCCGCGCTCCCGCCCCAGGCAGAACGCCTTTCGTTACCGCATCCCCGACAGCCAGCACGCCCAGGACCTCCGCCATGCGCGCGACCCTCACGACCCCAGCCGCGCGTCCCGTGTCCGCCAGCGTCCCGAACGAGGTCCGCATGAATCCCGTCCGCACCGCCCTCCTCACCCTGCTGCTGCTCGCCTGCGGGGCCCTCGGCCTCGCCACGGCCACGGCCGCCGAGCCCAGCGTCGGCTTCAACGGCTGGACGAACACGCCCGGGGTGGTCGAGGGCGTGCTCAGCGTGCGTCCGATCAACACGACCCTGCCGAAGCCGACCTACGGCTACCTGGAGTACCTGCCCAAGGGCTACAATGCGAGCGACACCACCACCAAGTGGCCGGTGGTGTTCGTCCTGAATGGCCTCGGCGAGACCGGCGACGGCACCGACACGGTCGCCAACGGCCACCAGCTCACCGTCAAGCTGACCACCAACGGCCCGCTCTTCGACGTGGCCAGCCAGCACTGGGACTTCCCCAGCATCGTGATCAGCCCGCAGTCCAGCGGCGCGTGGAACCAGAACAACATCAAGCTGATGGTCGACTACGTGAAGGCCAACTACCGCGTCGACACCACGCGCATCTTCATGACCGGCCTGGGTGACGGCGCCTCGGGCCTGTTCCGCTTCGCCACCGCGTATCCCGGCGTCCTGGCCGGCGCGATCCCCATCGAGGCCACCTACGCGCCGACCACCAGCGCCGAGAGCGACGCGATCAAGCACCTGCCGCTGTGGCTGGTGCACGCGTTCTCCGACGCGGCCGTGAACCGCCGCACGACCGTCGCCTGGCTCAACCAGGCGACCCTGGCCGACACCGGGCTCGCCTCGGACGTCATGGCCGCCTACCCCGGCTACGGCGGCACCAGCAACCACTACGCGTGCGACACCGACCCCGCCACCGGCCTCCCGCTCAACCCGGCGGGCCCGGTCAGCACGGTCGCGAACGCGGTCCTGACCACCGGCAGCGCCACGGCAGCGCTGCCCGCCGGCAACCTGATCGCGAACGCCGGCTCGTTCTACGTCGCGCTGTGGACCGGCAGCGATGCCGCGCCCTTCACGCGCGTGCAGTACGGCGCCGACCCGACCAGCTACGTGGTCAAGAACGCCGGCGCCACCGGCATCGGCGCGAGCAAGGTGTTCAGCGGTCCCTCGCAGACCGCCGATGCGCACATCACGACCCCGGTCGGCCTGGTGCTGAGCGCCTACTACCAGCCCGCCACGGGCACCTGGGCGTGGCCCAAGACCTCGGGCCAGACCCCGCCCCCGGCCGGCACCCCCGACAACCGCATCCTGACCCTGTACTGGCAGTACGACCAGACCGCGGCGTGGTCCAACACCTACCTCAATGGGCAGGTCTGGGACTGGCTGTACTCGCGCGCTCCGCTGAACGGTCCGGTCACCCCGGCGACCGTCACCCTCGGCGGCCTCAGCACCGTCTACACCGGCGCCGCCCAGGCCCCGACCGTCACCACCTCGCCCGCGGGCCTGGCGGTGACCCTCACCTACAACGGCGTGGCGGCGCAGCCGGTCAACGCCGGCAGCTACGCGGTGGTGGCGACCATCGCCAACCCGGCCTATTCCGGCAGCGCCAGCGGCACCCTGGCCATCGCCCCGGCCCCGGTCGCCATCGGCCTCTCCGGCCTCGCGGCGACGTGGGACGGCGGGGCGAAGCAGGCCACCGCCACCACCAACCCGGCCGGCGTGCCGGTGAACGTGGCCTACTCCGGCGGCGCGACCCCGGTCGAGCCCGGCTCCTACGCGGTGACGGCGACCTCGGCGACCACCAACTACACCGGCGCTCCCGCCACCGGCACGCTGGTCATCGCCAAGGCGAACGCGACCGTCACCCTCGGCCAGCTCGCGGCGACCGCCGATGGCAACCCGAAGCCGGTCTCCGCCGCCACCGTGCCGGTGAACCTGGCGGTCGCGGTCACCTACGACGGTTCGCCGACGGTGCCGAGCGCGCCGGGCACCTACGCGCTCGTCGCCACCATCAATGACGCGCACTACCAGGGCGGGACCACCGGCACCCTGACCATCAGCGCCGCCCCCGTCTCGGGTCTGACCCTCACCGAACCCGGCGACCACCGGGTCGTGCAGCGCGCGATCGGCGGCTTCAGCGGTGCGGTGGCCTTCTCCGGCACCATCACGGGCGAGCAGCCCGTCCGCCTCGATGCGCGCGTGGTGCGGAGCGACGGCCGCGGCGACTGGGTGGTGGATTGGACGACGATCGCCACCGCCCCGGCCGTCGGCGCCTGGACCGGGAGCCTGACCGTGCCCCAGGGCGGCTGGTACCGGGTCGAGGTGCGCAGCGTCGAGCCAGGGCGGGGCGATCCTCGGCAGCGCGGCCAGCTCCCTCCCCTGGGGCGTCGGCATCAACATCCTGTGCATCGGCCAGTCGAACATGGTCGGCTTCGGCGACCTGAACTTCACCGTCGCCGACGACCTCGTCGGCCTGCTGCGCAGCGGCGCCGGCTGGCAGCACCTCGCGGACCCGTGGATCAACGGCGGCAAGGCCTCGTGCGGGCCGGCGCTGGGCAACGCCCTGGTGGCGGCCATGGGCATCCCGGTCGGCCTGGTGCCGGCCGCGACCCTCGACACGACCATGAACGCGAACGGCCCGACCGACCTGTCGTTCCGCAACGCCGCCAACCCCAGCGACGCCACCACCACCTACGGCAAGGCGCTGCGCGCCGCGGCCGCGGCCGGCGGCGTGGAGTTCGTGTGCGTCTCGCAGGGCGCCGCGGAAGCCTTCGCGGGCACCACCTCCACCGCCGCCTACGTCGCCGCCTTCACCCAGATGCAGAGCAACTTCCACAGCGACCTGGCGAACGGGGCGCAGGTGAAGTTCGTGCTCTCGCAGCTCGGCCGCCGCGTCGCCACCCCGGCGGCGGACGCCGGCTACGACGCCATCCGCGAAGCCCACCGCCAGCTCGATGACGGCTTCGCCACCCTGCTCGCCGGCAGCACCGTGGACTTCCCGCTCGCCGACGGCATCACCCACTACGGCCAGGCCGGCCAGGACCCGCACGGCCGCCGCTTCGCGCGCGCCATCCTGTTCAGCCTCGGGGTGCACGGGGCCTTCGACCCGGCCCCGACCTACGGCGGCCCGCGCATCAACTCGGCCGCCTTCAGCGACCAGACCCACACCGTCATCCAGGTGGCCATCGACCACCACGGCGGCAGCGACTTCCTGCCCGCCGCCGCGATCCCCGGCTTCGCCGTGCGCGACGCCAGCGGTCCCAAGGCGGTGACCGCCGCGCGCGTCTCGGGGACGGTCATCGCGCTGACCTGCGCCAGCGCGTGCAGCGGGGCGACCACCATCACCTACCTCGAAGGCATGAACCCGGCCGGCCCGCAGGGCCTGGTCGCGGACAACCAGGCGGATCCGCAGCCCCTGCTGCCCCAGACCGTGCCGCTCGCGGTGCGGGCGGCGCCGCTCGGCCAGGCGACCGTGCAGCTCAGCAACGGGAGCTTCAACTACGACGGGGCCCCGCACCAGGTCTCCGTCAGCACCTTCCCCGCCAACCTCAGCACCACCGTCACCTACAACGGTTCCACCGACCTGCCGGTGGAGATCGGCAGCTACGCCGTGGTCGCGACGGTGACCGACCCGAACTACACCGGCAGCGCCAGCGGCACCTTCAGCATCGCCCCCGGCATCGTGACCACCACCGCCACCGGCTTCGACGCGGTGTACGACGGCAACCCGCACGGCGTGACCGTCACCATGTCGCCCCCGAACGTCGGCACCGCCACCGTCACCTACAACGGCGCCGCCGCGCCGCCGGTGGCCAGCGGCTCGTACCTCGCGGCGATCACCTTCACCATCACCGACCCGCACTACGGCAACCCCGGCGACACCAAAGGCATCCTGACCATCGCCAAGGCGCCCGCGACCGTGACCCTCGGCGCCCTCGCCGCGGCCTACGACGGCGCCGCGCACCCGGCGACCGTCACCACCTCGCCCGCCAACCTCGCCACCACGCTCACCTACGACGGCGCCGCGGCCGCGCCGGTGAGCGCCGGGTCGCACGCGGTCGTCGCCACCGTCACCGACGCGAACTACACCGGTTCCACCAGCGCCTCCCTGGTCATCGCCAAGGCGACCGCCACCGTGACGCTGTCCGGCCTGAGCGCGCAGTACGACGGCACTGCACACGCGGTGACGGTCACCACCGTGCCCGCCAACCTGGCCACCTCGGTCACCTACGACGGCGCCACGGCCGCCCCGGTCCTCAGCGGCAACCACGCCGTGGTCGCGACCGTCACCGACCCGAACTACACCGGCAGCGCCGCCGGCACCCTGAACATCGGTGCGCTGGTCGAGCCCAGCGTCGGCATCAACGGCTGGACCAACGTCCCGGGCGTGGTCGAGGGCACGATCGTCACCTTCCCGGTCGACACCACCCTGCCGAAGCCGCCCCTGGGCTTCGTCGCCTACTTCCCCAAGGGCTACAACCAGGCCGACACCACCACCAAGTGGCCGATGGTGATGTACTTCGCCGGTCTCGGCGAGGCTGGCGACGGTACCGACACCGACGCCAACGGGCACTACCTGTACAACAAGATGACGGTGCACGGCCCGCTCTACCAGGTGCTGAACTTCCACTGGGACTTCCCCGCGATCATCATCGCTCCGCAGTGCCCGCAGACCTGGGGCAGCATCAACAGCATCAAGGCCGAGGTGGAGTACGCGAAGGCCAACTTCCGCGTCGACACCAAGCGCCTCTACATGACCGGGCTGTGCGATGGCGCCTGCGGCCTGCTGCACTACGCGGCCACCTACCCCAACGACCTCGCCGCGATCCTGCCCATCGAGGCCGGCCAGAACCCCGGCACCGGCCAGGCCGCGGCCATCAAGGACATCCCGATGTGGGCGGCGCACTGCTTCGCCGACCCGGAGAGCACCGCGCGCGGCGTGTCGATCCTGTGGGTCGACGGCTCGACCGGCGCCGACGCGGGCGTCACCTCCGACGTCATGGCCAACTACCCCGGCTACGGCAGCACGCCTCGCAACCACTACGCCTGCGACAGCGACCCGCTCACCGGCTTCCCGAGCCAGCCGAACGGCCCGACCAACGTCTTCGGCGCCGCCAGCCTGACCTCCAACAACAAGTACGTGGCCTTCGGGTCGAACACCTCGCTCGGCAGCAGCATCTACCTGATGTGGAGCGGCGGCACGGACGCCCAGCCGTTCGCGCGCTTCTCCGTCAACGGCGCCGGCTCCAACGCCGACTTCTGGGCGAAGGCCGGCGTGATGCTGCGCGACTCCACCGCCGCCGGCGCGAAACAGGTGATCGTCGCGCAGATGCCCAACAACGAGGTGGCCATGCAGTGGCGCGACGCCACCGACGGCGGCTCGGACTGGTTCGGCGTGCGCGTGGGCGGCACCGCCCAGGTCAAGACCGTGAAGCTGGTCAAGTCGGGCAACGTCTTCACCGGCATGTACAGCACCGACGGCGTCACCTTCACCGCGCTCGGCAGCCGCACCGTGGTGTTCGACAACGCCACCTACGCCGCCGGCCTGGCCGTCAGCGCGCACAACAACGGCACCACCTACACCCAGGTGTTCAGCAAGCTCGCCATCAACGGCGCGGCCCCCGGCGCGCTGACCGACGCCGACGTCGGCGTCGCCGGCGACCCCGGCATCGCCGGCTCCGCGAGCCTGGCCAGCGGGGTGTACACCGTCACCGGCGGCGGCTCGGACATTCTGGAACAACGCCGACCACTTCAACTACGACTACCAGGCCGTCAGCGGCGACGCCACGATCAGCGCGCAGGTCGGCACCAACGTGCCCTCCTATACCCTGGCCACCGTCTACCCGACCGGCTTCTACGCGACCAAGCCGTACGTCGGGCCGACCGCCACCGCGGCGATCACGGTCGTGACCCCGATCGGCTACAACCTCACCGGCAGCTTCGCTCCCGGCGCCGGCTGGAGCTGGGCGCGCGACCAGCACCTCGACCGCACCAAGCCCGGCAAGCACATCTTCACGATGTTCTGGTACCAGGACCACGTCCAGGGCTGGCGCGACACCTGGGGCAACCCCGAGGTGTGGAACTGGATGTTCAGCAAGACCCACCCCTGAGCCGCGCGGACGCGGGCTGCACGCGGGATCCCGCCCTGGCTAGCCAGGGCGGGATTCTTCGTTAAGCCTGCTCCACGTGATCCCGTGATCATTCCGGCCACCCATCGCCTGCGCTCGCGCGTACTCGCCTTCGGCGTGGTCTCCGGGCTGGGCTGGTTGCTCGATTTCGGCATCTTCACCGCGCTCCTGAGCGCCGGCGCCACGCCCTTCCTGGCGAACGCGGCCGGCGCCGCCTGCGCCGTCACCTGGGTCTACGCCGCCAGCGTGCGCCGCGTCTTCCGCTACCACGGCCGCTTCCTGGTCGCGAAGTTCCTGCTCTACGCGCTCTGGCAGGTCGTGGGCGTCAGCGCGGCGTCGTGGGGCGTCGACCGCCTCGTCCACGCCGGCGGGCTGACGCCCATCTGGGCGAAGATCGCGGTCACGCCGCTGACCTTCGCCGCCAACTACCTGTTCATGGCCTGGCTGACCAGGCCTTCCGCCCCGGCGGCCCATGCCTGAGCATCCCCAGCGGGTCGCCGGCGCCCGCGCCGCCCGCCGCTGAAACCCGCCTCCTTCTGGAATCACGCCATGGATGGATCCCCACTCGATCACCGCAGACCGGCCTGGCCGTGGGGCCTGCTCGCCCTTGGCGTGCTCGCGGCGCTGTGCTTGCGCCTGGCGGTCGGCGGTTTCACCGTCCAGACCGCCTTCCCATGGAGCGCGGCGATCCTGCTCGACGGCGGTGCGCGCATCGTCGACGGTCAGGCCCCCTACCGCGACTTCCACACCCCGGTGGGCTTCACCTACCTGGGCATGATCGCGGTGTTCCTGCGACTGGCGCACGGCAGTCCGCACGCCCTCGCGTGGTTCAGCGCCAGCGCCGGGCTGGTGATCGGCCTGCTCGCCTGGGCGGTGGCGGCGCGCCGCTGCGCCCCGCCCCTCGCCGCGGCCGCGGCGGTGGCCATCGGCCTGCTCGCCGCCTCGCCGGCATTCTTCGCCTATGGCGCGCTCGACATCAGCTATGGCGGCCACTACTCGCGGCTGTCGTGGTCCTTGTTCTTCGTCATCGCCATCGCCGCGACCCTACCGGCGCGCGCGCCCCGCCGCTGGCCGGACGTGCTCGAAGCCGTGGCGATCGGTGCCTGCCTGGGACTGGTCGCCGGCACCAAGTTCACCTTCCTGTTCGCCGGCGGCGCACTGACGGGTCTCGGCTGGTGGTACCGCCGGCCAGACTGGCGCGAACCGGCGGCCCTGACCGGCGGTCTGGCGGCCGCCTTCGTCCTGGGCCTGGCGGTGAGCGGCGCGACGCTCGGCGGCTACCTGCACGACTGCCGCATGGTCGGCGCGAACGCTTCGCTGCTGCCGCTGCTGCTGGCCTCGCGCCACAACCTCGACCTGCTCGGCCTGGCGCTGGTCGGGGTGGTCGCGGCGCTCTCCTGGCCGGCGCTGCGCGTCGGCTGGCGTCCGGCGCCGCTCGAACCGCTGCCGCGCATCCCGTTGCTGGCCCTGGTGACGCTGGTCATCGGCCTGGGCTTGTCCGCGACCAACGGCAACGAGGCGGTCAGCCCGGTCTACGCCCTGGTCATCTTCATCCTCGCCACCGGCGCGGCTCCGGGGTCGGAGGGTGCCGGCGCGGTGGACCCGCCCGGGGTCCGGGCGCCGCTGCTGATCAGCTGCGCCGTGCTGCTGGCGCTCAGCGCACGGCTGGCCACCCCCATGGTCATCGGTCCGTACGCCGCGGCGAAGGCGCCGCAGTCGTCGCTGGCCAGCGGCCCCTGGCGCGGTCTGGAGTTCGTGCCGCCGAGCGGCGAGACCCAACCCACGCGCGCTGCGCTGTGGACCTACCTCAGCCGCGAACCCAAGGGCATGCTGTGCAACGCCTGGTACCTGTGGGTGCGCGACGGCGAGGCCATCCTGCGCCCACGCATCGGCGCGCAGGAGCGCGTCCTGTGCATGGACTTCCTCAACCCCTTCCCCTACCTGCTCGAACGCCCGGCGCCGCGCGGCGACCACCTCTACTGGCACTTCGGCCGCAACGTCGGCGAGGCCAGCGCGCCCAAGCCGGCGGAGCTGTTCGCCGACGCCGATTGGGTCATGGTGCCCAAGGTGCCGATCTTCAAGGACTCGACGGCGCGCAAATGCGCGCTCTACCTGACGTGGATCGCCGCACACTACCAGCAGGTTGACGTTGAGTCGGAGTGGTGGACGTGCTACCATCGGGCGCCGCCCGCTCCCTTAGGGGATGCCATGCTCGCGCGCCGCCTCGTCCGCCTCGTCCTCGCCGCGCTCGCCGCCCTCCCCCTCGTCCAGGCCGGAGATCCGCCCCCGCCCAAGGGCGCGGTGCAGGAGGCCGGTGAGATGCGCGACGCCGCCGACGCGGCGCCGTTCATGCGCTACGCCGCTTGGCTGCCGGAGCGGCGCCTGCCAGGCAAGCGCTACGCGCTGATCCTCGCCCTGCACGGCATGCGCCAGAACGAGCACTCGCTGCTCTACTACGTCTCGAGCCTGGGCCTGGTGCGCAACGGCCTGTTGCAGGAGGCCATCGTGCTGGGCGTCAAGTCGAAGGGCGATGGCTGGACGGACGAGGACATCCCGGCCCTCGACCACGCCCTGGCCTGGGCGCTCAAGACCTGGCCGATCGACACCGACCGCGTCTACGGCTACGGCATCTCCAACGGCGCCATGCGCATGGGCCTGTTCGCGCCGCGCCACCAGGGCATCATCGCCGCCGCGGTGCTGCTCAGCGGGAACGTCCGCGACCTGCCGCCGACCCCAGCCGGCCACCACCGGACATGGCCATGTACCTCATGCACGGCGACGCCGACCCGATCGTGCCGGTGCAGGAGGGCCGCGACGCCGCCCGGGACCTGGCCGCGGCGCACTACCAGGTGGTCTACCGCGAGTTCGCCGGCGAGAAGCACATCTACAACGGTCCCAGGAACCTCGTGCTGTCCCAGCCCGACGCGGTGCGCTGGCTATTCACCCAGCGCCTGCGCCACGCGGCGGCGGCGGGGGCGCACGACGCGGCGCGCGCGGCCGCCCAGGGCGCCGCCGGGGGCAGGGACACCGCGCTGGCGCCGCTCGCCGAGCTCGCCGGCGAGGAGGTCGACGCGGTGCTGGCGGAGGCCCTCCGCGACCGCGGCGCAAGACCCGCCTGGCCGCGGCGCGGCTGTGCACCGCGCGCCTCTACGGCGGCTCGGTGCTCGCCGCGCTGGTCCCGCTGGCGACCGACAAGGACGCCGGGGTGCGGCGCACCGCCATCGCCGCCCTCGGCCTGGCCGCCAACTGGCAGCGCGCCGAGTCCCTGGCTGCCCTCGAGGCGGTGGCGGCGACGCCAAAGCCATGGACCGCGACGCGGCCACCGCCCAGCTCGCCGTGGCCTGGCCGCTGCAGCACGCCTCCGCGTCCAACGCCGATCAGGGCCTCAAGACCACCCTCGAAGCCCTGGCCAAGGATCGCGAAGGCGCGCTGCGCGACCTCGCCGCGCAAGGGCTCGACGGCATCCTCTCGCGCGACGGCACTGGGGTGCGCGTCGAGAGCCCACCGCCAAAGAAGTGATCGGGGCGCACGATGAAAGCCCGGTCATGAAGGACATGCATGCCACCGTCCCCCCTCCCACTGGCCGCCCGCCTGCTGAGCTTGGGGCGGCGCGTGACCTCCTCCGGGAATTTCATCCCCGAAATCGACGGCTTGCGCTTCATCGCCATAGCCTGGGTCCTCGCCCACCACATCGGAAACGAGTTCATCAAGCTCGAGGGCGCGCGATATCCTGGCCAGATCGCCGGTTCCCAGCTCGTCTCCTGGCTCGAGACCCTGCGCTTCGGCGTACAGCTGTTCTTCGTCATCAGCGGCTTCATTCTCGGAATGCCCTTCATCCGCCACTACTACCAGGGCGAGAACCGTCCCTCGCTGCGCAACTACTACATCCGCCGCGTGTCCCGAATCGAACCGCCGTTCATCATCAACCTGACGCTCCTCCTCATCTTGCTCCTGGTGACGAAGAGCCAGCTGCCGTCCACGGCACTCCCGCACTTCCTCGCCAGCATCGGCTATGTGCACAACCTCGCCTACCAGCAGATGAGCACGATCAACTTCGTCACCTGGACGCTGGAGATCGAGGCCCAGTTCTACATCCTGGCGCCGTTCCTGGTGATGATCTTCGCGCTGCCAGCGCGCTACCGGGGGGCCACCGTCGCGGCGCTGATCGCAGGCTCGTCGCTGTTCGCGTGGTTCGCGACCGCGGAGTGGCCGCTCATGAACTTGACCCTGCTCGGCCAAGCTCAGTATTTCCTCGCCGGACATCCTGCTCGCGGCGTGGTACTGCCGCCGGGCGCCAGCACGCCCAAGGGGAGATGGACCGGAGACGCGGGCGCCATCGCGGCCGGGCGGTCCTGGCGGTCCTGCTCGAGCAGCGCGCCGCTTGGAACGCGCCCCTGCTGCCCTTCCTGGTGATAACCGCGTACGGTTGCATGTTCTCCGGTCGGCTCACTCGGCAGGCGATCTCGCTCCCGCTCCTCACCACCATCGGGGGGATGTGCTACACCATCTATCTTTACCACCCACTCCTCAAGTCGGCGCTGAAGCACCTCACTTTCCGACTGCACCTGGGTGACGATTTCCGAGTCAACATCGTCCTGCAGATCGTGCTCCTCGGGACCATGATCGTGATGATCTGCGCCGCGCTCTTCCTCGTGGTCGAGAAGCCTTTCATGTACCGGGAATGGCCTTCTGCGTTCTGGCGGTGGCTGCGTCGCGATGGCGGGAGCGGCCCAGCGGCCGCCACCCGCGCGCCCTCCCCGGTTGCGACCCCGGGCGACGCGGGAGCTTCGTCACCCGGCCCTGGCGGTCCGACCCGCTGAGAGGCGTGTCCACGCCGCCAGCTCAGGCGGAACGCGCGGCCACCAACTCGGCGTACCACGCCCGCATGCGCCGCCCGATGGTCGGCCAGTCGTGCTCGGTGGCGGCCTGCCGGCGGCAGGCACCGCTCAGTTCGGCGTAGCGCTGCGCCCCGAGGTCGGCGGCGGCGCGCAGGGCCTCGGCCAGCGCCGCGACGCTGTCGCCCTCCCAGCCCAGGGTGCGCATCGCGGGGTAGCGGCAACCAGGGGTGACGATGCACGGCTTGCCGTAGGCGAGGGCCTCGAGGACGGCGATCGACTGCGCCTCGCACTGGCCGGCGAGGATACCGAAGTCGCTGGCGCGGAAGGCGGCGTCCTTTGCGTCGCCGGCGACGTAGCCGAGCAGCCGCACGCCAGGCGTGCGCTCCGCCCGCGCGCGCATCGCGCGGCGTAGTCGTCGTGACCGTCGCCGGCGATGACCAGGTGCATGCGCTCGTGCACCCCGGCGGCGACCCAGGCGTCCAGGACCCAGTGGATGCGCTTGTTATGGTGCAGGCGCCCGCAGTACAGCACGCTGCGCGGCACGTGCCCCTGGGCGCCAGAGCCGCCGCGTCGGGCAGGTCGATGCCATTGGGGATGATGCGGATGCCGGGGTGGTCGCCACCCAGGTAGCTGCGCACCTGGTCGCCCTCGAACTCGGTGAGAGCGTGGACGCCGTCGGCGCGGCGCAGCGCGGCGCGGTGGAACCACAGGTCGACCAGTCCCTTCTTGAGGCGCCCATGGGCGAGCAGGCTTGCGTCGAGCATGCCGTGCGGGCTGATGACCACCGCGATGCCGCGCCGCTGCAGGCGCGCGACGTGGCGCAGCGCGCCAGTCCACATGCCGTGGAGGTGGACGACGCGCGGGCGCCAGCGCACCAGCGCCTCGTCGAACGCCACCGGATCAAGCAGGCGGGGCCGCCACCAGGAGCCACGCGGTGGAGCACCGGGAACCCGCAATCGCCTTCGGGCTGGCGGATCGCCACCAGCACCGCGTTGCCTGCGCTGCGCGCGTGGCGGATGGCCGCCGCGGACAGGCCGAAGCCGCGGCGGTCGCCGTATTCGCACACGGCGACCGAGGCGGGTCCCGCCGCCGGTCCTGCCCTGCCCCTGGTCATGCTGCACGGACGGGTCTCTCCACTGGGACCATAATTGGGTCATCCATGGTACAAGGTCGAATTGTTGGACACGCACGCCGCCGCGCGGAGTTGCGTTCAGGGCTGCCAGGGTTCCCGCCGTGCTGGATTTCCCAGCGCTTGGCTTCGCTCCCCGGTGACCGCCGTACCGCCCACCGATCACCCGGCCCCGCGGGCCGGGATCCCGTGGCCGGCGTGGTCCGCGTCGGTCCAGCCACCCCGCGCAGCCCCCTGGCCAGCGCAACCGCCGGCGCGGCCGGCTCGGACGGGTCCTCGCGCCCGGGGCCGGGCATGTCCGCGCGCCTCCGCCGCTCGCCGCTCGTCGCCCGCCTCGCCGGCGGCGCGCTGTTCTCGCTGGTCGGGGCCGTGCTGGCCCGGGGCCTGGCGTTCGTCGCCACCGCTGTCGGCGGCAGCTCGCACCGCCGGCTCGGCGAGTTCGGCACCATCCAGCTCACCGCCGGGGCGCTCGGCGTATTCGCCGGCCTCGGCCTGGGCGTCACCGCGACCCGCGCCCTGGCGCAGTGGCGGATGCTCGACCCCGGACGCGCGGGCCGCATCCTCGCGCTCGCACTGCTCATCGCCGCGGTCGGCGGCGCGCTGTTCGGCGCGGTCCTGGCGCGGCCGCGCCGTGGCTGGCGACCGCCACGCTGGAGAACGCCGGGCTCGCCCCGGGGCTGGCGCTCGCCGCGCGCTGCTGCCGCTCGCCGCGGTCGCCGGCGTGCAGAGCGGGGCGCTGGCCGGCCTCGAAGCCTTCCGCGCCCTCGCCGCGACCAACACCATCGCGGGCGGTCTGCCTTCCCGGCGCTGGTCGTCGGGGTCCTGCTCGGCGGGCGCGACGGCGCGGTCTGGGGCCTGATGGCGGGCTGGCCGTGACCTGCCTGGTCAACCACGCCTACCGTGCGAGCTGCGCCCCGCGGGCGTCGTCATCCACTGGCGGGGCGCGCGCCCGAGCGCGACCCTGTCGAGCTTCAGCCTGCCCACCGCCCTGGCCAGCAGCCTCGTCATGCCGATGAACTGGGTCTGCTGCACGCTCCTCGCAAACCGCCACGACCGGCTACGTCCAGCTCGGCCTGTTCAACGCCGGCCAGCAGTGGCGCCAGCTCGCGCTGTTCATGCCGCTGCAGCTCGCCTCGGTCGCCATGCCGATGCTGACCCGGCTGCACAGCGGGGGCGACCAGGTCGGCTTCCGCCGCGTCGCCTGCTGCGCGCTCGGGGCCAACGTCGGCATGGCCGCCACGGGCCTGGCCATCGTCCTCGCCGGCCCGTCCTGATGGCGCCCTTCGGCGCCTCCTATGCGCGCTCGGGCCCGGCGCTGCCGCCGCTGATGGCCGGAGCGGTGTCGATGACCGCGAACAGCGTGCTCGCCGGCGCGCTCAACGCCCGCGGCGAGAGCCGTAGCGTGCTAGCCGGCACGCTGCTCTACGCGCTCATCGCGGTCGGCATCTCGGCCAGGCCCCTGGGCGCGGACGCGGGGGCCTCGCGGTCGCGCAGCTCGCCGGCAGCGCGCGGCCACGGCGGCGTTCGCGTGGAGACTGTTCGCACGCCGCGCCGCGGAGTCCCCTTGATGCACCTGCACCTGATCGAGCCGCTGGCCTCCGGGCACCGCCTGCAATTCGTGCGCCGCCTGGTCGAGACTCCGCTGCCCGGCCTGACCTGGAGCTTCAGCACCTTCGCGGGGACGCGCGCCCACCCCGCGTTCGCGGCGCTGGCGCCGCGCTTCACGACCATCCACGACATCGCCGACGAGGCGGGTCACCAGTCGCTCAACGCCGGAACGCGCGGACTGCGCGCCTCGCGCCTGTGGTGGCGGCTGCTGCACCGCCACTGGCAGGGCCTGCCGCCTCGCGCGCGCGAGGCGCCGCAGCTGGTGCCGTACCTCGACTACTTCCTTTACGCGGCCGGACTGCACGGCTCCCCCTTCGGCAGCGCGCCGCTTGCGGGGATTTCGATGCGCCCGTCCTTCCACTACCGCGCCATGGGCGTGCGCGCCCCGCGCGCCCTGGCCGCGCCGGTGCAGCGCTGGCTGCTCCAGCGCCTGCTGGCGCGGCCCGAGCTGGTGCGCTTCTTCACCCTCGACGAGCCGCTCGCCGACTGGCTGCGCACCCACCGCCCGCAGGTCGCGGGCAAGGTCACGTACGTCCAGGACCCCGCCGACCTCGGCGGCAGCGGCGGGGCGGCCGAGGGCCGGGCCCGCTACGGCGTGCGTTCCGGCCAGCGCGTGGTGCTGACCTTCGGCAGCATTTCCGCGATCGGGGTCGACGCGCTGCTCGCAGCCCTCGCCGCCCCCGCCTGCCCGACCGACGTGGCCGCACTGGTGGTCGGGCTCTGGCAACCGGACCTGCGCCCGCTGCTCGACTCGCCGGCGGCCCGCGCCCTGCGCCAAGCCGGCCGCCTGCACCTGCACGACGCCTACGCCGACCCCCAGGACGAGCACCTCGCCTTCGCCGCGGCCGACGCGGTGTGGATCGGCTACCGCCGGTTCTACGGCTCGAGCGGCGTGCTAATGCAGGCGCCAGGACCGGGGTGCCGGTGATCGGCTGCCGCGACGGCCTGGTTGGCTGGAGCATCGCCGTCACAACCTCGGCGAGAGCGTGGACATACGAGCCCCGCGGTGACCGCGCGCTGGTGCGCGTGCTCGCGACTCCCCGCGACGCCTGGCGCGCGCCGCAGCACCTGCGCGAACCCCCGAGATGGGCCGCGCGGTGCTCGGGCCGCTGCTCCGGGACCTGGCCGCGCGCGGTGCGACCGGGCCAGGCGTGGCTTGACCTGGCGCGCGGCGGAACGCCGCTGGGAAGCCGGTGGCATTCGCGGGGCTTCAGTCCATCATCGCGTGCGCCGTAACGCGGCGCAGCGGCGGGCCGGCACCATGGTCGCGGCCGCCAGGGGACGACGGGACGCGCCCGCGGAGATGCGATGGACCTCCTCCGATCCCTGTTCCCCTCGAGGCTGCCCGAGCGCTCCGCGCCCCCTGGGGACGGCTCAGGCCCGACAGCGGCAGCGGCAGTCCTCGGTGTGGACGGGCAGTGGGCGGCAGCGTGAAGTGTTCATCGACGTGGCGCGCAGCCTGGGCATCTTCGGCGCCTTGACCTTGCATGCTGACCTTCAAGGTCTGGGATCAAGTGCCGGTCGGCCTCGGCAAGGCCGTTGGCAACGGCATCTTCCGCGCCTGCACTCCGACCTTCTTCCTGCTCTTCGGCGTCATGCTGGAGTGGGTCTACGTGAGGCAGCGTGAGCGCGAGGGAGCGCCGGCGATGGCGCGGCGCCTGCTGCGCCGGTCGGGCCAGTGCTACCTCGGCATGGTGCGGGCGCGGTCGGCGCGGTCGTCGGCGGCGGCCTGACCGTCGGCGACCTGCCGGCTGCGCTGGACGGGCTGGTCAACGTGCCGATGTCCTCGGTGCTCCGCTTCTACGCGCTGGCCCTGCTGCTCTGCATTCCGGTGGTGGCGCTGCGCCCGCGCCTGGGCCCGCACCTGCCGCTCATGCTGGTAGCCGTGATCTGGGGCGCCGCGCCGCTGCTGCCACTCCTGCCATGGCCGGGGCCGGCGTCACCCTGGGCCTTCCCCTGCGCCTTCCTCGTCGGTCAGCCTCCGATGTGGGTGATCGGATCGGTTTGGCACAACCTGAGCTTGGTGTTCCTCGGCATGGCGCTCGGACACCACATGCGATCACGCCTCGACAGCGGCCTGTCACCGCTCGGCGGGTGGCCGGTGTGGACGTTGGCCGGAGTGTGCGTCGTGGTGGCTGCCGCCAGCGCCGCACTGCTCGGCCCCGCGGTCCTCGCCCAGGGTTACTTCGGCACTGCCATGTACCTGCGCGTGCACTGCCACCCGGCCTACTTCGCCATCGCGGTGCTCAGCGCACTGGCCCTGCTGTGGGTGGTGCAGCGCCGGTTTCCGGCCGGCTCCCCCGCCGGGCGGCGCTGGCCGCTGATGGCCCTGGGCCGGCACTCGCTGCTGGCCTTCGCCGTAGGCAACGCGGGGCTCAACCTCCTGGCCGGGAGCCGGCTTGGTCTCGGACTCGGAACCCTCGCGACCTTCGCCTACATGTGTGCGCTGAGCCTGCTGATGGGCGCCTTCGACAACCGCCTCCGGAAGTGACCATGTCGGACCTCCTCGCTGACGAGCTCCGCTCCAACGCGGCGACGGTGAATTCGAGAACCCTGGCCGGCGTCCTGGCGTTCTTCGCGGGCTGCCCAGTCCTCCTCGGTTCGGCGCGTACATCGCAGACGGGGAGTCGTTCGCCATCACCGCCGGCGGCACCTTCCTGGCGCTCGCGCTGGGCGGACTCGTCGCGCTGCGCCTCGGCACGCCGCAACGCGACTTCGCGGCCCTGCACGGGCCAGTGCTCGCTTTGAGCGTCGTGGCGGGCCTCTTCTGGGCCGATTGGTTCGCCATCACGCTCATCAGTCCGTCGCCGCAGGAGAAGATGGCGAACCTGCCCATCCAGAGCCTGCTGTGGTACTCGCTTCCCATGAGCATGGCCATTTTGTGGCGGCGCTGGATCGACCTGGCCCAGGTGGCGCGCATCTTATTGGTGATGTCCTCCGTCTACGTCGCTGGCCTGACCATGCGGTATCTCCTGGCCTCGGCCACTATCACAGCGGGCGCTGGCACGCCGGTGACTCGCTCGAATCCATCCGCAGCGGCCACTACGCCGCCTCCGCGATATGGGTCTTCATCATCTGCTGCTGCGCCCCCGCCCACCTGGTCCCGCGCGGGTTGAAGCTGCTCGCGCTCTTCAGCATGCCTTTCGCCGTATTCATGGTCATAGCGACCAATTCACGCGGTCCGACGCTCGCGCTGGGAGCGATCTTCCTCTTCACCTCGATTCCGCTGCTCAGCATGCTCATCAGTGTGTTCGGCCGCGACGCGCGGCTGCTGGTGCTGCTCATCCTCGTAGTGGCCGCGACCGGCATCTTCATCGCAGCCCGGATCGGTTCCGTGGAGAGCGATTTCGGGCGCCTGGTCACGTTTACGAACGACGGGGCAGCGCACAGGAGCGCCTCGGGTTCTGGCACGACTACGTACAGCTGCTCCAGAACGAACCTGTGGGTCTGCTCAGCGGGCTGGGCTACGACCACGGGCTCTTGTACCCGCACAACGTCCCTCTCGAGCCGTGACCGTCGGCGGGCGACCCATGTTGGTCCTGCTGGCGTGCATGATCGGGATCGCTTCCGCGCTTGGCTGGCGCCCAGCATGCGCAGTGACCCACTCGCCCTGCTCTTCGCCGGATACTTCGTCTTCAATCTCATCGGCGCGCAGGTCGCCGGGTCGATCGCGAGCGATGCGACCTGGTACGGCGCCCTGCTGCTGGTGCTCCGCCACGAGGAGCTGACCCGGGACCGGGCGGGGAGCTGAGGACCCGACATGGCGCGCATCGCCCTCGTCACGCATTCTTCGCGCACTACCGGCGCCCGGTGTTCGAACTGCTGCTCGCCCACCCGCGGCACCGCGTCACCCTGGTCGGGGACCCGGACAGCGCGGCCCACGACCGGACCATCGCCAGCTGGGTGCCGGAGGACCGCTCGCGCATGGTGGCGACCTCCTTCGTGCGCCTGCCGGGCGGCCTGCTCTGGCAGCGCGGCGTGGTCGGCTTCGCCCTGTCCCGCCGGTACGACGGCATCATCTTCGTCGCGAGCACGACTGGCTCAGCTCGTGGATCCGCGCCTTCCTCGCGCGCGCCATGGGCAAGCAGGTCTACTACTGGGCGCACGGCTGGCGCCAGCGCGAGAGCGGCGCCAAGGGCCTGGTGCGGCGCTGCTACTTCCGGCTCGCGCACCGCCTGCTGCTGTACGGCCGGCGCAGCCGGGGCATCGCCCTCGAGAACGGCTTCGACGCGCGCCGCGTCCACGTCATCTACAACTGCCTCGACTACCCTGCGCAGCGCGCGGCGCGCCAGCGCCTCGGCATGGCGGAGCGTCAGGCGCTCCGCCGCGACCTGTTCGGCAGCGACGACGTGCCGGTGGTGGCCTGCCCGACGCGCCTGGTGCCCCAGCGCCGCCTGGACCTGCTGCTCGAGGCGGTGGCGCGGCTGCGCGCAACCCACCAGCGCCGCGTGCAGGTGCTGCTGGTCGGGGACGGTCCAGAGCGCGCCGCGCTCGAAGCCCTGGCCGAGCGCCTCCAGGTAGAGGTGCACTTCGCCGGGGCCTGCTACGACGAGGAGCGCATGGCGGGTTACCTGACCGCCGCGACCTGCACAGTGGCGCCCGGCATGGTCGGCCTCAGCGCCATGCACAGCCTGGCTTTCGGCGTGCCGGTCTTGACCCATGGCGACCCCGACCGCCAGAATGCCGAGTCGGAGGCGGTGGTGCCGGGCCTGACCGGGGACCACTTCCGCACCGACGACGTCGATGACCTCGCCCTGGTGATCGAGCGCTGGACGCGCACCAGCTTCCCGGCGGCGGACGTCTCGACCGCGTGCATCCGCGCCATCGAGCGTTTCTACAACCCGGGCACCCAGCTCGAACTCATCGTCGAGGCGCTCGACGGCGCGCCGGCGCGCGACACCGCCGGCGAGCGCCTCCAGGCCGACGAGCTGGCGGCTGCGCCATCAGCGGATCAGCGCTGGCGCTCGCCGGGGGGCGCGCGGCACCTCGCCGGCCGTCAGGTCCGTGCCAATGCGTGTCGGCCGCTTTCCGCGAGCCACCGCCCCCGGTTCCTCCGGCGGGCTTAGCGGTTGACGCTTCCGCTGCTCGGCCACGATCATGCTGACCGCAGTCTGGTCAGGGGATCCGCAGCATGCCCAGTGTTCCACCGGCGACCCGGCTCCGCGCGGCCATGTCGCGCTCCGCCCGCTGAACCCCAGCCGGTCCGCGGCGCCGCAACCGTGCAGCGTCGGGGCGGATCCCGGCCAGGGCCTCGTTCCGGAGCGATGATGCGCATCGGTTTCGTGCTGCCGGCGCACTACACCTTCACGCGCGCCAATGGCGTGCGCCAGGAGGCCCTGCTCAAGCAGCGCGGCCTGCTCGCCCTGGG
This sequence comes from uncultured Planctomycetota bacterium, assembly GCA_963818245.1. Taxonomy (GTDB): domain Bacteria; phylum Planctomycetota; class UBA11346; order UBA11346; family UBA11346; genus BOG-1363. The sequence goes on from CAWFSD010000043.1 coordinate 72,916, forward strand.
CCACCAGGTCGAGCTGTGCTCGCCCTGGATCCCGCCGGAGCGGGGCTCCCTGGACGTGGTGCACTTCTTCTACGGCGGCCTGCCGCTGGTCGGCATCGGGGCGGTGGCGCAGATCGCCCCGCGGCGGCTGGTCTACTCGCCGATCATCGATTCGAACCAGACGCTGCTGGACTACCGCCTGGCGACCATGGTCGGCACCATGTGGGGTCGCATCCACACCTCGCCGGGCGAGTTCCGCAGGCAGTGCCTGCTCGCCGACGCGGTGGTGGTGCGGTCGCACCACGAGCACCAGCGCGTGGTGCGCGGCCTGGGCATCGCGGCCGCGAAGGTGCACCTGGTGCACCTGGGCATCGACACCACGACCATCGATGCGGCGCGCGCGGCCGCCGGCGACCGCGAAGGCATCCTGCACCTGAGCGCCTTCGGCCATGAGCGCAAGAACGTGCTGCGGCTGATCGCCGCCGCCGGTCCGACCGGACTGCCGCTGACCATCGCCGGATCGTGCGAGCCGCGCGACCTGGTGCGCGTGCAGGCGGCGGCCAAGCCGTTCCCCAACATCACCATCCGCGGCTTCCTCAGCACCGCCGAGCGCGATGAGCTCTACTACCGCTCGCGGGTGTTCGCGCTGCCCAGCCTGCACGAGGGCACCGGCCTCGCGGCGCTCGAGGCCGGCGCCCGCGGCTGCGGCGTGGTCATCACGCGCCGGGGCGGGCCCCCCGACTACTTCGCCGAGGTCGGCCACCTGGTCGAGCCGCGCTCGGTCGACGACCTGCGCGCCAAGCTGGTCGCGGCCTACCGCGACAGCGCGCCAGCGCAGATCTCGGCGCACATCATCACGCGTTTCAACGACGCCGCCTGCGCCGCGCGGCTGCTGGCGGTCTACCAGGGCCAGGGCGCATGACGGTGCCCTGGCTGCTGCTCGCCACCCTCTTCAACCGCGGCCTGACCATCGCCACCCAGCTGCTGGTCGGCTTCCTGCTGGTGCCGGAGCAGGTGGGCGTGTTCGCCGTCGCCGCCGGCCTCGCGGGCATCGTCACGCCGGTCCAGTCCGGCGACCTCGCCCGGGTCGCGCTGCAGGATCCCGCCGACCCGCGCGGCAGCGCGGCGCGGGTCGCTTCCTGGCTGCTGACCGGCGCCGCGGGCGGCTGGCTGGTGGCGGTGCTCGTCGTCCCCGCTCTCGGCCTGGGCGTGGCGCGCGCGCCGCTCGCCTGCCTGGCCGCGCTGGCGGTGCCGCGCGTGCTGGGCAACGTGCGCGTGGCGCTGCTGGCGCGCGCCGGGCGCAGCCGCGCGCTGGCCGCGGTCAGCGCCGGCGACGGGCTGCTGCGCAGCCTGGGCGTGGCGGGCGGCGCCCTGCTCGGGGCCGGCATGTGGAGCCTGGTGCTGGGCGAGGCGGCGGCGGCGCTCGGTTCGCTGGCGCTGCTCATCCACCTGCACCCCGGGCCGGCGCCGGGCCCCTTCCGCCTGGCGCGGCCCCTGGCGCGCAAGCTGCTCGCGGCCTTGGGCGTGTGCCTGCTGGTGGGCATCGAGCTCAACTGCACGGCGGTGGCGATCGGGCGACTTTGCGGCCCCGCCGACGCCGGCAGCTACGCCTTCGCCAACCGCATCGCCGCGCAGTTGACGGTGCTGCTGCTGCCGCTGATCGCGCTGGAGGCGATCCCGCGCCTGCTCGCCGCGCGCGACCGGCGCGCGGACTTCACGCGGTGTCGCGCCGCGAGATCCGGCCGCCTGCTGCGCTTCGCCGCTCCGGTGGTGGCGGTGCTGGCGCTGGCCGCCCCCCCGGTGATCACCTGGGTCTGGCACGACACCTGGCGCGCGGCCGCCGAGATGCTGCGCTGGCTGGGGCCGGCCGTAGGACTGCGCCTGGCCTACGCGCTGGCGAAGGGCCACCTCGAGGCGCTGGGCGCCTTCCGCGCCATCCTCGCGCTCACCGCGCTCGACACCGTGCTGATCCTCAGCGTGGTCGTGGCGGCCGGGAACCTCGGTCCGGCGCGCCTCGTGGTCCAGGGGTTGACGGGCGAGGCGCTGGTGGTGCTCGTGCTCGCGGTCGCGGTGGCACGGAGGAGCATCCGGGCGCTGCCCGCCGCCTCCGCACCAGCGCTCGCCGGCTGACGGTCCACACCTGCGGCGAGCATCCCAGGGCGCACGTCGGCGGTGGCGGCCCGCACGTGTCCGACACGGTGGTGCCCCTCCCTGAGGTCGCGACGGTGTTCTCGCCACACCCTCGACGTTACCGATCGGGCACCGGCATCAGCGTGCAAAATGCACGGTTATATGCTCGCGGGTGTTGCCAAGTACGCATGCGCAAATCCTGCGGGCTCCTGAATGTTCCATGGCTGGACGTATTGCTTTCGTTGCGTGTGCTCTATCTTCACTTTCGCCCACAGCGCTACCGATGGACCAGCCACCTCCCCGCATCCACCTCGACCGTTACGACCAGTCCTGGTACAGCCGGGGCCGGTCGGTGTTCGTCGTCATGCTCTGGGAACTGGTCCAGATGGTGCTGATCCACGGCAGCCTGCACCCGATGTACGCGTGGCGGCGCTTCTGGTACCGGGTGTTCGGCGCGCGCATCGGCGCGCACGTGCTCATCCGCCGCACGGTGATGTGCAACTACCCGTGGAACGTCACCATCGGCGAGCACAGCTGGATCGGTGACGGCGCGACCCTGTACGCGCTCGAGTCCATCACCATCGGCAGTCACGTGGTCATCAGCCAGCAGGCCTACCTCTGCAGCGGCAGCCATGACCACCGCGATCCCGCCTTCGGCCTGGTGGTGAAGCCCATCACCGTCGAGCACGGCGCCTGGATCGCGTTGGGCGCGTTGATCATGCCCGGGGTGCGCGTCGGTGAGGGTGCGGTGGTCGCCGCCCGCGCGGTGCTGACGCGCGACGCGGCCCCGTGGACCCTGCACCGCGGAGCCCCGGCGGTGGCGGTCGGCCCGCGCGAACTGCGCGGCGCCACGACCCCGGTCCCCGCCCCCACCGGTTGACGGCGCGACCTTCGAGACTCGAGACTACCCTGCTGCTGAGGAGCCGACCGGTTTCCCAGGGGCTCGCGCCCGTGCCCCGTGCCTCAACTCACCCGCACACCGCGTCCAGGCTGTCCGCCAGGATCCCGACCAGCTCCTCGAGTTCAGCCGGCGTCGCCAGCAGCGGCGGCAGCAGGTACATGGTGTCGCCCAGCGGACGCAGCAGGGCGCCGCGCGCCAGCGCCGCGCGCGCCACTGCGTGGCCGGTGCGCGCGAGCCGGTCGCGCGGGCCGCCGTCGGCGCGGACCAGGTCGACCGCGGCGACCATGCCCACCCCGCGCGCCCCGGCGAGCCACGGCCGGTCGCGCGCCAGGCCGGCCAGTCCCTGGCGCAGCAGCGGTCCGTGGCGGGCGACCTGGCCGAGCACGTCCTCGTCGGCGAACACCGCCAGCGCCGCCTCCGCCACCGCCACCGCCAGCGCGTTGCCGGCGTAGGTGTTGGAGTGCAGGAAGGCGCGCCCCTCGTGCCACTCGGCGTCGAAGAGGGTGGCCACCGCGTCGCTGGTCAGCACCACCGCCAGCGGCAGGAAGCCGCCGGTCAGTCCCTTGGACAGCACCGCGAAGTCGGGCAGCGCCGCCGGCGCGAGGTGCGAAGCGAGCATCGCGCCGCAGCGGCCCATGCCCGCGGCGATCTCGTCGGCGATCAGGTAGACGCCGTGCGCGTCCGCCCACGCGCGCAGGCGGCGCAGCAGGTCGGGGGAGTGGAGGCGCATGCCGCCGGCGCCCTGCAGCACCGGCTCGTAGATGATGGCGGCCAGGCGCGGTGCGAGCGCGGCGAGCTGCGCCTCCAGCGCCGGCCACTCCGGGCCGGCGTCCGCCCAGCGCGGGTCCTCGGGGCCGCGGCGCAGCGGCAGGGGTCCGAGCATGGCGCAGGGGAAGAGCAGCGCGCCGAAGGTGTCCTTGTAGAGCCCGCAGTCGCCGACGCTGAGCGCGCCCACGGTCTCGCCGTGGTAGCCGCCGGACAGCGCCGCGAAGGCGGTCCGCTGCGGCTGCCCGCGCTGCGCCTGGGCCTGGAAGGCGAGCTTGAGCGCGACCTCGACCGCGGTCGAGCCGTTGTCGGCGAAGAACACCTTGCCGAAGTGGCCGGTCAGGCGCCCGGCCGGCGCGCCAGCGCCCCAGGTGCGCGGCGGGTGCCCGTTGGCCATCGCCAGCAGGCGCTCGCACAGCCCCACCACCGCGCCGTTGGTGGTGCCGGCGAGGATGACGTGCTCGAAGCGCTCGGCCTGCGCGCGCAGCGCCGCGCGCAGGCGTGGGTGGCCGTGGCCGAGCGCCTTGCACCACCACGACGAGATGCCGTCGAGGATGCGCCGCCCGTCCCCCAGGTGCAGCCGGCTGCCGGCGGCCCCGACCACCTCGATGGGCGGGTGGTCGCGGTAGTCGCGCATCTGGCTGCACGGGTGCCACAACGCGGCGAGGTCGCGGTCGATCAGCGATTCGGCCATGCCCATGACGCTAGCGCCCGAACGGGAAATGGCGACCCGCCGGGGCGGCTCAGGTCCGCAGGTTGAACGCGTGCCCGGTGCCGAGCGAGATCAGGCTGCTGCCGGCGTGCTCGTCGGGGATGCGCTCCCAGCCCTCGCGCAGGGTGGCGACGATCGGGCGGATCTCGGCGATCAGGGCCGGCGACTTGCGCAGGTTGCCCTCGATGATGTGCCCGATCAGGAACAGGTAGAGCTCCTTGAGCTGCTGCGCGATGTCGCCGCCCTTCTCGAAGTTGAGGGTGGACAGCATCTCGAAGAAGATCGCCTTCGCGCGCTGGCAGTTGTCGTGCGCGGCCTCCATCTGGCGCTGCTCCATGGCCAGCTGGGCGGCCGCCAGGAAGCGCTCGGCGCCCCTGAACAGCTTCACCAGCAGGTCGCGCTGCGAGATGGTCTGCAGCTCGGCGGTGCGGTACGCGGTGCGGTGCTGGGCGGTGGCGGCGTTCATGGGTGCTTTCGGCGTTTCCGGATCCATCGTCTGACACCTTCATGATCGGACGGGCGGGAGCGGACTTGAGCCCGCCCGCGCTCAGTTGCCGCTGTTCGCCGAGAAGCCCTTGATCTGCTGGGTCAAGTAATCGCCCTGCGATTTGGTGGTGGCGATCAGCTGCTCCATGGCCGCGAACTGGGCAGACAGGCGCGACCGGCGGATCGCCAGGGCGGCGTCGTTCGCGGTGATGCGCCCGGTGATGTCGGTGATCTGGCTGTTGAGGCTGTCCATGTCCTGGCCGATCACTCCCGACTGGCCGTCGGTGAGCTGCTGGATCGCGTCGCTCGCCTTCTGCGCCATGCCGCGGCTGACCGTGACGATGACGTTGCCGACCGGCGCCCCGGCCGACACGAACAGGCGCAGGCCGTCGAGGGCGCTGCCCGCGGCCGCGCTCAGTGCCTGGCCCTGGCCGGTGCCGGCCATGCCGTTGATGGTGCCGGCGACGTCCTGGCCGCGCACCGTGCCGGAGAACAGCTGCAGGGCCGACAGCGAATCCGAGGCCGGGTCGATGTCGATGGTCTGGCTGAAGCCGAAGAACTTCGAGCGCAGGTCGAGGGAACCGTCCGGGTTCGACCCGACCGTGACCTGGTCGCCGCTGTTGCCCGCCGCCACCGCGGCCGAGTTGATGACGCTGGCCAGGTGGCTGGCGAGCTGGGCGGGGGTGTACGTGCCGCTCGTCAGGGCCAGCGCGTAGGAGTTGCCGTTGATGGTGATGTTCAGCGCGTTGTTGGCGCTGGTGACGTCGACGGGTCCGCTGAGCGCGCTCGAGCCGACCACCGCCTGGGCGGCGGCGGTGGTGATGTTCACCGTCAGCGGCCCGGTGACCTTGGTCTTGCTGCTGAGCGTCGAGAAGGCCACGCCCGCGTTGCTGCTGGTGCCGGAGTTGCTGAAGAGCTTCGCGACCGCGTCGGGGTTGGCGGCGAGCGCCGAGGTGAGCGTGCCGGCGCTGACGGTGAGCTGGCCGGTGTCCTGGTCGATGGCGATGCCGATCGCCTGCAGGCTGCCGTAGCCGCTCACCGCACCGGTGACCGGCCCGGTGAGGGCCGCGGTGATGTCGTTGAAGTCCTGCAGCACGTCGTTGTCGGTGAACAGGATGCCGGATCGCTTGGTGGTGGTGTCGTAGGTGGCGTTGTCGGCCAGGTACTGCTTGGCGGTGTTGTAGCTGGTGACGAACGAGGTGATCGCGGCCTTGGCCGCGGTGGCGTCGTTGCCGACCGTCAGGACCACGTTGCTCGCCGGCTGGGTGGCGGTGAAGCTCACCCCCGGGACCACGCCGCTGAAGGTGTTGGTGCTCTGGGTGATGGTGATCGCGCCCGCCCCGCTGCCGATCTGCACCTGGGCATCGGCCGCGGGGGACACCGTGGTGGCGCCCGCGAACAGGCCGCTGAGGCCGCCGGTGCCGGAGACGGTGACGGTGCTGGCGCTGCCCGTCGTGGTGCTGGTCAGCACCAGGCGGTTGGGATTGGCGGTGCCGTCATTGAGCACCGCCGCGCTCACGCCCAGGTTGGCGGCGTTGATGGCCGCCGCGATGCCGGTGAGGTTGCTGTTGGCCTGGTCGACGGTGACCGTCGAGGTCGCCCCGCTGCCGACCTGCAGGCTGATGGTGCCCGCGCCGAGCAGGGTGTTGCTCGAGGACAGCCCGGCGGTCGCCACCTGGTTGGCCGTGGCCACCGCGACGACGTTGACCTGATAGGTGCCGGGCTGCGCCGAACTGTCCGCCGTGGCGCTCACCGCGGTGGTCGAAGACGTCACGACGCGGTTCTGGAACGTGCTGGCGTGATTCAGGTTGGAAAAATCGAGCTGGGCGCTGAGCAGCTTGAGGTTGAGGCTGCGCAACGCGTCCACGTGGGCCTGCGCGATGGCCTTCTTGCTCTCGAGCTGGGTGGTGGGAATGCGCGCGGCGGTGATCAGCGAGTCGATGATCGAGGCCGAGTCGATGCCCGAGACCAGGCCGGAGACCTGGGTCGGGCCGCCGCCGGTGCTGGTGCTGCCGGTGCCGGTGCTGGTCCCGGTGGTCGTCGCGGCGGTGGCCGAAGTCGCTGGGCTGACGGACATGGGAGCTCCTTACGGCCCTGCCTCCGCGATCCGGGGGCTGGCGATGCAACGCAAGCGGCGCGCCAGTCTCAGGCGTTGTGGCTGAAGATCACGCCCACCAGGCTGTCGATGCGGTCCTGGAGGTCGAGCATCTCCTGCGAGGGGATCTGGCGGACCAGCTTGCCGGTGCGCGTGTCGGTGACCTTCACCACCAGCTCCTTGCTGGTGTCGTCGAAGGTGAAGGACAGCTGGCGGCCGCTGGCGGCTTCGACCACCTGCTTGAGCTGGGCGGCCGCGGCGCGGATGTCGTCGCTGCTGGCGGCGGCCTTTTCCGCGGGCTGGGCCAGGTCGCTGCGGCGCGCCTGCTGGACCTGGAGCTGCTGATCCTGGGATGCCTGGTACGGCCGGGTCGTATCGCCCACCTGCGTGGCGAGGGAAGCGTCGATGCGGGTCATGGCGGATCCTTTGGGGGCGGGCGGCGCCCGGGAATGCGGGCGGGGCCAGGTCGATGCCTTGAAGCATCGGCGGGTCCGCCGCCGACTTGAGCCCGATCCCGCAAGGCCTGTGGAAGGTTGCCAACCTCCCCTCCAGCCCCCTCCTGCGGGCGCCGGGCCGCTGGCGGCAACCTTCCACAAGCCGGTTCCGCCGGGACTCAAGTGGCTGCGGATCGTGCCGTCACTGTAGCTCAGGACGCCATGCCGGCGATCCCAACAGGCGGCACGGAAGCCGCACTCAACACCAGGATCACCCACGGAGGATCCCATGTCCCTCAGAATCAACCACAACATCACGGCCCTCGACGGTCACCGCAACATGGTGAACAACGACGCCATGGTGAGCCGTTCCATCCAGCGCCTGTCCAGCGGCCTGCGCATCAACCGCGCCGCCGACGACGCCGCCGGCCTCGTCATCTCGGAGCAGATGCGCGCCCAGATCGGCGGCCTCAACCAGGCCATCGCCAACAGCGAGCAGGCCGTGACCATGGTGCAGACCGCGGAAGGCGCCCTCGACGAGGTCAACAGCCTGCTCAGCAAGGGCCGCTCGCTCGCCGTGCACGCCGCCAACAGCGGCGTCAACGACACCAACCAGCTCATCGCCGACCAGTCCGAGCTCGACAACATCGTAGACTCGGTCAACCGCATCTCGGCCAACACCCAGTTCGGCACCAAGAAGATCCTCGACGGCTCGCTCTCCAACGCGACCACGAACAGCGCGTCGGTCGCCTCGGTCAGCCTGGGCGGCGACTACACCAAGCTGCTGACCTCGAACACCGCGGTGCGCGGCTACCACACCTTGCAGATCACCCAGGGCGCGACCCAGGCGACCGACGTGATGTCGCTCGCCGCGACCGACGTCTTCACCGCCGGCACCCTGGCGGCCGCCGCGGGCGGCAACCTGGTCAAGAAGAGCTTCACGCTGTCGGTCAACGGCGCCCTGCTCAACGTCGCCAGCGGCACGACCAAGAACCAGTTCGTGCAGCAGCTCAATGCCATCGGCGCCAAGGTCGGCTTCACCGCCGCCACCACCGGCGCGGGGTCCTCGGGCAACGTGAAGCTCACCGCCAAGGACTTCGGCCGCTCGTTCACCTTCAATGTCCAGTTCGTCAGCGGCGCCAGCGGCGCGTCCGCGCTCGCCCAGACCACCGTCGCCGGCGTCGACGCCAAGGCCACCCTGTACCTCTACACCGGTGGGAACGGCATCGGCGGCACCGCCACGTCGGGCTCCGCCGCCGGCGCGCAGATCACCTTCACCGCGACCGGCGCGGCCACCAACCCGGGCGGCATCGGCCTGACCATGACGTCCTCGGGCGGCAGCACGATCGTGCTCTCGACCAACGTCAGCAGCGGCGCGAGCAAAGGCTTCGTCTACGGCGCCATCGACGGCACCCACTCGGGCGCGGTCTTCCAGGTCGGCGCCAACGTCAACCAGACCGCCACCGTGCAGCTGCAGTCGACCAACGCGTCGCAGCTGGGAGTGGGCGGCTCGGGCTCCTTCAGCAGCCTCGCCCAGGTCAAGGGCAGCTCGCTGATCTCCGGCCAGGCCAACGAGGTGCTCAAGGTCATCGACAAGGCCATCGACGACATCACCAACCTGCGCGGAAACCTGGGCTCGTTCCAGGCCAACACGCTGGAGACCGGCCTGAACAGCCTGCGCGTCACGCAGGAGAACCTGACCTCGGCCGAGTCGACCATCCGCGACGTCGACTTCGCCGAGGAATCGTCGAACTTCACCCGGAACAACATCCTGGTGCAGTCCTCGACGGCCATGCTGGCGCAGGCCAACCAGCTGCCCCAGCAGGTCCTCAAGCTGCTCGCCTGAGCCTTCGCCATCCTGGTCTCGCGACCCCTCCGGCGCCCCGCGCCGGAGGGGTCGCCTTTTAACCCAGGTCAGTCTCGGTCTCGAGTCGCGATCCTCGCGCCCCCCGACTCGCAGCTCGCATCTCAAGCCCCCCATTGGCACGCCCCTGGCGTTCCCGCCCCGTGGCTCCCGCCGCCGATCGAGGGTATGCTCCCCCCGGCCGCGCCCACCCGTCAGGATGACTGCATGGACTCGAACGCCACCCTCGCCCCGGCTTCGGCCTACACGGCGCAGCGCGACCAGCTGCTGCAGCGCATGCCCCACCTCGCCGCCCTGCTGCCCGCGGCGCCGCCCGTGCCCGCGGCGGTGCGCGCCGTCGAGCGCCGCGAACTGCGCGCGCTGCTGATGCCGGCGGCCAACACCCACGCCGAACTGGTCATGGTCGTGGGCTGGGGCGACGGCAGCGTCCCGCTGGGCCTGCTCGGCGACGCCCTGTGCCGGCAGAAGCGCATCCACGTGCTGCTCCTCCCTGGCGAGGAGGCGGCCTTCGCCGCGACCTTCGTCCGGCCGGTCATGCCGCTGCTCGAGCAGTCGCAGCTGATGGTCTCGATCATCGAGGACGAATCCGCGATCGCCGGCATGCTGCACACCTGCTATCCCCGGCACCGCGACATCCCGCCGCTGGCGGGGTGCGACTTCATCGACCGCCACCCGCTCGGCGGACCCGCCGAGGCCTTCCGCGCCCGCAACCTCGAGCGGCTCTACACCCTCCTCGCCGACCGCAACACCGCCTACGGCAACGACATCATCGACAGCTTCACCGGGCTGCTGCAGTCCTCGCAGAACGCGCGCCTGCTGCTGCCCGCGCCCACCATCGGCGAGCTGCACGGCCGCTTCGGCGCCACGCCGGTGATCTCGGTGGCCGCCGGCCCCAGCGTCAAGCGCCGCCTGGAGCGACTCAAGGAGCTGCAGGACCGCTGCATCATCGTCGCCTGCGACGCCGCCCTGCACGGCCTGCTCGACGCCGGCATCGATCCCCACTTCGTCACCCCCCTGGAGCGGCTCGGCAACCTCGCCATGTTCGCCCGCGCCGGCGAGAGCCGGGCGATCTACGCCGGCCTGCCGGTGGTCCACCCGGACATCGTGCGCCGCTTCCCCGCGGAGCGCACCATCGGCGTCTACGCCGGCGATGCGCTCTACCCGTGGCTGGTGCCGGACCCGGGCCAGCGCGTCAACGCCGGCATGTCGACCGGCGTGCTCTCGGTGACGGTGGGCTCGGCGCTCAGCACCGGACCGGTGTTCCTGGTCGGCCACGACTTCGGCCGCGACGCGAACGGCAGCCACTGGGAAGGGGCGCGCTTCGCCGGCGACGCCTGGAAGAACGCCAAGCTGCGCCACGACAGCACCAAGCTGGGCAGCTCGTTCTACGACGACCGCCTGATCCCGGGCAACGACGGCGAGCCCGTCCGCTCGACCGCGGTGTGGGACAACTTCCGCACCGACATCGCCTTCGAGGGCCAGCAGCTGCGCGCCGCCGGGCGCGCGCTCGTCAACGTCAACGCCCACGACCGCATCTTCGCGCGCATCGACCACACCGAGGCCGGGCCCCTGCCCGACCCGGCCAGCCTGCCCAGGCTCGCCGGCCGACCCTGCCGGAGCGCAACCAGGCGCGCTTCGACCAGTGGAGCGCGCGCGCCAAGCGCCTGCCCGAGGACGGCCACGCCTTCCGCCGCCACCTCGCCAGCCTGCGCGCCGACCTGGGCGTCGCCCTCACGGGCGTGCCCAGCCACGCCGACGCCGCGACCTTCGCCGCGCGCCTCGACCTCTGCGCCGACGTCTCCGCGGGCAACCGCGAGGCCTTCAGCTACTTCCTGCGCTCGGCGCTGCACAACAGCACCGCCGAGATGCACAACCGCCGCCGCACCGCCTCGTCGGCGCGCAGCGCCTACGCCACCGTCGAGACCATGGACCACCTCTGCCAGGGCCTGGCCAACGCCATGGACCGCCTGCAGGGCGGCCTGGAGGAGATCGCCCGTGACTGCACCTGACCCCGCCGCCAGCGCGGACCACCCCGACGCCCAGCGCGACCTGCGCGTGTGGTCCAACGAGCACGCCGGCTACGGCCAGCGCGTGCGCACCGAGATCATGCGCGGTGCGCTCTCCGCGATCCTGCGCCGCTCGGTGATCTTCGGCATGGAGGAGGGCTTCGGCCGCTACCGCAGCCGCGAGCTGCTGCTCTTCCAGGGGCTCAGCACCGGCACGTTCACCGACTACCTGGCGCGCACCGCCTTGGCGCGCGCCATCGCCGAGGACGAGCGCGCGGTGATCGGCGCCTTCGCCGCCAGCCACGCCGCCGACGACCTGCTCGCCTGGTTCGCCGCCTTCGATCGCGCCGACCCGGAGCGCGCCCTCGCCCTGCTCGCCGGCGTCAGCGAGCCCGAGGAGCGCGCCACCGCGCGCCTGGTGGTGGCGCGCCGCCACGCGCAGCTCGCCGAGGCGGCGTGGCTGTGGCAGGTCCCGGCCGAGACCCCGCAGGTCGCCATCGCGCTGTGCGCGGTGCTCCTGGCGCGGCGCCCCGACCTGGTGCACGCCGTGCACGCCTGGCTGATCGAGCACCGCACCGCGCTGTTCATCACCGAACCCGACGAGCTGCTCGCGCCCCTGGTCCTGGCCAGCGCCGAGCACCCGCAGGTGACGCTGCAGCCGTTCGCCGGGATGTACGGCGAGCAGACGGTCTGCGCCGCCGCGGAGTGGCACCTCGAGCACGCCGAGCCGCAGGCCGCCCTCGACCTGGCGACGCGCGTGCGGCCGCTCAGCCGGCACGCCGACCAGGCCCAGGTGGTCCGCGGCTTGGCGCTGATCGCCCTGCGCCGCAGCGACGAGGCCGGCGAGGCGCTCGCGGCCATCGACGACCCGGAGTGCGCCGACCTGCTCGCCCTGCGCCTGGCCGAGGTCGCGCCCGCGCGCGTCGGCGACGCCACCGTGGCCGCCATCGCCGGCCGCTGCCGCGCCGACCAGCCGGAGCGCTTCGTCGCCTGCCTGAAGGTGCTGCTCGGCCGCCGCGAGCTGACCGCCGCGCGCACCATCGCCGCGCAGCGCCAGGGCGACTTCACGCACCCGCAGGCCCAGGCGGTGATCGCCGCCATCCTCGCCCCCGGCACGGCCAAGAGCGCGTAGTGGTCGCGACTGAGGGTTTTCGCCGCAGAGACGCAGAGCTGCGGAGAGGGCCGCAGAGGACGGCCGTGGAGATCGGGATTCCCGGGAAAAGGTGACCCTGCGGATGCGGAACCGTGCGCACAGCGCGCGCTCATCCGAGACCGAGGATACTGCTTTCCCACCGTCGATAAGTCCCGCCGCCTCCCTCTTCTCTGCGGCCCTCTCCGCACCTCTGCGTCTGCGGCGAAAACCCCTCGAGCCCGGCTTCCAGTCCATGATAGGGCGGGGCCCCCTCAGCCCAGCCGGTCCCACGAGAAAGGATGCCGCCATCCTCCCTCTTCTCTGCGGCCCTCTCCGCACCTCTGCGTCTCTGCGGCGAAAACCCCTCGAGCCCGGCTTCCAGCCCCATGACCGGGCGATGCCCCCTCAGCCCAGCTGCTCCCACGAGAACGGCGTGCCGCGCGCGATCGCGGCCGCGGTGCGCCGGCCGATGAGGCGCGGCAGGTCGGCGGGCGGCAGGCCGTGGCCGGGGCGGATGCAGCGCACGTCGGCCGCGGTGATGACGTGGCCGGCGGGCAGGTCGCGCGCCGAGAACAACGACTTGCGGAACTGCACGCTGCCCGCGTCCGCTTGGCCGGGGCCGAACACCGCTCCACCGGCGAGCGCGGCCTCGGCGTCGCGCACCGCGCGCACCATGGCGGCGAACTCCTGCGGCTCGAGGCTGAAGCCGCTGTCCGGGCCGCCGTCGGCGCGGCGCAGGCACAGGTGCTTCTCGATCAGGCAGCCGCCCAGCGCGGTCGCGGCGATCGCCGCGGTGGCGTCCAGGGTGTGGTCGGACAGCCCGGCCTGGCAGGCGAAGGCCGCGGCCAGCGCCGGGATGTTGCGCAGGTGCATGTCGCCCGGCCGCGCCGGGTAGGCGGACACGCAGGTGAGCAGCGCGAGCGCGCCGGCGCCGCCCCGGCGCAGCGCCTGCACGGCGGCGGCGATCTCGGGCAGGCTGGCCATGCCCGTCGACATCACCACCGGCTTGGCCGTCGCGGCGATCCGCGCGATCAGCGGCAGGTCGACGACCTCGAAGGACGCGACCTTGTAGAGCGGACAGCCGAGCTGCTCGAGGAAGTCGACGCTGGTCGGATCGAAGGGCGTGGAGAAGCAGCCCAGACCGTGGCGGCGCGCCGCCGCGAAGAGCTCGGCGTGCCAGTCCCAGGGCGTGGCCGCCTCCTGGTAGAGCTCGTGCAGCCGGCGCCCGTCCCACGGGCCGCCGCGGATGGCGAACCACTCGCCGGGCGCGTCCATGGTGATGGTGTCGGCGGTGTAGGTCTGCAGCTTCACCGCGTCCGCGCCCGCCGCCTTCGCCGCGGCGATCAGCTCGAGCGCGCGCGCCAGGCTGCCGTTGTGGTTGCCGGAGAGCTCGGCGACGATGTAGGACGGCGCGCCCGCGCCGATGCGGCGTGGCGGGTCGCCGGGCATGGTCAGGTGGTCGGGCCCGGTGGCGCTCACGGTGGCTCCAGGACGAAGCGGGTGGCCGGTCGGCCGGCCTGGGCGGCGCGGCCGTCGACACGGTAGCCGGCGGTGGCGAACAGCGCCAGCGACGCCGGGTTGTCGTCGCGCACCCACGCGACCAGGCGCGGCGCGAAGGCCGCGGCGCGGTTCCAGGCGGCCAGGGCGGCGAGCATGCGCCCGCCCCAGCCCTGCCCGCGCCGCGCCGGCGCGACGGTGATCGAGACCGTGGCCGCGCCGTCCGCGCGCGCCAGGCGCAGGGTGCCGACCGGAGCGCCGCCGGCGGGGTCCTCGACGATCCACAGGCGCGCCTCGGGATCGGCGAGCCGCCCGGCGAGCCAGGCGCGGTGGCCGGGCTCGGCGATGGGCGCGCTCGCGAAGCTGGCGGCGCGCGTCTCCGGATCGTTGGCCCAGGCGAGCAGGGTACCGGCGTCGTCCCACCGGCAGGCGCGCAGGCGCGCCTGCGGAGCTGCGGGCAGGTCCAGTTCGAGCAGGCGCTGCGCCACGCGGTCGGCGCCCCGGCCATCCACCGCCACGGGCACCCCCGCGGCGGCGGCCTCGAGCGCGGCGGCCCAGCCCGCGGGCCGCTGCGCGTCAAGCACCGGCACGCCGGCGCCAGCGAGGCCGGCGACCATGCGCCGCTGGTTGCCGGCGGTGGGCAGCACCGCGACCGGCAGTCCGCAGGCGGCGGCCTCGAAGACCACCGAACTGGGCGTGAGCAGGCCGGCGCGGCAGCGCCGCATCAGGCCCGCGACCTCATCCGCGCCCAGTCCCTGCCGCCAGGCGACCCGCGCCGGGTGCGCCGCCGCCAGCTCCGCCAGCCGGCCGCCCGCGGCGCCGCCGCCCGGCGCGGTGACGACGTCGAGATCGTGACCGGCGGCGAGCAGCGCGCCGACCGCCGCCGGCAGCAGCCCGCTGGCGTCGGTGCCGCCGAGCATGACCAGGATGCGCGCGCTGCGCGCCGCCGGGGACCACGGGCCGGCGAAGGCGCGGCGCAGCAGGGCGTGCGCCGGGCCGAGCGCCACCGCGGCCGTGGGGTACTCGCCCGGCAGCACGCCCGGCGCGGCGTTGGCCACCAGGGCCACCCCGGCGAGCCCACGCCCGGGATCGTCGTCGATCAGCGCCACGGCGACGCGGGCCGCCGCGAGCGCGGCCGTGGCGGCGGCGCTCACCCCGTAGTGATCGATGGCCACCACCGTCGCCGCGCTCTGCGCCTGCGCCGCGCGCACCAGGCCATCCGCGTCGAGCGCCGCCGGCAGGACCAGGGTGGCGAGGCCGCTCCAGGCCCACCCGTGGGTCGATCCGGGCAGGTCGCGGCAGGCCATCAGCACCGCGCGGCCGCGCGCCACCAGCGCCTGGGCGAGCGCGGCGCAGCGCACCTGGTGCCCGGCGCCGATGGCGGTGGCGCCGTCGGCGACGATGAGCACGGGCGCGCTCACGTGGTCTTCTGCGCGACGTCGGCGTTGATCGCGGCCCAGTCCGGGTGGCGGGCGAGGGCGGCGAGGACCTGGTCGCAGTCGAAGAGCGGGTCGCGCGCGTACAGCTCGTCGAAGACCAGCGCCGCGAAGCGCAGGTCCGCGGGCGTGTCCACCGTCCAGCGCAGCGCCGACAGGTCGCGCGCCTGGCGCACCGAGCGCAGGCGGAAGCGCTCCGGCTGGCGGTAGAAGAACGGCGTGACGTGCTCGCGGTCGTAGGCGGAGGCCGCTTCGCGCTGCGCGGTCTCCAGCGCCGCCCGGCTGAAGGCCTCGACGTCGAGTCCGCGCGGCCAGCAGCGCTCGCGCGTGTTCGAGGCGTAGTCGCAGTCCCCGCGGTGCGCCTGGAAGTCGGCGACCACCTGGCCCAGCACCGCCGGCGACAGCAGCGGGCAGTCGGCGGTGACGCGCACCACGGTGTCGCAGTCCACGGACCGCGCCGCCTGGTGGTAACGGGCCAGGACGTCATCGACCGGCCCGCGCACCAGCGCGGCGCGGCCATCGGCGGTGACGCAGCGCGCCAGCGCGTCGTCGCCGGGCAGGGTGGTGGTGGCGAGGACCACGCGGTCGACGCCGGGCGCGCGGGCGGCGCGCGCGATGACGTGCAGCACCATCGGCACGCCGGCCAGGGGCATGAGCACCTTGCCCGGCAGCCGGGTCGAGCCCATGCGCGCCTGGATCACCACCGCGGTGGACATGGTCTCAGCGCGTCGCGCCCGCGACCACCGGGACGGGCTGGCCATCCATGCCGATGCCGGCGAGCAGGCGGCGCAGGCCCGCGACGTCGAGCCACTGGGTGTTGGTGTCGGACATGTAGGTGAAGCCGTCAGGCAGGACGCGCCCGCCGATGCCCTTGAGGCGGTCGTAGGAGGCCATGCGCCGGCTCGCCACCGCCTCGGGGGCGATGGCGTAGCAGTCGTCGAACTCGAGGCTGTGGCGCGCGTCGTCCTCGCCGATCATCAGCTCGTGGAGCTTCTCGCCGGGGCGGATGCCGATGAGGTTGGTCTTGAGGCCGGGCGCGATCGCCTCGGCGAGGTCGAGGATCTTCATGCTCGGGATCTTGGGCACGTAGATCTCGCCGCCGAGCATGCGCCCGAAGTTGGCGATGACGAAGTCGACGGCGTGCGGCAGGGTGATCCAGAAGCGCGTCATGCGCGGGTCGGTGATGGTCAGCTCCTTGGCGCCGGCCGCGACCATCTCGCGCCAGCGCGGCACGATCGAGCCGCGGCTGCCGAGCACGTTGCCGTAGCGCACCACGCTGAACTTGGGCACGCCGCGCTGGCCGACGTACGCGTTGCCCGACACGAACAGCTTGTCCGAGCACAGCTTGGTCGCGCCGTAGAGGTTGATCGGGTTGGCGGCCTTGTCGGTCGACAGCGCGATGACCTTCTCGACGCCGCGCTCGATGGCCGCGTCGACCACGTTCATGGCGCCGTGGATGTTGGTCTTCACGAACTCGGTGGGGTTGTACTCCGCCGCCGGCACCTGCTTGAGCGCGGCCGCGTGCACCACCAGGTCGACGTCGCGGAAGGCGCGCAGCAGGCGCTCCTTGTCGCGCACGTCGCCCAGGAAGTAGCGGATCTTCTCGTGGTCGAAGACCCCGCCGGACTGGCGCATCTCCCACTGCTTGAGCTCGTCGCGGCTGAAGACGATGACCTTGCGCGGGTTGTGCTCGGTCAGCGCCTTCTTGATGAAGCACTTGCCGAAGCTGCCGGTGCCCCCGGTGACGAGGATGGTCTTGTCCTGCAACGGAAACGTGGTGTTCATGGATCCCCTTTGGCTGTCGCCGGGCTCAACGCACCACGCGTGCCATTGCCGTGCCCGCCCCGCCCAGGCCGCGCAGGAACGAGCACACGTGGTCCTGCTCGTCCGGCGTCAGGTCCGGCCAGCACGGCAGGCTGACCAGTCCGGCGTAGGCGCGGTCGGCCCCGGCGAGGTCGCCGGCGCGGGCCACCCCGGCCAGCACCGGCTGGTGGTGGAGCGGGATGTAGTGGACCATCGGCGCGATGCCCGCCAGGGCGGCGCGGCGGAACAGCTCGCGGCGGTCGAAGCCGAGCCCCGCGAAGTCGAGCTGCGCGGTCGCGAGGTGCCAGAACGGGTCCTGGCCCGGCGCCGGTGGCGCGAACGCCAGCCACGGCAGGCCGGCGAGCTGCGCGCGGTAGCGCGCGACGATCGCGGCGCGCGCGGCCTTGAAGGCCCCCAGGCGCCGGCACTGGCTGGCGCCGAGCGCCGCGTGCACGTCCGAGAGGCGCTCGTTGGTCGCCGGGGCGTGGAACTCGTGGTACCAGGGCGCGCCACCGTCGCGGCCGGCGAGGTCGCCGCGGAAGCCGCCGCGCTCGATTCCGTGGTGGCGCAGGCTGCGCAGGCGCGCGTCCCAGGCCGGGTCGGCGGTGACGATCGCGCCACCCTCGGCGGTGGTGATGTTCTTGACCGGGTGGAAGCTGAAGATCGCGCCGCGGGAGTGCCGGCCGCCGCCGCACGGCGCACCGTCCGGGCCGACGCTGCCGAAGGCGTGCGCCGCGTCCTCGAGCAGCATGGTGCCGCGCGCCGCCGCGACCGCCGCCAGCCCGGCGAGGTCGCACACGCGCCCGGCGATGTGCACCGGCACGACCACGTCCAGGCGCTCGCTGCAGCCAGCGAGGATCTCCGGGGTCAGCAGCAGGGTCCCGGGATCGACGTCGAGCAGCACCACCTCGGCGCCGAGCAGCATGGCCTGGCTGGCGGTGGCGACGAAGGTGATCGCCGGCACGCCGACCCGCGTGCCCGGGCCGATGCCCGCGACCTGGTAGAGCAGGCGCAGCGCGCTGGTGCCGTTGGCCACCGCCACGGCGTGCGGCGCCCCGCTCACCGCGCGGATGGCCGCCTCGAAGGCCTCCACCGCCGCCCCACAGGTCAGCGCCGGAGAGCGCAGGACCTCCGCCACCGCGGCGATGTCCTCTTCGCTGATGCAATGCCGTCCGTACCCGATCACGTGCGTCCCCCGGACACCAGGATGCATCACTGCGCGCGAATCCGCAACCGCTCCGGGACGTTGGAACACCTGCATCGTTCCCTCCGCGCCATCAGCGTCGCTCATTGCCCAGTGTCCCCCCGCCGAATGGGACCCGAGACCCGAGACCCGAGACCCGAGACCCGAGACCCTAGACCCTAGCGGACGGCCCTCCTCGTTCGTGCACCGGCTTGACGCTCGCAAGTCGCCTCACCCAGGTCCAAGGTCCGCCGCGATCCTTACTCGAATCTCGATTCAAGGATCTAGGGTCTAGGGTCTAGGTGGTCTAGGGTCTAGGATCTAGGGTCTAGGGTCTAGGGTCTAGGGTCTAGGGTCCAGGGTCCAGGGTCCAGGGTCCAGGGTCCAGGGTCCAGGGTCCAGGGTCCAGGGTCCAGGGTCTAGGGTCTAAGGTCTCGGGTCTAGGGGTCTCAGGACCCTGGGCACGCCTCTTGCGTTACCCCCTCCGGAGCCCCCCATGACCCTTTCCATCGGCTTCAACGTCTCCGCCCAGCACGCCCACGCCAACCTGGTCGCCGCCGACAACGCGCTGAGCACCTCGATCAGCCGGCTCTCGTCGGGCCTGCGCATCACGCGCGCCGGCGACGATCCCGCGGCGATGGTGCTGGCGAACAACCTGCGCCACAACCTCAGCGGCATCACCCAGGCCAGCCAGAACAGCGAGGAAGGGGTGACCATGCTGCAGACGGCGGAAGGGTCGATGGACCAGATCTCCTCCCTGCTGACGCGCATGCGCACCCTGGCGGTGCAGGCGGCCAACAGCGGCGTCCAGGACTCCAGCAGCCTGCAGGCCCTGCAGGACGAGCTCGACGCGGCGGTGGCCAGCATCACGCGCACCGCGGACAGCGCGAGCTTCGGCTCCAAGAAGCTCCTCCAGGGCGGGCTCGCCGACAACGCCCTGGCGGTGCCGGCGCAGGCGCTGTTCTCCGCCTCCACCCAGAACGCCGCGCAGCTGCCGGGCGGCATCCAGGCGGGCAGCGCCCTCACCGCCACCGTCGCCGCGCCAGGCATCACCCTGGCGCGCAGCAGCTACCAGACCACCCTCACCACCGACGGCGTCACGCCCGCCGCGGGCACCGCGCCGCTCCTGGGGCTGATCCAGAACGGGCAACCGCTGACCACCATCGCCGGCGCCACGGTGACCATCGCGGGCGCCCTGGGCAGCCGCACGCTGACCCTGCCGGCCAACGCCACGATCAACGACTTCCTCGCCCAGGTGAACGCCTTCAGCACCCAGATCGGCGCCAAGGCGGCCTACGACGCCAGCACCGGCGCGCTCACCGTCGAGAGCACCTCCAGCGCCGCGCAGGCCTTCACCATCAGCAGCAGCGACATGACCGGCGCGGGCATCGGCCTGCTCGACTCCGACAGCACCGGCGCCGACCAACGCCTTCCTCGCCGCCGCGACGCCCCAGACCATGCAGCTCGCCTACACCGACGCGGCGGGCACGGCGCGCACGGTGACGCTGACCCAGGACGGGGCCTCGCCGGGCGGCATGACCTTCACCAACCTCGCCGGCGGGCCCGAGGCCGCGCCGCCCTACACCGCGTTCGCGCCCGGCGCGTTCAGCTGGACGGCGAGGGACACCAGCGGCGGCGCGGTCGGGTCCGTGACCGCGGTGCCCGCGGGCAGCTACGGCGCGACGCGCACCGGCACCACGTTCATCCAGACCGGTGCGCTCGCCAACCAGACCACCACCATCGACATCCCGGACATGCGCGCCGCTGCCCTCGGCCACACCGCCGGGCTGGCCGGCAGCAACCTGGGCAGCCTGCAGGACCTCACCACCGGCCAGACGCTGCTGACCGGCGATGCGACCAAGGCGCTGACGGTCATCGACGCGGCGATCTCCGAGGTGAGCTCGGCGCGCGGCAAGCTCGGCGCCGTCCAGTCGAACGGCCTGGAGAGCACGCTCAGCACGCTGCAGAACTCGATCACCAACCTGACCTCCGCCGAGAGCAACCTGCGCGACGTCGATTTCGCCGCCGAAAGCGCCAACTACGCGCGCAACAACATCATCTACCAGGCGGCCACGGCGATGCTGGCGCAGGCCAACCAGATTCCGCAGACCGTGCTGAAGATGCTCAACGGCTGAGCGCTGGGCGGATCGACCGGATGGAACCGCCAAGGTGCCAAGACGCCAAGGAACGGCGGAAGCCGGAAACGTCCTCTCGCATCGCGCTGCGACTCTGCGGCCCGTCGACGGGACAAGCAGAAGGACCGCCTCCTCCCCACCTTGGCGGCTTGGCGTCTTGGCGGTTCTATCCTGTTGGACCCAGGACCACCGCCCACATCACTTCCGCGGTTCGGTCGGCGCCGGCCCCGTGGCTGCGGCCCCGGGGGCCTTGGGCACCTCCTTGGGCGCGTCCGGGTCCGGCCCGAACTCCTTGACCATGGCGATCGCCTGCGCGGTGACCGGGTTCTTGGCCGGGCCGTCGGCGGCGGCGGCGGCGATGACGCGCGCGGCGCGCTCCTGCTCCTTGATGAACGCCGCCTTGGGGGCGTTCGCCGGCTTCGCCAGGTCGGGCAGGGTCTTCATGGTCTGCGCCTGCTCCCAGATCAGCTGCGCGGCGTGGAAGCGCGCCACGCACTTCTGGTCGGGCGAGCCGTAGGGTAGCACGTCGAGCTTCAGCAGCTGCAGCAGGGCGTTGTCCTTGTCGCCGCCCTCCTTCAGGCACAGGCCCAGGCCCAGGCTGACCTGGGCGAGGCGCTCCGGCTGGGCGGGCGTGATCTGGCTCTCCATCTCGCGGTAGATGGCGACCGCGTCCTTGGGCTTCTTGAGCGGCCCGCGCAGCTCCTCGGCGCAGTACATCTTGAAGTGGAACCACACCTCCAGCTCGTCGAAGACGCGGAAGGTGTTCTTGCGCATGAACTCGGTGAACTTGCTGAGGTTGCCCTCCTCGCCGGCGATCGCGCAGCGGATCGCATAGGCGCGCGAGGCCGCGGCCGGAACGCTCGACTTCTTGTCGAGGGCCTCGAGCTCGTCGGCGACCTTGACCGCCTCGGGGTTCTTCGCCTGGGCGTAGTCCATGCCCAGGTGGTACTTGGCGTCCAGCCACAGGCGGTGCGCCGCGACCGGCGGGGTGCCGGTGGGGTTGCCGCCGAAGCCGTTCACGACCACCGCGAACGCCTTGGCCGCGTCCGCGTACTTGCCCGCGAGTTCCCAGCACTCGCCCTCGGCGTAGCTGCCGTAGACCTTCTCCCACTCGCGCGTGCCGGCGGCGACCTGGTTGAAGCGCTCGGCGGCGGTCTCGTAGTTGCCGGCGGCCTTCTGCTCCTCGCCGAGCTTCCAGGAACCGCCCTCCATGCCGGAGTAGAAGATGCGCACCACCTCGATCGGCTTGAAGTGGCTGAGGCCGACGTTTTCGCCCTTCAGGGTGCGGTAGGTGATGTCGGTGGCGGTTTCCGACTCGACGTAGGCGGGCAGGGCCAGGGTGCTGCTCTTGCGGTAGATCAGGTCCTTGCCGTCGCTGTCGGCGGCCGCGGCCACCCCGGCGGAGAAGCCCGTGGCGGCGAGCAGCAGGAGGAGGGCGGTGCGGCGCAGGGTCATGGACGCTCCAGGTCGGATCGGCTTCACTGGGACAGGGCGCCGAGGTACTTGCGGTATTCGAGGCGGTCGTCGGCGGAGATCGCGGTGTCCTTGTCGATCTTCGCGATGAGCTCGCGGGCGAGCTTGGTGCCGGCCGCCTCCACCTCGCGCTCGCTGCTGCCGAGCTTGGCGGCGAGCACGGCGTGGTCCAACGCGGTCAGCGGCTTGCCCGTCGCCGCGAGCTGGCGCGCCCACTCCAAGTGCGCGCGGCACTGCGACTCGACCGCGACCGGTGCGTAGGCGACGCGGCGCAGCACGGCGAGGCCGTCCTCGGCCTTGCCCGCGGCGATCAGGTCGCCGGCCAGGGCGAGGGCGATGTTCGCCCAGGCGGTGGGGTCCTCGTCGACCTTGACCTTGCCGAGCGCGGCGGTCAGGAAGGCCGCGGCCTCGGGGAACTTCTTGGCGGTGCGCAGCACCTGCGCCTGGCCGAGGACGCCGCGCATGCCGCCTTCCGGCGAGGCCCACGCCTCGGCGTTCTTGACCAGCAGGGCGTAGTCGGCGGTGGCGCCGTCGTTGTCGCCCTTGGCGAGCTTGAGGTCGGCGCGCCGCCAGGTCGCCTCGGGCAGCTTGACCGTGGTCGGGAAGCGGTCGGTGAGCTCCTTGAGCGCGGCCAGCGCCTCGTCGGTCTTCTTCTGCCGGCCGAGCAGCTCGGCGAGCGCCAGGGACGAGGTCACCAGCTCCCACTGGTACTTGGCGGTGGTCAGCGCCTTGCGGTACTGCTCGATGGCCTTGTCGGCCTCGTTCTGGGCGCGCAGCACCTCGCCGCGCTGGAAGCTGGGGTCTTCGGCCGCGGTGTAATCGACGCGCGTGTACTTGGCGCGCGGGCGCGTCGAGGTCACCGGGTGCGCGCCCTTGGGGTCGCCGAGGATGAATTCGACCTGGTCGACGGTCTCGTTGGTCACCCAGGCCTTCTCGATCGGCGCGCCGTCCGGCACGAGGATGGTCGCGGGCGCCGGGTCGAGGGTGACGGCGCCGCAGGCCGCGAACGGCAGCAGCAGGCACGCGGCCAGCAGCATGAAAGAGGTGCGCTTCATTTGGGCTTCGCCTCGCTGGGAGTGGTCTTCTTGGCCGGGGCCGCGGGCGGGGCCGCAGCG
The DNA here is from genome assembly GCA_963818245.1 of uncultured Planctomycetota bacterium. Taxonomy (GTDB): domain Bacteria; phylum Planctomycetota; class UBA11346; order UBA11346; family UBA11346; genus BOG-1363. The sequence goes on from CAWFSD010000043.1 coordinate 96,062, forward strand.
GGGGCCGGCTTGGGCGCGGCAGCCGCGGCCGGAGGCTTCACGGCACCGGCGGGCGCGGCCGGCGGCGCAGCGGCCGGGGCCGCCGCCGCGGGCGCCGCCGCGGGCGCCGCATCCGCGCCGGCCGGAGCGCCGGCCGGCGCCCCCACCGCCACGAACACCGTGACGTCGCGATCCTCGTCGGCGTCGTGCACCACCCGCGCCTCCATCGCCGGCGCGTCGGCGTCGACGAACAGCGGCTCGGGCTTGCCGCCGACCTCGACGTGGTCGATGCGGAAGGTCGGCTTCTCGGTCACGCCGCTGTACTCGTAGAGCTTGAGGAAGCTCTCCGCGATCTGCACCGCGCCCGAGTTCTTGGGTCGGCGCACGCGCTCGTCGTCGCCGGCCAGGCGCGGCGCGACCAGGTCGCGCGAGACGCCCGACTTGTTGCGGCGCTTGAACGACAGGTCGTCGTTCAGGCCCTTGACCTCCGCGAGCGCCCCGGAGAGCTGCCAGACCTGGATGTAGGCCTGCCAGTAGGCGTCGCGCTGGCCGGGGTCGTTGGCCAGGTCGTCGCGGTTCTTGATCGCGATGACGCGCGCCGCGATGATCTTGTCCTTGGGCGGCGAACCGCCCGGGCCCGGGTTCCGGATGCCTTCGAGCACCGCGTCGACGTAGCCGATCGCGTAGTCCGAGTTGTCCGGGTAGCGCCGGAACAGGTCGAGCAGGATGGGCAGCGCGCGCGCGGTGTCGCCGGACTCGCGGTAGGCGTGGGCCAGGCGGGTGCTGACGGTCAGGTCGTAGGCCGAGACCTGGATGAGGTCCTCGAAATCGGCCAGGGCGGTGCTCACCGCCTTGAACTGCTCGTCGCCGAGCACGGTGCGCTGCGGCGCCAGCACCTTGGTGCGGAAGTCGGCGATCTTGCCCAGGCACTTCGGGTAGTCGACGCGCACGTGGCCGTTCCACTGCCCGGCCGGGGCGGTGTCGAACAGCTTGAGCTCGTCCTCGCTGTCCCAGGCCAGGTCGACGATCTCGGCCCACGGCTTCTTGAACTCGGCGCGCGACGCGATGCGCTCGGTGAAGCCGTCGACGACGTTCTTGGTGTCCTTCTTGAAGGCCTGCAGCTTGCTGTCGGCGAGCAGCGTCTGCTGGTACTGCTCGTAGAGCCTGGCCGCGCGCTCGTGCTCGTTGAGGGTCCACAGGGTGTTGGCCACCGCGAGCACGTTGACCGGCTTGGTCACCTTGGTGATCAACGGCTCGTAGAGGTCGGCGAAGGCGCGCTTGGACTCGTCGGCGATGCTGGCGAGCTGCGGCGAGGCGCCCGGCTGGCGCGAGAGCTGGTCGGCCTGGCTCATCACCTGGCTGAAGGCGCCGGACAGCAGCACCGAGGCGTTGCGCAGGTCGCCGTCGACGTTGTGCCCCTTCAGGCGCAGCTGCTGGCGCTTGACGATGGCGTAGGCCTGCTGGAACAGCGGCCAATCGTGCAGCAGCGGCTGCGGGTCCTTGGCGCGGTCGCCGGCCACGGACGCCTTGTTCAGCTCGAACACCGCCTTGGCGAGCGTCCGCACCAGCATCGCGCTGAGCACGTCGTCGCCGGGCGCGGTCTTCCAGAAGGCCGGATCGAGCTGCTTGATCACCTCCTCGTACTTGCCGTCGGAGATCTTCTTCTGCATCGCCACGCCCAGCACCGTGGTCTGGGTCTGCTCGCAGAGCTTGCGCCGCGCGGGCGGGGTCTTGGGGTCGGCGAGCTCCTGCTTCACCTTCTCCATCACGCCGTTGATCTCCTGCTCGAGATCGTTGCTCAGGCGCAGCGCGGCGTCCTTGTCCTTGGAATCCTTGCTGGTGCCCAGCTTGTCCACCCACTTGACGGTGAAGGAGCAGATCAGGCCGAAGGCGCGCAGGTCCTCCTCGGGGTAGGTCTTGGCGTAGGTGCGCGCCAGGGCGATCGCCTCCTCGTAGTTGCCCTCGCTGCCGGTGATGACGATCAGGTTCCAGTCCTGCGCCTTGCCGCTGTCCTCGGGGGCGATGCGCTTCTGCAGCAGGCCGGCCTCCTCGATGAGGTGCTGCGCCGCCTTGTTGCGCGAGCTGACGACGTTGGCGTAGTTGTACGCCTCGCCGACCAGCTGCTTCACCATCTGCCCGCTGCCCTCGGCGAAGCCCGCGCCCGCGCCGGCATGCGCCAGGGGTTGGCCTTCTTCTGCCGCGCGAGCTCGTCGATGCGGTCGGCGATGACGCGCGCGCCCTCGATCGACACCAGCGCCGCCTGGTAGCGCCACTCCAGCTTGCTCATGGCGAGCGCGTAGTAGTGGTACACCTGCGGCGCCTGCTCGACGAACTGGCTCTCGAAGGCGCCGGAGTTGAGGCCGAGCACCGCGTCGCGCAGCTGCACCGCGGCCTTCATCACGCTCTGCCGCGCCAGCCACGGGTCGGCGGTGCCGCTCGCGTCGCTGAACAGCGATTTCGCGATCTGCACCGCCAGCGCGGGGTCGGCGGCGAGCGGGGGCTTCGACCAGCCTCCCTTGGACTCCGGCCCTCCGGAGCGCATCCACTGCTTGGCGTAGCCGGCGTAGCCGCTGTGCGCCGTGCTGGCCTCGGCCAGCAGCGCGACGCAGGCGCCCTCGTCGCCCTTGGCGCGGTAGAGGCGGGCGGCGGCGATGTAGGCCTGGGTGAGCTCGTCGACGAGCTCGGCCGGCGTGGTCGCGAACTTCAGCCAGGGGTCGCTCTTGGCGCGCGCCTGGAAGCCCTCCCACATCTCGGTGCCCTTGGCGTAGCCCTCGTTCTTGCCCTGCTCGAGGCGCCAGCGCAGGGCGTGCGCGAGCACCTTGAACTGCAGCGCGTAGATCTCGGCGCGGACCTTGGCGTCCTTGAAGTCCTTGGTGTCGAAGGAGATCACCGCGTTCAGGCTGCCGTCGACGTCGTCGTCCTTGGCGCCCTTGACCCCGGCGATGACCCCGCCGCTGAGCAGCATCGCGGTGTAAGCCTTGAGGAAGGGGTTGGACTCGCCGAAGTCGAACTCCCAGGTCGCGACCTTCTCGGCGAGGGTGGCCTTGCCGTCCGGCATCCAGCCCAGCAGCTGCTTGAGCGCCTCGGCGTAGGGCTTGGGGTCCACGCCGAAGTCCGCGCCGCGGAAGGCCGCCTCGCGCAGCTCGGTGTACCCCGCGTTGAAGATGGAGAGGGCGTCGAGCCGCAGGTTCACGGACTCCTTGAGCAGGGGCAGGTACTTGGGGTCCTTCTCGTCCAGGCCGAGCATCACCTCTTCGGCCGCGGCGTGGGCCGCGATGGGCTCGTAGGCGGCCTTGAAGTCGACGTCGAGCTGGCGCACCAGGGCGTCGAGCTGGCGCTTGAGGGCGTCCTTCTTCTCGGGCGGGTACTCGCTCAGCGGCTTGGGCTGGTACGGGTGCATCAGGTGGGCGATGTCGTTGACCAGGCGGTTGAGTCCGCTGCCCCCCGACTTGAACAGGCGCACGGCCGCCGGGGACAGGGTGTTGGACTTCACCGCCGCCTCGAGCTCGGTGCGCAGCGCCTTGGCCTCGGCCTCCATCTTCTTGGCCGGCTCAGCCGCCACCGCAGCCTTGAACTGCTCGTCGAAATTGAGGGTCAGGATCTTCTCGAACCAGCGCCCCTCATCGGGGTAGCCGGCGGCCAGGTACTCGTCGAGCTGGCGCCTGGCGGCCAGGCGCATGCCCAGGAAGGAGAGCTTGTTGACGGCCGTCGCATTGGCGTCGCGTTCGCTGACCGTCGCCGCCGCCAGCGGGGCCGCCCCCACGATCGCCAAGGACAGCGCCAAGAGGGTGTTCGAAATGGACTTGCGCATATCTCATCCTTGCCGTGCCGAGGGCCCGCCCGTCCCGCTCCGGCCGTGGCGGGGCCGTGCGGGCGGGGATGCCTACTGTAACGTAGCTCCCTGGGCCTTGGCGAGCAAAGCCCCACCCCCTGCTGGCGGGGTGTAACATACTGATGGCGGCCCCGTTCCCGGCGGATCGGCATGATGCCCGGGGTCGCGCCATGGACTGCCAGCGCCCGTCCGGCGGATGCACAGCGCCATGGGTCCAGACTGCGCCCGGGGCCCGGACTGACCGGGCTTCCATCCAGGGGTTCCACCACGGTCGCTCGCTCAGGCCACCCTCTGCGGCCTGGAGCGGTCCCGCTCTGCGCCCGCAGCGTTTCCATCCCGCTTCACCCCGCGCCGCGGCTCCCTCGAGCGCGGTCAGCGCGGTGCGCTGACCGGGCTCCAGGCGAGGACCAGCGGCCGCTCGGCGCGCGCGAGGGCCAGCCACCAGGCCAGCGGGCCGCCGTCGACCCCGGCCTGGGCCAGGACCATGCTGCCGGTCAGGCCGAGGCGCGCCGCCAGGCCGCCGCTCTCGGGGAAGCGCTCGACCGGCAGCGGCGTGGCGATGCCGGCACGCTTGCGCGCGCTCGCCACCGCCGCGACCAGGTCGCCGATGCCGTCGGCCAGGCCCAGCGCCACCGCCTCGTCGCCGGTGTAGACCTTGCCGCCGGCCAAACCCTTGACCTTGGCCGGGTCGAGGTGCCGGCGCTCAGCGACGATGCCCTGGAAGCGCGCATCGACCGCGCTGATCACCTGGCGCAGCGCGGCCTCCTTCTCGGGCCCGAAGCCACCCGTGGTGAACAGCGTGGCGCGCGGCGCGCTGGCGATGGTGTGGCGGTGGATGCCGAGCAGGTCGCGGGTGCCGTCCAGGTCGGGCATCAGCGCGAACACCCCGATCGAGCCGGTGATGGTGCCGTGGTGCACCAGGATCTCGTGCGCTGCGCAGCCCAGGTAGTAGCCGCCGCTGGCCGCGACGCCGTCGAACAGCGCCACCACCGGTTTGCGCGCGGCGCAGCGGCGGATGGCGTAGTGGATGCGGTCGGAGGCGTCGGCGCTGCCGCCGCCGGAGTCGACGCGCACCACCACCGCCACGACCACCGCGTCGTCGGCCAGGCGGTCGAAGAGCTCGGCGGTGTCGTCGCCGTTGATGGTCATGCCCGGTTGGCTGGAACCGCCGTCGAAGATCTGGCCCTCGAGCTCGACCACCGCCACCGATTTCTCGGGGCGCGGCCCCTTGTCGCCGTTCATGGCGGTGCGCAGGAAGGCCATCAGCCCGGTGATCGAGCCCAGGTCGGGCTCATTGCGCTCGACCTTGAAGCGGCTGATCGGCGCCGGCTGGGACGCCAGCCACGCGCCCGGTTCCACCGCGCGGTCGACCAGCTTGCCGGCGATGGCGATGGCCGCGGTCTGCGGGCTCTGCGCGCGCACCGCCTGCAGGGCCGCGGCGTCGAAACCGCGGCGCTTGCTGTCCGCGACCACCACCGCGTCGAGGCCGTCGAGCAGGCGCTGGCTCTCGACCACCGCCGCGGGACTGGGCTCGCTGCGCGTCAGCGGCTCGGGCGCCGTCTTGGCCTCGCCGCTGGTGACCGCGTGGAATTTGACGCCGACCCGGCCGAGCGCCTCGCCATAGTAGTCGCTGCTGATCGCCAGGCCGTCGACCATGAGGATGCCGGCGTCCGCCATCACCACCTCGTCGCAGGCCGCCGCGACGACGTAGGCGCTGTCCGAAGTGTTGTCGAGCAGGCAGGCCACGGTGTGGCCGGCCGGGCGGGCGCGCAACACCCCCGCCAGCTCCTCCGCCGCCGCCAGCCCCGGCGCGAAGCCGTTGGTCAGGTCCAGGACCAGGCGCGTCTGCGGCGCTTTCAGCGCCTGGCGCAGGCGGGTGCAGGTGTCGAAGAGCGACCACCCGCTCTCCTGGAGCAGGAACGAGCTCGGGCGCAGCGGGAAGCTGCCGCCCAGGCTCATGATCAGGGTGCCGCCACCGCCGGGCAGGGGCGGCGCGGCCGCCACCTCGCCATCGGCGGCTCCCACCAGCGCCATGGCACCGGACAGCAGGCAGGTGGCGAGACCGAGTCGGGATGAGGTGCGCATGAGCGAGGCTAGCACGAGGGGAGAAGGGGAGAAGGGAAGGCGGGGAGGGGGAGAAGGAGAATGGAGCAGGGAGGGCCGGGAAGCCAGGGCGCGAGGCCGCGCGGGCACGAGATACCGGGATGACTTCAGGTTAAGCTTGGTTCTCCAGACCCTCCAGCTCCTCGTTTACCACCCGCTCGCTCTGTGCCCTTTCTCCTGACTCCCTCGCGCTCCCCCTCCCCTGCCTTCGCTCCCTGGGCCCCTGCCAAGCCGCTTCCGGTCCACCATTCCGCTTTCGTATCTCCCCTTCGTCCCAGCAGTCCCTCCTCCCAGGCACCTCAAACAGCTTCCGACCGCTCTCTTGAGATCCCGCCCGAGCCGGATAGGTATAGTCACGCTTATCCGGCCCGGCTTCCACGAGGTACCCACATGCGCGCGCTGACCACCCTGCTTCTCCTCGTCTGCAGTCTCTGCCTGGCGGCCCGCGCCCAGGCCGAAGACCACGCCTCGCTGGGTTCGAAGCAGTGCCAGAACTGCCACCAGGCGGTCTTCGAGCACGAGAAGAACTCGCGGCATTGGCTGTCGTTCAAGGAATTCGCCAAGGGCGCCGGCGAGGCCATCGCCACCAAGGCCGGCGTGGCCAAGCCCACCGAGGTCGGCACGCGCTGCGTCGAGTGCCACGGCCACACCTACCTCAACGACAAGGGCAAGCCCAAGGTCGAGCCGACCTCGTGCGAGGCCTGCCACGGCAAGGCCGGCGACTACCTGACCCCGCACAACGCCAAGTACGACCCGGCCAAGAACGGCGCCGACCAGGCCGCCTTCCTGGCCAAGCGCCGCGCCGACAGCGTCGCCGCCGGCATGACCGCGCAGTGGCGCCTGAACGGCGGCTACCGCAACTGCTTCAACTGCCACGTCGGCACCGACGAGGCCATCGTCAACGGCGCCGGCCACCCGGTGATGAAGGAGTTCGAGCTGCTCGCCTTCAGCCAGGGCACCACCCGCCACTGGCACGGCGAGGCGATGAAGCAGGACGGCACCGGCCGCCAGGGCGCGATCCACGTCACCGGCCAGGCCCTGACCCTGCAGAAGGCGCTCGCCGCGGTCGGCGTCTCGAAGGACGCCGGCGCCTACCGCACCGAATACTTCGCCATGGCCAAGGCCGCCGGGGTCCGCCTCGGCGAGCTCGCCGCGCTGCTGCCCGACCGCGCCGAGCTCAAGGCCGTGGTCGACGCCGCCGCGCCGCTCGCCACCCTGACGGGTGACGACGCCGGCAAGTGCGCCGACCTCGCCAAGGCCCTCGACCCGCTGGTCGTGGCGCTGCTCGACAAGCTCGACGACGCGCCGCTCGCGGACGACGTCGGCGCCAAGCTCATCCCGGCCAACATGCCGGTGAAGTGACCGCGGCCAGGCCCGCGCCGCCCCACGCCCCCACCAGGTAGACCATGGCCCAAGATGTGCGCGAGATCACCCGGCCGCAGCGCTGGGCGGTCCCGTTCGACCCGGAGATGACCGACGCCGACGTGGCGCGGGTGGTCGCGCTGCCGCTGTTCGCGCGCATGGACGCCAAGAAGTTCCCGGCGCGCATGCCGCTCGACGGCATCGTGCGCAACGACTGCGCGCTGCGCCGCTACACCGACCGCCAGCTGGTGGTGCGCCAGGGCGACTACGGCAGCTCGGCCTTCCTGATCGTCTCCGGCGAGGTCAAGGTCTACCTCGAGGGCGACATCCCCGAGCACGAGCTCGGCCACGACCACGAGCACCCCAAGAACCTGCTCACCCAGGTGTGGCGCAACCTCTTCCCGCCCGCGGAGCGCGCGCCCAAGCACCTGCTCGCGGTCAGCAGCGGCGACGCCACCGTGGCCGGCAGCGCGACGGTGAACGTGTTCTTCCAGGACCTGCCCGCGGTGGCCAAGCGCGGCGGGCCGCCGCCGGTGATGGGGCCCGGCACGGTGTTCGGCGAGATGTCCGCGCTCGGGCGCACGCCGCGCAGCGCCACGGTGGTCGCCACCGGCAGCTGCGAGCTGCTCGAGATCCGCTGGCAGGGCCTGCGCGACCTGCGCTCCAGCGACAAGGGCTTCAAGGAGTACGTCGACGGCATCTACCGCGAGCGCAGCCTGACCAGCGACCACTTCCAGACCTCGCCGCTGTTCGCGCCGCTCGGCGAGACCGGCATCGAGGTGCTGCGCCACGCCGCGGTGTTCGAGTCGCACGGCAGCTTCGAGTGGAGCGGGCAGTACAAGAAAGGACGCCAGGAGCGGCGCCAGCGGCGCGCCGCCGCGCCCAGCAACGAGCCCGAGATCTGCGGCCAGACCCAGGCCGCCGAGTCCGTCTACCTGGTGCGCGCCGGCTTCGCGCGCGTCAGCCACCGCGTCGGCGTCGGCGAGGTGACCAGCCGCTACATCTCGCGCGGCGACCTCTTCGGCGTCGAGGCCCTGCACGCCTACATCAAGGGCAACCGCGCGCCGGTCTACGGTTCGACGCTGCGCGCGCTCGGCTACATCGACGTCATCAAGCTGCCGCTGGCGCTGGTGGCGCGCGCGGTCGAGGGCTCGTCGGAGGCCTCGGCGTGGCTCGCCCAGGGCAACACCGAGCTGCTGCGCGAGCAGGACCGCGCCCACCTCGCGCCGCTCAAGGGCGAGATGATGGAGTTCGGCACCGAGTCGCGCGTCTACAACGGCACCAGCATCATGGCCATCGACCTCGAGCGCTGCACGCGCTGCGACGACTGCGTGCGCGGCTGCTCGAACGCGCACGGCGGCCAGCCGCGCTTCGTGCGCCACGGCGAGGTCAACCAGGGCTTCCTGTTCCCCAACGCCTGCATGCACTGCCAGGACCCGGTGTGCATGATCGGCTGCCCGACCGGCGCGATCAGCCGCACCAAGGACGGCGGCCAGGTGGTGGTCAACGACCAGACCTGCATCGGCTGCTCGACCTGCGCCAACAGCTGCCCGTACGACAACATCCGCATGGTCGAGCGCAGCCACTACGGCGAGAAGCTCGTCGACCAGAAGGGCAACGCCGTGCTGCGCGCCAGCAAGTGCGACCTGTGCTACGACCAGGTCGGCGGCCCGGCCTGCGTGCGCGCCTGCCCGCACGACGCGCTCAACCGCGTCGACTTCCCCGACCTGCTGACCCTCACCGAGCGCCGGGACCCGCAATCGTGATCGTCGCCTTCTGGCCGCGCCGCCTGCTCGCGCTCTCGCTCGCCGCCGTCGCGGTGGCCGGCGCGGTGGCGTTCGCGCGCGTGCGCGCCGCGCAGCTCGCCGACAACGCCTTCTGGAGCGGCTGGACGCTGCTCGCGATCTTCGTGGTGCTGGCCGTCTACAACCTGCGCAAGCGCGTCTCGAACCTGCCGCTCGGCACCTCGGCGACGTGGCTGCAGTGGCACATCTACCTGGGCCTGATCGCGATCGCGCTGATCCACGTGCACATCGGCTGGCACCTGCCCTCGGGCGCGTTCAGCTGGGTGCTCTACGGGCTGTTCTGGGCGGTGTCGCTGACCGGCGTGCTCGGCCTGGTGCTGACCCGCACCCTGCCGCACCTGCTCACCGCGGTCGGCAACGAGGTGATCTTCGAGCGCATCGGCGAGCGCATCGTCGACCTGCACGACGAGGCCGCGGGCATCGTCCAGGGCGTGCTCGGCCGGCCCGAGGGCCAGGTCCTGGCCGGCTTCTTCATCGACCGCCTGGACCCCTTCCTGCGCCGCCCGCGCTGGGCCTGGCAGGAGAGCCGCGAGCGCTGGCTGACCAGCCAGTGCGCCAACGTCGCGCGCCTCGCCGGCCCCGACCTCGCCGAGGCGGTCGCCGACCTCGAGGAGATCGCCCGCGAGAAGCTGCTGCTCGACCGCCACTACTTCCTGCAGGGCATCCTCAAGGGCTGGCTGTTCGTGCACATCCCGCTGGCGGCGATGGCGCTGACGGCGGCGGTCTACCACACGGGGATGGTGCTGTGGTTCAGACCATGAGCGGAGGCGCGAGGCGCGAGGCGCGAGGCGCGAGGTCGTGGGACCGGGTGGGCGGCGCGCTTCCGCATCCGGCACCGCGCGCACGTACCTCCACGGCCCCCACCGGCGGATCCCGCGCTCCTGCCCTCGCGCCTCGCGCCTCGCGCCTCGCGCCTCCTCCCGCGCCTCCACTTCCGGCGATCGGACGCCGCTGAATGGCCCGCAAGCTCGACAACCCGTTCAGCCACAAGAACAGCGGCTACGAGAAGCCGCTGCAGAGCCGCCTGCGCCGCGTGCGCGGGCGCCTCGCGCTGGCCGGCTTCACCGCCATGGTCCTGCTGCTGGGCGCGGCCTACCGCCAGGGCACGGGCCTGGTGACCGAGGGCCAGCTGCACAGCAAGCACGCCTTCCTCTCGAAGGACTGCGCGGCCTGCCACGCCGCGGTGACGGCCGCCGCGCACGGCGACGTCATGACCGCCAACTGCATGCGCTGCCACCGCGACATGAACGCCGAGCCGCACGGCAGCCTGGCGCTGGTCTCCGAGGTCACCGCCAGCCGCGCGCGCGCCAGCGCGCCCGAGGCGCGCAGCGGCTTCATCGCCTGGGCCAACCAGCTGCCCGGCGGGCGCGTCCACCCCGCGACCCAGGCCGGCATCGGCTGCAGCGCCTGCCACCGTGACCACCGCGGCCAGGACGCCTCGCTGATCGGCATGACCGAGGCGGCCTGCCAGGCCTGCCACCGCAGCACCTTCGCCGCCTTCGACCGCGGCCACCCGGACTTCGCCGACCTCGCCGCGCAGCAGCGCCGCCAGATCAAGTTCGACCACGCCAGCCACTACGGCGAACTGTTCGCCAAGAAGACCAAGGAGCGCCCGGCCTGCACCGTCTGCCACGAGGCCCCCACCGCGGCCGACGTGGTGACGCCGCGCATCAAGCGCTCCGAGACGATCTGCATGGGCTGCCACAGCGACGCGGTGGCGCCCGCCGACCTGCTGCTGCTGACCAGCAAGGGCGACGAGCCGACCGGCTTCGCCCAGGTCGCCGCGCTGCTGCCCAAGGCCCTGAAGGGCGCCGCGCCCGCGCCCACCATGGCCGACCTCGCCAAGCCCGGTGCGCTCGCCAAGGTCCTCGGCCCGGCCGCGCCGGCGCTGCTCGCCGACGGCGACCGCCAGCTCGGCGACGGCGACCTGCTCAAGCGCCTCGCCGCCGGCACCGAGAACAAGGCCGACGCCAGCACCTTCCCCAGCGGCCGCTGGACGGTGGCCAACGCCGAGAACGAGGACTACGTCCAGCTCACCTACCGCACCACCGGCCACCGCGACCCGCGCGTGGTGGCGTGGCTGCAGTGGCTGCGCGGCACCGACCAGGCGGCACGCGCCAACCTCGCCGGCGCCGACCTCGCGGCCTGGACCAAGGCCACCCAGGCGCTGGTCCTGGACCTCACCGCGGTGACCGCGCCGACGGTCAAGGAATCGCGCTGCGGGCTGTGCCACTACGTCGGCGTCGACCCCGCCACCGGGGTGTTCGCCGATTTCGCCAAGCCACCGGTGGACCGCCACTTCACCCGCACCTACTCGCACTTCGTCCACGCCAGCCAGGCCGAGAAGCAGGGCGCGAGCATCGACTGCCTGGCCTGCCACGCCGCCCTCGCGCCCGCGCCCGCGCCCGCCGACCACGCCAAGGATCCGCGCTGGCTGGCCCTGCACCACGAGCGCCTCGGCCAGGACTGGGCCACCATCGGCATCGCCACCTGCCAGTCCTGCCACAACGCCCACGCCGTGCGCCAGGACTGCGCGACCTGCCACCAGTACCACCAGTCGGTGACCGAGCGATGACCGCCCTGGACGCCGCACTGCTGCCCCGGGCGGCTTCCGCGAGCGCCGGCCGGCGCTTGCACTCAACCCGATCCCACGCATCACATGAGCTCGCACCTGCCCAGGAGAACGCGATGATCCCCCGAAGCCACCTCTGGATGACCGTTCTGCTGCTGGTGTGCGCGACCGTGGCCCGCGTGGGCGCCGCCGACGCCGCGCCCAAGGCCGGCGTCGCGCCCCTCGCCGGCGACCCGCACGCCGCGCTCTACTCCACCGCCGGGCGCTTCCCCTCGGCGACCACCTGCCGGCCCTGCCACGAGGCGCAGTACCGCCAGTGGTCGGTGTCGATGCACGCCTTCGCCGAGCTCAGCCCGACGATGGAGGCGCAGAGCGCGGAGATCACCCGCCAGTTCAACGGCACCATCGGGGTGTTCTGCACGCGCTGCCACACCCCGGTCGGCACCACCGCCGGCGAACCCGCCAAGCTGCCCAACAGCCAGCGCAGCAAGGTCAGCCTCGAGGGCGTGACCTGCATCGTCTGCCACCGCATCAACACCAAGTACGGCAAGGTGGTGGGCAACATCCACATCAACGAGGGCGACCAGTTCGCCAAGGTCTACGGCTCGTGGGACGGCAGCGCGGTCGCCGAGGCCGCCAAGGGCGCCGGCGTGGCCACCGCCCCCGGGCAGCAGGGCGCGCAAATGCACGCCACCGCCGACTTCTTCGAGCCGATCACCACCAGCGCCTTCTGCGCGCAGTGCCACGAGGTCATCAACCCCGCCGGCGTGCACCTGCAGGACACCTACAGCCAGTGGATGGCGTCGAGCTCGGCGCGCGAGAACGTGCGCTGCCAGGACTGCCACATGGGCCCGGCGCCCGGCGTGAAGTCGGCCTACACCACCGGTCCCGCCGCGGTGCTGCCCGACGGCCGCAAGACCCGCGACCGACCGCTCTCGAACCACATGATCGTCGGCCCCGAGGTGCCCGCCGAGCACCCCGGCGTGTTCCCGCACGGTGCGGCCAGCAACCGCGGCATCAGCAGCGACGGCGACGACAAGGACAAGCTCGACGAGGCCCTGCAGGGCGTCGACGACAAGTTCCTCTCCTCGCTCAGCAGCGACGACTGGTGGCACTTCGACTACCGCGCCGGCTGGGGCACCGACGAGTTCGAGAAGGCCGCCAAGGGCAAGAACTTCCCCTTCCCGCCGATGTGGACGGACGAGGCCAAGCGCCGCGCCGCCGGCGAGTTCGTGCGCCAGCAGCTCGCGCTGATCAAGGAGGCGGAGACGCGCCGCGCGCTGCTCTTCCGCAACGGCGTGAAGATCGCCAAGCTCGACGTCGAGCCGACCCACACGGTGGACAGCGCGCTGGGCTTCTCGGTGCGCGTCGAGAGCCTGCTCGCGGCGCACAACATCCCCGGCGGCTTCCCGTGGTTCCGCCAGCTCTGGCTGCACGTCCAGGTGATCGCGCCGGACGGCAAGACCACCTGGCAGTCGGGCGACCTCGACCCGGTCAACGACGACCTGCGCGACGGCTTCGACAACCGCGTGATGACCGGCGACGTCGGCTTCGACACCCAGCTGTGGAGCGCGCAGGCCTACCTGACCGAGCGCACCGAGCACGGCGCGGACCGCTCGGTGTTCTTCCCCATCGCCACCGATGGGGACCCCACCGCGTTCCTGCGTCCGGCGACCGCGCCGGCCTCGCTGCGCGGCAAGGACAACGGCTTCCGCATCGACCAGTCGAAGGTGCTGGCGCCGCTCGCGCACCGCACCCCGGACTACCGCGTGCCGCGCGACGCCTTCCAGGTGCCCGGCACCTACCAGGTCAAGGCGGACCTGCGCTTCCGCGGCATGCCGCCGTACTTCTACAACAACTTCGGACTCTACCGCAACGTGCGCTTCGTCACCGAGGCGATCGTCGAGGTCGATTCCAAGACCAGCGAGCTGAAGGTGGAGGCCGGCAAATGAGACCCCTGATCCTGAGCCTGTCGCTCCTCGCCATCGCCGGCCTGCCCCTGGCCGCCGCCGACGGCCCGGCCCCCAAGCCCAAGCCGGCGGCCGACGCGGACGACGACGACAAGCCGGCGCCCAAGGGCGGGGCGCAGACCGCCCTGCACGCCCCCGTCTTCGAGGACGTGTCGAGCGTGACGCGCGCCTTCATCGACCCCGAGCTGATCCCGGACGCGCCCAACCCGATCACCATCTTCGGCGACGGCTTCTGGGAACCGGGCCGGCTGCAGAACGGCCGCTTCACCCCGACCCTGATCGTCTACGGCGACCTGCGCACGGGCTACTCGTACGACGAGAAGCCCGACCCGGGCAGCGACACCGACGTCGCGAACGCGCGCACCCGCCTGACCCTCGAGGCCGACCTGGCGCTGACCGCCACCGAGCGCGTCCACGCGCGCTTCACGCCGCTCTCCAACAACGGCAACGACACCGGCATCCTGTTCCGGCCCGACTACGACGCCCGCTTCCGGCACAGCTTCAAGCCGCAGACGCTGTTCTTCGAGGGCGAGCTGGACAGCATCCTCTCCGACTTCGGGGGCGCCGCCCAGCACGACACCCACGACCTCAACTACGCGGTCGCCATCGGCAAGTTCCCGCTCGAGCTGAACAACGGCTACCTGGTCAGCGACATCTTCACCGGCGTCGGCGTCACCAAGAACAACATCTCCGTGCCGTGGGCGGCGAACTTCGGCATCGGCGCCTTCTACGCGGCGCACGACGTCGACGCCGACGCGGGCACCGGCTTCCCCACCGACGGGCGCGCCTTCTCGCTGGCCGGCCTGCACGGCTTCGCCGACGTCGCCGACGTGCGCATCGAGACCTCGCTCATCTACCTCGACGTCCAGGACGGCGATTTCGCCGCCGGTGGCACCGACCGCCGCCAGTTCTTCGGTGGCGCGTCGTTCTCGTGGCTGCGCGGCCCGGTCGGCCAGGGCCTGCACCTGCTCGGCAAGGTCGGCGACCCCAACGTCACCGGCAACGGCGCGCTGGTGGTCTACGAGAGCAACGTCCGCCTCACCCCGGTGCGCGTCGATGGCGGCGTCTACGCCATGCTCGACGCCTTCTACGGCAGCCCGCACTGGAACTCGATCAGCGGCAACCTCAACCAGGTCGGCGACGACCTTCCAGACCGACAACCTCACCGGCTTCCCGAACCAGCGCGAACGACGGTCGCGACGAGGCCGGCGGGACCTTCGCGCTGCAGTTCAAGACCCTGCGCCGGCGCCTGCACATCATCCCCGAGATCTCCTACGTCGACGACCGCAGCGCGGCGGACAACGACACCACGGCGATCGGCCTGCGCATCAACTACGGCTTCGGCGTGCGCTACGTGGTGCGCGTCGAGGCGCGGCACTTCATCCCCAAGGAAGGCGAGTCGTTCAACGCCGCGCGCGCCGAGTTCCAGATCAAGTTCTGAGCCTCCAGGACCGAGGGCACCGAGCATGGCCGATTCCGCACCCGCCTCCGCACCCGCGACCGCTCCGGCGGCGCTTCCGGCCGCCGCGCCGGCGGCCGCGGTGGCCGCGGTCGGCATGCCCGCGCCCGGACCAGGGGCCTCGACCCTGCCCAAGCCCGGGATGTTCCTCGACGGCCTGCTGCTGCTCGCCGCGGTGGCGGTGACGCTGATCATCGCCGAGACCAGCCTGCACCTGGCGGCCATCCGCCGCGAACGCCGCGCGCGCGCCAACGCCGTGGGCAAGCGCACGCTCAACCTCCAGTCCCTGGCCGAGCGCGCCGCCCCCGAGGGCGGCCAGGTCACCATGTTCCGCGCGCCCGACGCCGCGCGCGGTTCGGTCAGCCACGGCTCGGTGCGCACGCAGATGCCGGCCGGCATGGCCGCCGCCGCGCCCGTGGCCGCCAGCCACGCGGCGGCCGCCACCCCGACCGCCGCGGCGGCCGCGCCGGCCGCCGTCACCCCGGTCGAGGGCGAGGCGCCGAAGGTGCCCGCCGGCTTCGAGCCCTACCGCGTCATCGCCGTCATCGACGAGGCGCCCGGCATCAAGACCTTCCGCTTCGCGCACGCCGAGGGCAAGCCGCTCGCGCCGTTCCTGGCCGGGCAGTACCTGACCGTGATGGTCAAGCCCGCGGGCGCGGCCAAGCCGGCGATCCGCAACTACTCGCTGTCGAGCGCGCCGCACCAGAGCGAGTACTACCAGATCTCGGTCAAGGCCGTGGACAAGGGCCTGGTCTCCAACCACATCCACCAGAACTTCCGCGCCGGCGACCTGGTCGACCTCAAGAAGCCCGCCGGCAAGTTCTTCCTCGACCCCGCCCAGCGCCTCGACCTGGCGCTGGTCGCCGGCGGCATCGGCATCACGCCGGTGTGGAGCATGACCCAGGAGTTCCTCTCGGTCGGCCGCCGCAACCGCATCGACCTGTTCTACGGCTGCCGCACCGAGGCCGACGTGGCCTTCGCCAAGGAGCTGAAGGAGGTCTCGGCGAAGCACGAGAACTTCCGCCTGCACGTCGTGCTCAGCCGCGCCGACGGCGGCTGGACCGGCCTGACCGGCCACGTCGACCTCGCCCTGATCCGCCGCGTGCTGCTCTACAACCTGCGCGGCCGCGCTTACTACCTGTGCGGCCCGGCGCAGATGATGACCGACATCACCGAGGGCCTCGAGAACCAGGGCGTGCCGAGCAGCGACATCCACTACGAGGCCTTCGGGCCCGCGGCGCCGCGGAAGAAGAAGGACGGCGAGGCGCCGGCGGCGCATTAGGCGCGAGGCGCGAGGCGCGAGGCGCGAGGCGAGGCGGAGGCGGAGGCGGAGGCGGAGGCGGAGGAAAACGGGTGTGTCCCGTGATGCAAGCCGCGAACGCGAGGCCGCGATCGAGAGCCTGCGGAGCAGGCGGAAGAAAATAGCCCAGGGCGTGAGCCCCTGGGACCCGATCCATCGGATAGGCCAAGCCCGCGGAGCGGGCGACACCGTTTCTTCATCGGCAATGCAGCACATCGGTGGTGGAGCGCGAGAAAATGTGTCGCCCGCTCCGCGGGCTCGCTCAGCACCACATCCGAATTCCCAGGGCTGACGCCCTGGCCATTACCCACATTTCTCACCCGCGATCCGTTCCAACTGTCCACAGCGCCGGAGGCGCGGCCCAATCCCAGCCCAGGGCAGCGCCCTGGGTACCCCGGTAAAATGACAGCCGAGCCCTGCAGGGGCGGCCCAATCGTCGATGGCGGCACGCGGATTGGGCCGCCCCTGCAGGGCTCGCGAATGTTTTTTATGGGGATCCCGTTCCCAGGGCGTTGCCCTGGGCTGGGATTGGGGCGCGCCGTTGGCGCTCTCGATTCCTGTCCGGGGATCGCCTCGTCTTCACGGTCGGCTCTGATGATCTTGGGATTGTGGGTAATGGGCAGGGCTGACGCCCTGGGCTAATTTCTTCCGCCCGCTCCGCGGGCTCATCCACTCAGACCTGAGATCCCCGCCCTTGCGCAACGATCCACTGCCGATTTCCTCGCGCCTCGCGCCTCGCGCCTCGCCTCTCCCGGCTACGACTTCCGCCCGCTCGCCTTCTTCCGCTTCTCCTCCTCGCGCCACGCCTTGATCTCCGCGCGCTTCTCGGCCTCTTCCTTGGCCGCCTGGATCTCGCGCAGCACCACCGCGGTGTCGGCGGCCTTGCGCGCGTCGGTGAAGCGGCCGGTCAGGCGCGTCTCGGGCGTCAGCGCGACGCGCTCGTAGAGCAGCCACATCTCCTGGCCGTAGTCGGTGCGGCGCAGCTCGGGCGCGAAGCGCGCGAAGAAGCGCGTGATGTTGGCGACGTCGCGCAGCAGCAGGCGCTTGGCGTTGTTGTTCTTGGCGGCGTCGATGGCCTGCGGCAGGTCGATGATCACCGGGCCGTCGGCCGCGCGCAGGATGTTGAACTCCGAGAGGTCGCCGTGGATGACGCCGGCGCACAGCATGCGCGCGATCTCGTGCACCAGCAGGCCATGGCAGCGCACCGCCTCGTCGCGGGTGAAGCGCGTCATCGCGAGCTGCGGCGCCGGCTCGTCGTCGGCGCCGACGACCAGGTCCATGAGCAGCACGCCGCCCGTGTTCATGCGCGGCCGCGGGATGCGCACGCCGGCCGCGGCGAGCTTGGTCATCGCCGCCGCCTCGGCGCCCTGCCAGGCCGCCTCGCGGCGCTCCTTGCCGAACTTGCTGCCGCGGTCCATGGCGCGCTGCTCGCGCGAGTCGCCGGTGTTGCGCCCTTCGACGTAGTCCATGCGCTGGCGGAAATTGCGCTGCTGGGCGGCCTTGTAGACCTTCGCCGCGCAGCGCTCTCCGTTGGCGATGACCACGAACACGGCGGCTTCCTTGCCGCTCTTGAGCGGGCGCAGGACCTGCTCGACGAGCCCATCATCGATGAGCTGACGCAGGGCGTCGGGGATGAGCATGACGGACTGGTCTCCTGCTGGCGCCGATGGCGGCGCATCGTCCACGGGTTTCGCGCCGGCCAAGGTGCAAACCGCGCGCCCTGCGGGAGACGCTAGGCCGCCTAGACGCCTGGACGCCTAGACTTTTACCATGTAAGACTGCTGAATGTCAGGATCTTGAGCCGAGCAGCCACCCGGCTCACGTGAGGTGACTTGGACACCGACTAGTCACATAGCTTCGGCGGCTCCGACTCGGAACTACGCCGTGTTTCGCCTGCACGCTGAGTCCTCATGCACTGGCTGGCGCAGGGTTGCCTAGCGCCTAGGGTCTCTCAGGCGTAACTGTGCAACCCCGCCAACCTGACGTTCACCCAGTACCAGTTGAAGGCCATCACCAGCATCGCCGCCAGCGACACCCAGGCGGTGGCCATGCCGCGGTTGGCGGGGCGCACGGCCAGGCGCAGGTGGATGAGGATGACGAACACCACCCAGGTGAGCAGGGCGAAGACCTCCTTCGGGTCCCAGCCCCACGGGCGGCCCCAGCTCTCGGCGGCCCACACCGCGCCCAGCGACAGGCCGATCCACAGGATGACCATGGCCAGGGAGTTGATCGCGAAGGTGGCGCGGTCCCAGGCCAGGGAGCGCGGGTCGTCCCAGCGCAGGCCGAGGCGCATCAGCAGGTAGGCCACCGACATCAGCCCGCCGAGCGAGATGATGCCGTAGCTGGAGACCACGCAGGCGGTGTGCACGCGCAGCCAGAACTCGGAGAGGATCGGCATCGCCGGGCTGATGAAGGCGTTGATGTCGTGGCGCTCGAGGAACACCTGGGCGAGCACGATGATGCAGCCGAACAGCGCCGCGCCGAGGGCGAGGGCGCCGCGCGCGCCGCTGGCGGGCGGCGCCGCGAGCACGTCGGCGCCGGCGGCCAGCGCCGGCTGCCCGGCGTGGATGGCGCTGTACTGCCGGCGGCGGCGCCGCGCGCCCAGCCCGATGCCCAGCTCGCCGATCAGCGCGACCAGGCTGCACAGCAGCGAGGCCGCGGCCATCGACTCGTAGAGGTTGGAGAGCGGCACGCGCTGGGCCAGGTCCCAGCGGATGACGAAGGCCGCGATCTGCCCGGCGAAGCCGGACAGCGCGAGGGCGTAGCCGAGTGCCAGCGCCCAGCCGGCTGCGGCCGATCGCACCGAGCGCGAGGAACGGCACCGCGAGCAGGAACAGCCAGGCCACGAAGCTGAAGCCGCCGAGCTGCCAGTAGCGCATCTCGAGCGCGGTGTCGACGCCGAGCGGCGGCTTGCCGCGCGCCACCAGGTCGCGGTCGAGCAGCGCGCGCATCGCGCCCTGGGCCGCGACGAAGGCGTCGACGGCGCGCTGCAGCCCGGCGGTCGGCGCGCCCGGCCGGCGCGCGGCCGCCCAGGCGGCGCCGAGGTCGTTCCACGCCGCGCTGCCGGCCGCGAGCGCCGCGTCGACCGCGCTGCGCTCGCCGGGCTCGGCCAGGTCGGCGTCATCGATGGCGAGCTTGGTCCAGCGCTGGCGCAGCTGGGTCAGCCCGGCCACCACCGCGTTGGCGTCGTCGGCGTCGAGCGTGAGGCGCGCCACCGCGGCCGCGGGCGCGCTGGCGAGCTCTGCGACCAGCGCGTCATCGATGGCGCCGCTGCCGGCGGCCTTCCACAGCTGCCACAACGTGGTGAGGTTGAGCTGGCGGGTCTCGTCCTCCTTCAAGCCGAGGTGCGCGGCGGTCTCGGGCGACAGCGGCAGCAGGCTCCAGGTCAGCTGGCCGTACGCGTCGAGGTCGCCCTTGGCGGCGCGCGCCAGGCGCACGTAGTCGGCGAGCGCCTGGGCGAAGCCGGGCCCGACCTCGGCGGTGTCGTACCAGCGGTCGTGCAGGCCGGCGGGCAGCGGGAAGAGCTTGAGCGCGAAGAGCAGGCGGCCCGGGTCGAGCAGGTCGCGCGCGCCCTGCACCTGGTTGATCGCCTTGGTCTTGGCGGTCTGGCGGCCGAGGGTGTCGAGGGCGTTCTGGATCCTTTCGTCGACGACCTGGTTGGGCGTCAGCCGCCCGAGCTTGGCGAGGCGCTCGCGGTCGGGCGCGGACATCACCAGGGCGAGGTCGTGGAGCAGCTCGGGGTGCTTGACCACCACGATCGGCTGGTCGTTGTAGGCGGTGCGGCAGAACAGCAGGTCGAGCAGGCTGGTCAGCGGGGTGTGGCCGCGGTAGTCGTAGGTCCGCTCCGGGTCGGTGAGGCCGGCGAACGAGGTCTGGCTGGTGATGCCGTCGAGCACCTCCATGGCGAAGGCGTGGACCGGCTTGTAGCGGCCGCCGTGCTGCAGCGGCAGGGCGTCGAGCGCGCGCAGGTCGAGGCCCGCGATGGTCTCTCCGATCGGGCGCAGCACGCCTTCCGTGTGGGCGCTGGCGGCGGCCGCGGCGAGCGCCGGCGCGCCCGCGGCGGCGCTGGCGGGTGCCGGCGCGGGCGTCGACGCGGGCGCGACGGCGGGCGGCGCTGCCGGAGCGGCGGTGGCGGCCGGAACCGGAGCTGGCGCCGCAGCGGCGGCGTCGGCCGCGCGGAGCTGGCCGCCGGCCAGTCCGCCCACCAGGCAGAGCAGGGCGAGGAACGGGGCGCGGGCGTTCATGCGGACCTCTTCGACAGGGCCATCGCGAGGCCGCTCCAGGCCATGCCGACGGCGAGCAGGATGGCGGCGGCGAGCAGCGCCGCACCGGCCGGGCGGTTGCCCACGCCGAGCACGGTCAGGGCCTGGAACTCCGGGTCCCAGTTGGCCTGGAAGAAGAACAGGCCGTCCCAGGCGAGCGGGTAGTTCATGTGGATGGTGGCGGCGTCGGGTGTGGCCTGGCCGGGCTTGCCGTACTGCACGTCGCACAGGTACTCGGAGATCGCCTGGCCGCCCGGCCGGCGCGGCGCGTCGAAGCCGGTCATCCAGATCGGGCCGGGCAGCGCGAGCGGCTCGCGGCTGAACGCGAGCTCGACGTCGCCGACGCCGGGCACGCTCAAGGAGGTCGGACGCGAGGCGTAGCCGCCCAGGGTCCCGCTGCCGTCGCCCATGGACTGCGGCAGGTGCGGGAACGGCGTGTACGGAACCCAGGTCGAGACACTCGCCGGGTTGGGGCCGCCGGTCGTGGCGGTGACCTGCACCAGGCTCTGGAAGCTGCCCACGGACATGCGGCTCTGCTGCTGCTCCTCGGGGACCGGCACCGGCTCGGTGACCTCGCGCGGGTGGTCGACGCGCGCCTTGAGGCGGACGCGGATCTTGTCGTTCGACCAGCGGCCGACCGCATCGCTGCCGATGGCGATGGGCAGCTCCTGCAGGTTGCGCTGCGGCTCGCCGATCCACAGCGTCAGCGCGCCGCCGGGCGCTTCGGCGAAGACCAGGCGGGTCTGCGCGGCCTCCTCGTCGCTGAGCGAGGCCTTCTCGGTGGCGACCGGCGGGAAGCGCTCGAGCAGCGCCTGCTTGACCTCCGCGACGGCGGACGCGTCCTTGAGGCGCAACCACACCAGCGGCTGGTCGAGGAAGGCCGCGGGATCGCTCGCGAGGTGCACCTTGAGCGGGAAGCTCTGGCCGCCGTTCTCGCTGCTCAGCACCAGGTCGAGGGTCGGCGCCAGCGGCGCGGTGGGGTCGTCGATGACGTGCTTCTCGAGGTTGGCGTAGGGCGTGAAGCCGGTGATGGCGTAGCTGGTGGTGCCGACCGTGCCGAGCGCGATGGCCAGCGCCTTGCCCCCCGGGACGTGCGTGCCGTGGTCGCGGTAGCGCGGCAGGCCGGGGATGGGGAGCGCGGTGCCGGGGTTGCGCATCGGCGCGAGCGCGGGGTCGTCGCGGTCGGCGTCGGTGCGCACCCACAGCGCCGGCAGGTCCTGGTGGTAGCCGGTCGTCCACTTCGCGGGCGCGAGCACGATCGACGCGACGCGCGCATCCGGGAGCGCCTTGATGCGCGCGCGCTGGAAGCGCGTCAGGGTCGGCTGGCCGACGATGGCGCTGCCGCTCTCCTGGCCGCCGGCGCCCTTGAGGGTCCACGCCACCATGGTGCCCTTCTGGCCCTTGAAGCCGTCGGCGAGCAGCGGCCAGTCCGGGGTGATGCCGGTGATCTCGAGCGAACGCTCGCCCTGCGCGAGCTTCTCGGTGGTCTTGCCCTTCAGCACCAGCGCGGTCTCGAGCACCTTCGCGCCGGATGCGTCGAGCGCCCAGATCCTGTCCTGGTCGACCACCACGCTCTGGAACTCGGGCAGCCAGCTGGTCGGGGTGCGGCCATCCAGGGTGTACTGGGTCAGCTCCGGGCGGCCTTCGAGGAGGGTCGCGGTGAAGCTGGTGCCTTTCGCGTCCTTGGGCGCCCCCTCGGCAGTGGCGGCGGCGCCCGCGGCGGGCGGCAGGTCGATCTTCACCATCACCGCCCACACCTCCTGGGCGTCCTTGGCGGTGCCGCCGTCGCTCTGCACGCGCCACTTGGGCATCACCGCCTCGACCTTGGCGGTGATGTCGCCCGCGCTCGCGGCGTAGCCGGGGTTGGGCAGCAGCCGGGTGGTGCCTCCCGCCGTGGTCACGTCGATGTAGTGGCGCACCAGCAGGGCCTCGCCCTCGATCTTGTAGGCGAAGTAGAGCCCGGCGGTGACGACCACGCCGACCACCGAGAGGTGGGTCAGGTGCGCGCCGAAGCGCGACCACCGCCACGGGATGCGCACCGCGCTGGCGGTGAGCAGGCAGACGCAGAATCGCGCCCCACAGCACCCCGGACACCCAGCCGTTGAACCAGTGCATCTCGTTGAGCTCGAGGGCCTGGCGGACCTCGTAGTAGGCCGAGCCGAGCGCCTGGTGGATGAAGACCAGGACGAGCAGGGTGATCGACACCCACGGGCTGGAGATGCGCACGGCCCAGCGGCGCAGGCCGGCGCGGGCGGGCGGGGTGGTGGCGGGGGCGACGGGCGCGGCGGTGGTCACTGGCGGCTCGGTGAGGGAGGGAGGTTTGACACACTAGACCCTGGGCCGGTCGTGCCAGCGCAATCATCGGCGGGCCAACCTGATACCGTGGCGCGGGTGGGGCGCTGCCGGGGGCGTGCCGCGCCCTGAACGTGGCGCCCGGCCGGACACCCGGTAGGCTCACCCGTGGAGACGCTCGATGACGCAACTCATTCCCGTGCTCACCTGCGCCGGCGGCCTGGGCGATGGCGAGTTCTTCGTGCTCGGCGACCGCGCCGACGTGGTCATCGGGCGCAGCCGCACCTGCGACATCAGCTTCCAGCGCTTCCGCAAATTCCTCGCCCTGCCGGAAATGGAGCGCAAGCAGCGCGACGACTTCAACTCCGCGGTCAGCCGCCGCCACCTGCGCATCGTCATCAGCGGCACCAAGGTCACCGCCGAGAACCTGTCGTCGGCCGGCAGCAGCTTCAATGGCCAGCGCTTCGACTCCACGCGCGAACACGACCTCAAGGACGGCCCGGTGCAGCTGCGCCTGGGCCAGGCCGAGGAGAACTTCAAGATCAGCCTGCTCACCCCCGAGCAGGTCGAGTCCCTGGTCGCGCCGACGCAGATGCCGCTGGGCCGGGGCCGTGGCGAACCGCGCACCGACAACCTCCCCCTGCCCTTCGCCGAGGACCCCACGCCCGCGGCCAACCGCGCCCTGACCCCCTCGCCGCGCAGCGGCGGCGACGGTTCGCGCAGCGCGCCCATGGCCCCGCGCGGCTCGCCGACCGGCGGCCCGAGCATCACCTTCGCGGGGCCGGGCGGGCGCAGGACCCTGCCCTTCGCGTCCGGCGACGAGCTGCTCGCCTTCCTCGAGGGCGCCAACGCGCCCTGCGCCGACCGCGGCTGCGGCGTCGGCTCCTGCCACACCTGCAAGCTCAAGGTCATCAAGGGCCGCGAGCACGTGACCATGATCACCGACTACGACGACAGCGGCCTGGAGAAGGACGAGATCCTGCCGTGCTGCTCGTCGGTGAAGGGGCCGGTGGAGATCGAGAAGGGGTGAGCGACCTGCGGGCGCAGACTTTAGACCCTGGAGAGACCCTAGACCCTAGACCCTAGACCCTAGAGACAGCCTACGGCGATCTCGGGATGCTGGTGGATTTCGCAATCTTCCGCCTGACTGGAGTGCGGTGCGGCCCAGTGGGCCGCATTCGACCCCGTCCCGCATCCACACCTACGTATGTGGAACCAGCCTGTTACCCCGCCCACTAGGGTCTAGGGTCTAGGGTCTACGGGGTCTACGGGTCCAGGGTCCAGGGTCCAGGGTCTGACGTCCCCTCATGCGGACCCGACACGCTTCAGGCACCCACGCGCGCCATCAGCGGGTCCACGACCCCAGCCTCGCGGAACCCCTTCGCCCGCAGCTCGCACGCCGGGCAGGTGCCGCAGGGCGGCACCTGGCCGTTGTAGCAGGTGTGGCTCCACGCCAGCAGCTCGAGCTTGCCGAGGTCGCGGATCAGGTGCACGGTCTGCGCCTTGGTCAGGTGCATCAGGGGCGTGTGGATGGTGATCGGGAACTCCATGCCGGCGCGCAGCGAGGCCTGCAGGGCGGTCATGGTCGACTCGCGGCAGTCGGGGTAGCCGCTGTAGTCGGTCTGGCAGACCCCGGTGACGATCTCGCTGATGCCGCGCTGGTAGGCGTAGGCCGCGGCCAGGGTCAGGAAGATCAGGTTGCGGCCGGGGACGAAGGTGTTGGGCAGGTGGTTGCCGGCGCGCACGCCCCCCGCCACCGCCTCGTCACCGGTCAGGGAATTGCCGCCCAGGGCGCGGAAGGAGTCGCAGGGGATGACGCGCTGCGGCACGCCGGCGCGCGCGGCGATGGCCGCGGCGGCGGTCAGCTCGATGCGGTGGCGCTGGCCATAGTCGATGGTGATGGTCTCGACGCGCGCGTAGCGCGCCTGCGCCCAGGCCAGGCAGGTGGTGCTGTCCTGGCCGCCCGAGAAGAGCACGACCGCGGCGGTGGGATCCGGCTGCATGGCCGCACCTTGGCGGGGGTGCGCCGGGTGGCAAGGCGGCCGGATGCAGCGGGAAGCGGAGCAGCAGCCCGGAGGGGAACGGGAGAGGGGAGCAGGGGCGTCGGAAAAACTGACGCGCAAGCCTTTGCGGTAACGTATTTTAAGGTAATCAGGGCAGCAAGGGTGCTGACGCGCAGGCGGCCGCTGTCGGTGCGCACCACGGACTGGTAGGAGCCGCTCTGCTCGCGCAGGCGCTGGTTGACGCGCTGGGCGAGCGCGGTGGCCTCGCGCAGGAATTCATCCATCTCGGTGATCTGGTCGCCGGAACCGTTCTGCTGGCCAGTGGAATGCGGCATCGTCATGGACTCCTGACTCGGGAAGCTGAGTAACGGCAATCTTACCACCCGCTTGATGACGGACTGGTGTCTTGTGCAACCATCGTCAGGCCCGGTGTGTCACTCCAGGAGTGCCGATGGCCGCCGGAGGCCGGGGTTGTACCCCCCGGGCCCGTAGGGATGGTCCCGCCATGCCCGCCCTGGATCCGGCCCTCTTCCGCCTCGCCGCCCCCTATGCGCCGATGGGCGACCAGCCCACCGCGATCACCGACCTGACCGCGGCGATGCGCGCCGGCAAGCGCGCCGCGACGCTGCTCGGCGTGACCGGCAGCGGCAAGACCTTCACCGTCGCCAACGTCATCCAGCAGCTCGCCCGGCCGACCCTGGTGCTGTCCCACAACAAGACCCTGGCGGCCCAGCTCTACAGCGAGTTCAAGGGCTTCTTCCCGGACAACGCGGTCGAGTACTTCGTCAGCTACTACGACTACTACCAGCCCGAGGCCTACGTGCCGGGCAAGGACCTCTACATCGAGAAGGAGTCGTCGATCAACGAGGAGATCGACAAGCTGCGCCTGTCCGCGACGCGCAGCCTGCTGTCGCGCCGCGACGTCATCATCGTCGCCTCGGTGTCGTCGATCTACGGCCTCGGCTCGCCGAACTCGTACCAGGACCTGACCGTGGGCGTGGCGGTCGGCCAGCAGATCAACCGCGACGACCTGCTGCGCGAGCTGCTCGAAGATCCAGTACAGCCGCGGCGACCTCAACTTCCAGCGCGGCAAGTACCGCGTGCGCGGCGACGTCGTCGAGCTGTGGCCGGCCTACGACGACGCGGCCATCCGCATCTCGTTCTTCGGCGACGAGATCGAGGAGATCGCCACCATCCACACCCTGACCGGCGAGCTGATGGGCCGGCACGAGAAGCTCAACATCTACCCGGCGAAGCACTTCGTGGTCGAGGAGCAGACCATCGCCAAGGCCACCGCCGACATCGAGGCCGAGCTCGCCGAGCGCCACGCCGAGCTGATGCGCGCGGGCGCGCTGGTCGAGGCGCAGCGCCTGCAGTCGCGCACCCGCTACGACCTCGAGATGCTGCGCGAGGTCGGCACCTGCCCGGGCATCGAGAACTACTCGCGCCACCTCACCGGGCGCAAGGCCGGCGAGCGGCCATACTGCCTGTACGACTTCTTCCCGCCCGACTTCCTGTGCGTGGTCGACGAGAGCCACGTCACCATCCCGCAGATCGGCGGCATGTACGGCGGCGACCGCACGCGCAAGGAGACCCTGGTCGAGCACGGCTTCCGCCTGCCCAGCGCGCTCGACAACCGCCCGCTGCGCTTCCCCGAGTGGGAGGCGCTGGTCAAGCAGCTGATCTTCGTCAGCGCCACGCCCGGCCCCTACGAGGCCAAGGTCGAGGAGGCGCGCACCGAGCAGCTCATCCGCCCGACCGGCATCATCGACCCGCCGATCAGCGTGCGCCCGACCAGCGGCCAGGTCGAGGACCTCATCGCCGAGGTCAAGGCGCGCTGCGCGCGCGGCGAGCGCACCCTGGTCACCACGCTGACCAAGCGCCTGGCCGAGGACCTGAGCGAGTACCTGGCCGAGGCCGGGGTGCGCGCCACCTACCTGCACAGCGACCTCGACGCCTTCGAGCGCGTCGAGATCCTGAACGCGCTGCGCGCGGGCGAGACCGAGTGCCTGGTCGGCGTCAACCTGCTGCGCGAGGGCCTCGACCTGCCCGAGGTCTCGCTGGTGGTGATCTTCGACGCCGACAAGGAGGGCTTCCTGCGCAGCGCCGGCAGCCTGATCCAGACCATCGGCCGCGCCGCGCGCCACATCGCCGGCGAGGTCATCCTCTACGCCGACGGCGAATCGGCGGCGATGCGCGCCGCGATCGCCGAGACCGACCGCCGCCGCGCCCACCAGGTCGCGTACAACGCCGCGCACGACGTGGTCATCACCACCGCCGTGAAGCAGGACACCCGCCACGCGTTCGCCAGCCAGCTCGCCGCGCGCAAGGTCGCGGACGGCGGGGGCTACACCGCTGACGGCGGCGCCCAGCTCACCGCCGCCGACGTCCCGGCCCTGACCACGCTGATGATCGCCGCCGCCGAGGAGCTGCGCTTCGAGGAGGCCGCGCGCATCCGCGACCAGATCAAGCGCATCGAGGCGGATGGCAGCGTGGCGGCGGATGGGGGCGGGGGGGCGCGGAAGGCGCGGGGGAGACCACGGCGGAAGAAGCGGTGAGGGGATCGGGGGGCCTCAGGCCCCAGATTCTAGACCCTAGACCCTAGACCCTAGACTGCGAGCTGCGAGGGATGGGCGAGTACGACCGGGATTAACGGGAATTCCTCGAGCGGTCGGGCCGCCTGACATGCAATGGCGGCCCAGCGGGCAATGCTATCAAGGTGAGCTCTTCCCTGGTTTCTCTGGTCCTCTGTGTCCGATCGGCTGTCGGCTCCACATCCACAGCTCCGACCCGCATCGATCGGAAGGCAGGACATCCGGATAGGACACAGAGGACCAGAGAGCCCAGAGCAGCGAGAATGACAGCTGCAGCCGATCCTGGGACGGCGTGGGGACCTCAGCTTGATAGCATTGCCTAGCGGGCCGCCTCCTGGTCCAACGGCGCCTGGGCGAGCGGGGTTTGCGCCACGCACACGCGTTGACCGGTGGTTCGGCGGATCTCGCGATCGCCTGGGGGTCCCTGGTCGCGCGCGCAGCGCGCTAGAACCGCCGCTGCGGCACGTACACCGTATCGCCCGGCCGCAGCGCGGGATCCTCGAACTCGCGGTGGCCGCTGAGGATGCCCTCGACGTTGACGGCCTTCACCGGTTCGCCGGCGTGCAGCAGCTGGACCTCGCCCTCGCGCGCGTACTTGTCGAAGCCGCCGGCCAGGCTCACGGCCTTGCTGACGGTCAGGGTCTCCTGGCTGGGGATGCTCAGCGCGCCGGGCTTCATGACCTGCCCGGCGATGTAGATGCGGTCGAGGCGCGGGACCACCACCAGGTCGTTGGGCAGCAGCACGACGTCCTTGTTGGCGTTGCCGTTGTCGCCGACCACCACCGGGATGGCGCTGATCTCGCCCTTCTCGCTCTCGCGCAGCACCGCGATGCCGCGGCGGTCGCCCTCCTCGAGCAGGCCGCCGGAACTGGTCACCGCCTGGATGGCGGTGGTGGCGACCGCGGGCTCGAGGTCGATGGCGCCGGGGTGGGCGACGCTGCCCATCACGTAGATGCGGCGGCGGCCGAACTCCTTGACCGTCAGCACCACCACCGCCTGCTGGAGGTAGTTGGCCTCGTAGAGCGTCTTGAGCCGCGCGCTGAGCGCGTCGACGGTCATGCCGCGCACCTGGTCGACCGGCCCGATGAGCGGGAAGTGCACCGGCCCGGAGACCGGCACGCGCACCACGGCGCTGAGGTCGGGGTGGTTGTACACCTCGAGCTGGAGGAGGTCGCCGGGCCGCAGCGCGTCGAGCGCATCGGCGCTGCCGGCGGGCTCGGCGCCGGGGGCGCGGCCCGGGGCGGCGAGCGACAGGATGAGCATGGCTGCGCCGAGCGCGCGCGCCAACCAGCTGATGCGGGTCCTCACGGTCCAGCCCTCCGGCCGCGATGATGCACGGCGTGCCGGATCCGCAACGACGATGGCATGCCGCTGCAGAATGCAGCGGGCGCGCGGCGCACTGCGTAATGCAGCGGCACGGCGCGCGGTTGACTCATCGCGTCCGGCGGATGTGCTGGCCGGCCACTCCCGCTCCGGGCCAAACTCCATGAACACTCCCGCCCAGCTGACCGCCTCCGTACCCCTGTCGACCCTGCTCGGCATGATCTGGCGGCGGCGCTGGATCGCCCTGCTGGTGGGCGCCGTGGTCGCGGCCCTGGTCTTCCTCGCCACCATGTCGATCGTGCCGCTCTACGAGGCGGACGCGATGCTGGTCGTGGACAAGGCGCGCAAGGCGCTGCAGTTCCAGCCCGACGACGTCGAGATCGAGAAGGGCTCCGAGTTCTCGGTGCTCAACACCCAGCGCGACCTGCTGGTCTCCTACCCGGTGCTGCGCACCGTGCTGGACGAGACCGGCCTGGCCGAGCGGCCGATCTACAAGGGCAGCCGCGACCCCATCGAGCTGCTGCGCGCCCGCCTCAAGGTCCTGACCAACAAGGACAGCTGGGTGATCACCCTGGCGATGCGCGACGAGGACCCGGAGATGGCCCGCACCGCCCTGGCCAAGCTCATCGCCACGCACCTCGAGAACGAGGCCAAGCGCGGCGCGGACCGTTCGCGCGGGGCGATCAGCTTCCTGCGCGAGCAGGTCGACAAGGCGCGCGCCACGCTGGTCGGCAAGCGCGCGGCCGAGCAGGAGATGCGCCTCAAGCGCGGCATCCTCTCCACCGACCCCGACCGCAACCACCTGGCCCTCGACCTCGCCACGCTCAGCGCCAGCCGCATCGAGCTCGGCGCCACCGCGGCCGCCAGCGCCGCGGTCATCCAGGCCATCGACGACTGCGCCAAGCTCGAGCCCGCGGCGCGCGGCGAGGCCCTGCTGCGCATCCCCGAGATCCACCACGACCCGCTGGTCGGGCAGCGCCAGGAGGCGCTGTTCACCCTGCAGGACCGCGTCGCGGCCCTCGAGCAGCGCTACAAGCCGGGCCACCCCCTGATGATCGAGGCGACCAAGCAGGTCGATGCGGCCAAGGAGCGGCTCGCCGAGGTCACCGAGAGCTCGCGCGCATCGCTGGTCCAGAACGACCAGGCCCTGCGCCGCCGCCTGGCGGAGCTCGACCAGCGCATCGCCGCCAACGAGACCGGGCTGGCCTCCTACCGCTCGAACCTCATCGAGCTCCAGGACCGCACCGAGGAGGCGGCGAGCGCCGAGCGCCTGTTCCAGACCCTGCTCGGCCGCCTCCAGGAGGAGGAGGTCACCAGCCACCTCGGCGAGCAGGTGGTGTCCGTCGCCGAGCCGGCGCACGGCACGCAGTGGCCGGTGAACATCCGCAAGTCGCTGTTCATGCTCGCCGCGCTGTTCCTGGGCGTGCTGGCCGGCGGCGCTGCGGCGCTGGTCGTCGACGGCATGGACGGCCGCATCCGCGACGCCGCGGGCGTGCGCGAGGCCACCGACCTGCCGACCCTCGGCTTCATCCCCCACTACGACGGGCTGCCGGTGCTCGGGCGCCTGACCGCCACCCCCAACCCGCAGCTGCGCGTGGTCGACGAGTCGTTCCGCATCCTGCGCTCGACCATCCAGCTCTCGCACGACCTGCAGCAGGGCTCGCGCATCATCGCCATCGCCTCGCCCAGCCCCAGCGACGGCCGCACCGTCATCGCCACGCGCCTGGCGCGCAGCCTGACCGCCTCGGGGCGGCGCGTGCTGCTCATCGACGGCGACATGCGCAACCCCACGGTCCACTCCCACCTCGGCGAGGAGGACGGTCCCGGCCTGTGCGAGCTGCTGGTGGGCGAGGACGTCCGCCCGATCCCGACCTCGTACGCGCGCCTCGACCTGCTGCGCTCCGGCGCCCAGCTCGAGAACATCGCCGAGCTCTTCCAGAGCGTGCGCTTCTACGACCTGCTCTCGGACTTCACCGCGACCTACCACTACATCGTCATCGACACGCCGCCGCTGGAGTTCTCGGAGTCGCTGATGCTCGGCGCGGTCGCCGACGACATCCTGCTGGTGGTGCGCGAGCGCTCGACCACCAAGGAGGCGCTGCGCCTCGCCCACATCCACCTCGGCCGCCTGCTCGGCAAGGTGCTGGGCCTGATCATCAACGACGACCGCTCGGTCGCCGCGGGCCGCGGCCACGACGCGCGCCTGGCGCGCCCCGCGCCCGCGGTCGCGCACCGGCCGCTGGAGCGCGTGGGTGCCGGCGCTCCGCCCGCGGCCGGCTGAGGCGGGCGCAGGTGGACGTTCCGGGATTTCAACCGCCAAGGCGCCAAGGGCGCCAAGAGGAGACCGCGGGTCGTGGCCCGTGCGCGGTCACGTCCGCTGGGGCAACCGCCCCCTCTCGCGGATGATCAGCCATCGCAGTGGTCCTTGGCGACTTGGCGGCTGAAATCGCCACAGCAGGACCGGCCCGATCGCACTGGACCGCCGGACCCCCGGACCCCCCGCACCCTTCAATACGCGTACGCCACGTCCGCCGACACCTGCTCGCGGTTGTAGCTGATCCCGCCGTTCGCCTCGACGTGGCTGCCCAGGAAGCGCAGGTGGGCCGAGAGGCCCTCGACGAATTCGTACTGCAGGGCCACCCCGCCGTTCGCGACCTGGCGCGCGGGGACCTCGGCGCCGGCCGGCGCGCCGCTGTTGCGGTCGCGGGACAGCGAGAGGTTGACGATCAGGGCGCAGCGCCGCTGCAGGCGCAGGCGCACGTCCCCCGCCAGGCCGTACGAGGTCTCGGCGTTGCTGGCCAGGCCGTCGCCGGCGCTGCTGAAGAGGCGCAGGCCGACGCGGCTGGACTCCTCCCACAGCCACTCGGCGCCGGCGTCGACCTTGGGCCAGATCACGGTGCGGTCGTCGAAGGCGGGGTCGTGGCGGAAGTCGTCGGCGTAGAAGCGCCCGATCACGCCGCCCTCGGCGTGCAGGCTGGTGCGCGGCCCGAGCGGCCAGCGCCGGCCGGCGCTGGCGATCAGCGCGCGGCAGTCGTTGAAGCGCGGACCGGCCGGGTAGTCGACGAACTCGAGGTGGCCGGCGAACCAGTACTGGTCCTCGCGCTCGCCGCTGCCGACGCGCAGGTCGCCGCTCCAGGTGGTGTGGTCGGCCTCGTCGGCGTTGAACAGCGAGGTGGCGTCGCGGTAGTCGAGGTGGTTCCACTCCAACCCCGCCTCCTCCCACCAGTCGGCCACCACCTGGCGGTGCCCGCTCACCGCGAGGTCGTAGTCGTCGCGCAGCACCTGCTCGCCCGAGATGATCAGCGCGTCCTGGGTGCTGG
This sequence comes from uncultured Planctomycetota bacterium, assembly GCA_963818245.1. GTDB lineage: Bacteria > Planctomycetota > UBA11346 > UBA11346 > UBA11346 > BOG-1363. The sequence goes on from CAWFSD010000043.1 coordinate 128,238, forward strand.
TCCAGCCGGCCGAGCCCTTCACCGAGAAGCCCACGCCGGTGTAATCGCCGCCGAGGAGCACCCGCCCGATGGTCGCGTCCTGGTCCTTGAAGTGGTCGTAGCGGACGCGCTCCAGCTCACCCTCGAAGCGCGCGTTCCAGTCGGGGTTGGGCAGGTAGCGCGCGAGCAGGCCGACCAGGCCGCGCGCGTAGCTGTCCGAGCCGCGCCGGGTGACGGGGTCGACGTCGCTGATCCAGCCGACGCCGAGCAGCGCGAGCGGGTGCAGCTCGAGGCGGTCCTGGATCAGGCGCAGGTCGCCGGCCGGCGGGATGGTGAAGTCCGAGACCGGCACCTCCTGCATGCCGTCGCGGGCCCAGGCGGCCGCGGCGCAGGTGCTGAGCAGGGCCGCCAGGGCGGCGGGCGCGAAAAGGACGGGGCGTGGCATGGTGCGCACCCTAGCCGAGGTCACCTGCGCCGCCATGCCTTGAAAGCCGCGGCCTCGCGAGCGTCTCCCCGCGCGCTCAGGCGGCTTGGCGGCAGCCCCGTCCGCGGGGCCCCTCACGAGTCGCGCACCGTCGCCGTGGGAAGTGCGGAAGTCCACTGCGCAGCTCGTTGGCACGGCCCGTGCGGCGGCTTCCCTGGACAGGTCTTGCCCCCCTCTTTTTCCAGGGACATACTGATGGAAATGGCGACCCCCTACAGCCCGACCGCCGCCCTGGCCGAGGTTTACCGCGTGGCGGCGATCCAGGCCCTCAGCGAGGGCCGGGTCACCGCCGCCTTCCTGGCCAAGCACACGCGCTGCCCCGTGCCGATCGCAACCCAGGTGGCGGGGGAGATCTTCAAAGGCGCAGCGCACCTGCGCAACGGCACCCTGCTGCCCGCGCAGGCCGACCTGTCGCTCGCCGGCATGGACGGCGCCGGTGCGGACCCGAACCACACCGCGACCTCGGTCTACCGCCGCAGCGTGTCGGTGTGGCGCCAGCACCTGGTGCGCAAGCAGGAGGAGCTCGACCGCCTCGCGGAATTCGGCGAGGACGGCGGCGAGCAGGTGGCGGCCCTCGAGGCGCAGATCGCCGAGCTCCGCCAGCGCCTGGCCGACGCCGAGATCACGGTGATCGAGGACGAGCCCGAGAAGGGCTGAGCTCAGCGCGCGCGTCAAGCGCCTCGGCCCAGGCCAGGATCTCCAGCGCGTGCCGGTCGCCCGGCGCCTGCTCCAGCACCGCGTGCACCTGGGCGAGCGCCTCATCGCGGCGCCCCTGCTTGCCGAGGATGATGGCCATCGCCAAGCGCGCATCGCGCGCGCAGGCCTGGTCGCCCACGGTGCGCGCGAACAGGTCGAGCGCCACCTGGTCATCGCCGCCATCCGCAGCCAGGCGCGCCGCCCACAGCGTGGTCGCGCCATCCGCCTGGCCGGTGGCGAGCAGTCCAGCGAGGGCGCTGCGCGCCGCCGCCCGGTCGCCCGCCAGCCACGCCAGCCAGGCGGCGAGGCGCTGCGCGCGCGGCGCCGCCGCGTCGGCCGGGGCGAGTCGCGCGATCAGGGCGCGGCCCTCGCCCGGCGCGCCGGCGTCGCCGGCGTCCTCGGCCGCCGCCAGCAGCAGCGCGGGCGTGGCGGGCTCGTCGGCGAGGGCCTCGCGGTAGGCGGCCAGGGCGGGCTGGAAGAGGCCGGCGCGGCGCAGGTCGTCGGCGAGGCGGCCGGCCGGCACCGCGCCGGCGCGGTGCGCGGTGAGCGCGGTCGCCGCGGCCTCATCCGCGTCGCCACAGCGCTCGCGCGCGGCGAGCAGCGCCTGCCAGGCGAGGCGCTGATCGGCGGCGGGCGGCGGCGGGGTGCGCGCCAGCAGCTCGCGCGCGGCCGCGGCGAGCTCGTCCCAGCGCGCGCAGGCCTGCAGCGCCGCGAGTTCGACGCGCACCAGGGTGGCGTCGGCGGGGAAGCGCATCCGCCCCAGGTTGGCGGTGGCCAGGGCGCGCCGTGGGCCGCCCTCGTCGAGCTGGCAGCTGGCGAGGATGGCCAGGTCGTTGGCGGTGGCGGCCGGCGCGGTGCCGCCGGCGAGCGCCTCGGCGAGTTCGCGCGCGGCCGCCGCGCGGTCGCCGGCCGCGGCCAGGGCGCGACCGAGGTTGGCGCGCGTCCCAGGCGGCACCTGCGCGGCGGGCGCGGCCAGGGCGGCGCGGTAGGCGGCGGCGGCGGCCGGGAAGTCGCCGGCGACGAAAGCCGCGTCACCGCGCACGCGCTGCACCCAGGGGTGGTCGGGGCCGCTGTAGCCGGCGAGCAGGGCCTTGGCCTCCGCGCTGCGCTCGACGGTCAGCAGCGGGTGGACCTGATTGACCAGTTCCGCGACTTGGCGCGGCAGCGCCGCCGCCGCCAGCATCGGGCCGGCGTCTTCGCCGGGGGCCGCGATGATCGCGACCTCGGCAGCGTCGCCGGCGCCGGACGCGCTGGCGCATAGCAGCGAGCAGGCGCACAGGATGGCGACCGCGGCGCGGGCCGGCCGCGCCGGCTGCGTGCGCCGCTGGGGATGGCCGTCAGGGCAGGACATACTGGAAGGTCCAGGTGACGCGCGTGCTGACCGCGCGCCCACCCTTGCGGCCGGGCGTGAAGCGGGTGCGCATGACGCCGGCGAGGCTCGGCTCGCGGAAGTATTCGGGGTGGCGGGACGAGACCAGCTCCAGGTCGCTGACGTGGCCGTCCTCGTGCACGGTGAAGCGCACCACGACGGTGTCGGACAGGCCGAGGCGCTGCGCGCGCGGCGGGAACTCCGGCAGGAAGCGCTCGGCGTGCACGCCCTCGTCCAGGTCGCTCTCGGCGACCGGTCCCTGCGGCGCCGGCGCGCCGCCCGGCGGCTCGAGGGCGATCTCGCCCAGGCGTTGCGGAGCGAGTTCGGGCAACGGCGCCAGCTCCGGCAGCGGCGGCTGCACGATCGCGTCCGCGGTCGGCCGCACGCCGAGGTCGAGGCTCGGCATGGCCGGGGGCTGCGCGGCGCTCGCCGGGCGCGCCGGCGCGGGCAGGTCCGGCAGCGGCGGGGGCGGTGGCGGCTCGCGGTGCAGCTCGACCAGCGGCGGCAGCGCGGGCGCGGCCGGAGCGGCGAGCAGGCGCGCGAGCGCGCCGAACAGCAGCAGGTTGACCACCACCGCGGCGAGCAGCGCCACCGCCAGCAGCGGCGCGCGCCGGCGCCGCGGGGCGCGCAGGGCCAGCCCGGCGCTCACGGCGCCTCCTTGGACTGGGCGGCGAGGTCGACGCGCTCGGCGCCGGCCGCGGTGCAGGCGTCCATCACCTCGAGCATGCGCCCGGTGCTGACCTGGCGGTCGGCGACCAGCAGCACGCGCTTGGCGCCGGTGCGGGCGAGCGCGGCGGCGAGCGCGCCCGGCGCTTCGCCGTGCGCGCCGCCGGGCAGCACCACCGCGCCGCTGGCGGTCAGCGCGACCAGCAGCACGTCGCCGGTCTCGATGGGGCGCGCCGCGGCGCTGCCCGGGCGCTCGATGTCGACGGTGCTGTCGGCGGTGAAGCTGGTGGTGACCATGAAGAACACCAGCAGCACGAAGAGGATGTCGATCAGGCTGATGACGTTGATCTCGACCCCGCCGGGCGGGCGGCGGCGCTGGCGCAGGAACAGCAGCGGGTTCACGGGCGCACCCCGCGGCGCGGCGCCGAGCGTCGCCGCGCGCCGCGCGAACAGCGCGTGGGCGAGCGCGGCGGGGATGGCCACGACCAGGCCGGCGGCGGTGCAGATGAGGGCCTCGGAGATGCCCGAGGCGAGCTGCCGCCCACCCGCGCCACCGAGCGCGGCGAAGCAGGCGATGATGCCGCTGACCGTGCCGAGCAGGCCGAGCAGCGGCGCGACCAGGGCGAGGATGCGCAGCAGCCACAGGCGCGCGCGCAGGCGTGGGCCACCGTCCGCCAGCGGCAGCCAGCCCAGCGCCACGCCTTCGATGATCAGCGCCCAGACCACCACGCCGCACAGCGCGGTTCCCCACAGCGGCAGGCCGCCGAGCGCGGCGAGGCGCCCGAGCCCGGCGAGCAGGCCGTCAGCGGGCATGGGCCGCCTCCCCGCCCGCCACCGCCGCGCGCCCCGAGGCGGACGCGGGCGCGGCGTGCGAACTGGCCAGGGCGGTGGCCTGCTCCTCGATGCGCGTCAGCGCGCGCTCGGCGCGGCGCGCGAGCAGGGCGTGCGCGAACAGCACCGGCACCGCCACCAGCAGCCCGAGCTGGGTGGTGATGAGGGCCTCGGAGATGCCGCCGGAGAGCAGCTTGGGATTGCCGGTGCCGTGCGCCGAGAGCACCTGGAACATGCTGATCATGCCGCTGACCGTGCCGAGCAGGCCGAGCAGCGGCGCGATGGCCGCGAGCATGCCGAGCACGGTCAGGCTGCGCTCGATGCGCGGGGTCTGCGCGAGGATGGCCTCGCCGAGCGCGGCGGCGCGCGCCTCGAAGCCGCGCGTGAACACCGCCAGGCCGGCGCCGAGCACGCACGCCGCGGGCGTGCCCTGCCCGACCAGCAGCCGCTGCGCCGCGGCGAGGTCGCCGGCGGCGACGCTGGCGACCACCGCGCGGCCGAGCCCGTCGTCGCCGCGCTCGCGGTGGAAGCTGATCAGGCGCTCCAGCACCAGCAGCGCGGCGATCAGGCCGGTGGCGAGGATGGGGATCACGAACCAGCCGCCGTCGGCGAGCCTGCGCCACAGCGTGCGCGGCGCCGCGGCGGTCTGCGCGGCGAGCCTGCCGGTGACGTCGACCGGGATCCAGCCGGCGCGCGCCGGTCCGGGGATGGCGGGCCCGACCTGCCGCCAGCCGTCGCCGAAGGGCGCGACCAGCGCGGCCGGGCCGGTGATGGCGGCGCCGGCGGCGCCCAGGCGGGTGACGGTCGCAATCGCTTGGTGGCCGTCCCACCAGGTGACCTGCCCCGGGCGCACGGTGAGGGCGGTGGCCGCGGCGAGCTGGGCCGTGGCGGCTTCGCGCCAGCGCCGCAGGCTGTCGGCGAGCGGCGTCGCGGCCGGCGCGCCGGCCAGGCCCGCGGCGTAGCGTGCCAGCTCGACGCGCTGCGGGCGCGGATCGGCGGGCTGCGGCACGGCGAGCTGCGCGTTCAGCGTGCGCAGTTCGGCCGCGCGCGCGGCGGCGGCCTGCGCCAGCGCGGTCAGGCGCTCGCCGAGCGCACGCCGGCCTGCGGCCACCTGGTCCTGGGCCGCGGCGAGCGCGGCGCGCGCGCCGGCGGGGTCGTAGCCGGCACTGTCGGCGGCGGTGAGCGCGGGAACACGGAGCGCGAGCAGCACGAGCGCGGCGAGGATGCGGGGCAGACCCATCATGGCGCGGACCGCGATGGCCGGCGACGTCGGCGCGGGCAGCGGGTCGGCCGCCGCGGCCGACGGCAACGGCGCAGGCAGCAGCAGGCGTCCGGCACGGTGTTGCCGCGCAACTGGGCGATGGCCGCGGTGACGGCCGCGGCGGTGGCGGGATCGGCGTCGGGATGCAGCGTCCAGCGCGCGCCGGCGCGCTGCGCGGTGCCCGCCTGGGCGCCGTCGAGGCTGATGTACCAGGCCGCGGCGTAGCCCGCTTTCACCACCTGCACCGCGAGCCGTGCCGCCGCCGGGCTCCACGCCCTCGGCGATCTCGATCTGCCAGCGGCCCGCGCTGGCGCGCACCGCTTCGAGCGCAGCGGCGGCCGGCGCGCAGCTGCTCGAGCACCGGCGCCTCCGCGTCGGCCTTCGCACCCGCAGCGGGTACGGCCGGAAATGGCGCCAGCAGGGCTGTCAGCGCAGCGAGGGCGGCGCGCGCCTCCTGCTGGTCGGCGGCCAGGGCGGTCGCCTCATCGGCCAGTCGCGCGCTCTCGGCCTGACGCGCCGCGAGCCTGGCGCGCAGCTCGGCGAGCTGGGCGTCGGCGGCCTCGAGGGCGATGGTGCGGGCGCTGGCCAGGCGCTCGAGATCGGCGCGCTCCTTGTCCCAGCCGGCGAGCAGGGCCGCGCGCTGGTGCTCGAGGGCGAGCGCGGCGCGCGCGTCCGCCAGCGCCGCGTCGGGCTCGACCGCCGCCGCGGCTCCCGCGAGCAGCGTGAGCACGGACGCGCAGGCCGTCGGCAGCAGGGGCACGCGGGGGTGGCGCATCGGGATCCAGGAAGGAGGCCTCAGCGGAAAGGATGCCGGCGCGGATGGTGGGGCAACGGGGGGAAACGTCCAGTTCCTGAGCAGCCGCGCGGCGCCGCTGTCGAGGGGCTGCGCACGCCCTGGCGGGCGGCCGGGCGGGGCGCCGACGCGGGGTCCGCCCTGCCATTGCCTGCGGGTGCGGGCCGCGAGCATGCCCCTGGCCGCGCCTCCCGGAAGACCGCATGTCCAACCTCCCCCAGCGCCTGCTCCTGCGACTCGTCTTCGGCGTGCTGGTCGCCGCCCCGTTCCTGGGCGCCGCCGAGCCGTCCCCCCTGCGCGTGGTCGCCTCCACCACCATGCTCGCCGACATCGTCCGCCAGGTCGGCGGCGGGCGGGTGGCCGTGACCAGCCTGCTCGCGCCCGGGGTCGACGGCCACACCTGGGAGCCGGCGCCCGCCGACCTGCAGCGCATCGCCGCCGCGCGCCTGGTGGTGGTCAACGGCCTGGGCTTCGAAGGCTGGCTCGACCAGGTCATCGCCAACGCCGGCACGAAGCCGCAGGTGGTCGTCGCCAGCGCCGGCGTCACCCCGCGCGGTGGCGATCCGCACGCCTGGCAGGACGCGCGCAACGGCATGCGCTACGCGCAGGCGATCGGCGCCGCCCTGGCCGCCGCCGACCCTGCCGGCGCTGACGACTACGCCGCCTGGACCGAGGCCTACGTCGCGCAGCTGCGCGTGGTGGACGCCTGGGTGCGCAAGCAGGTCGCCACCCTGCCCGACAGCGCGCGCGTGCTGGTCACCAGCCACGATGCCCTCGGTTACTACGGACAGGCCTACGGACTCGAGGTCATCGCCGTCGAGGGCATCGCCACCGGCCAGGAGCCCGATCCCCGGCACGTCGCCGAGCTCATCGCGCTGCTGCGCGCGCGCCACGTGAAGGCGGTGTTCATCGAGACCGTCGCCAGCCCCAAGGTGGTGGAGCAGATCGGCGCGGAGGGCGGCGCGGCGCTCGGGGGCAGCCTGTTCAGCGACAGCCTCGATGTGCCGGGGACGCCGGCGGGGAGCTATATCGGGATGTTCCTGACGAATACACGGACGATCGTGGATGGGTTGCGCTGAGCGCAGGCGCGAGGCGCGAGGCGACACGCCCTGGAGCGAACCGTTACGCTGTTAATCTCCAAGGATCGGCGGAGTTCCGGTCGTCTGCCCGGGTCGCAGTTCGGGTGGTGGCCAGACCACGAGGCCGTCGTCGTGCTGCTCGTCGAAGCAGCCATGCCACAGGCGCAGCAGGGTGCGGTTGCCGCAGCGCGGCGGCAGGGTCAGGGCGCGCACGTGCCGCTGGCCGTGGCAGAGCGCCAGGTCGGTGCAGGTGCGGATCCAGTGCCGCTCGGGGATGCGATCGGAAGGGCCCATGGCTGGCGATCATGGTATCCGACGGCATTCCGGACGGCAGGGAAACGGTGCATCCTTCGGCGTCAGCGCCCCTGGACGCGGACGGCGTTTCCTGCCTTTCGCTGAGACCGCGCGTTCCCCGCCAGACCCGCGCGCAGCGGCGCGCGGTCTCCAGGACGATCCCGGACCGGGTGACGCGCTCAGGGGGCGATGACGAACAGCTCCGGCGCGTGCAACCCGTCCAGCATCGGGACGTTGCCCTCCGCATGGCAGCGGCGGACCAGAGCCACGTACCCGTCCATCGCCGCGCCACCGAGCCGCGCCGACACCACCACCCCGCAACTGCGCTCCGGGACGCCGATGAGAAAGCCTTCCGGGAAGAGTTCGCGCAAACGCGATCCGAGCAGCAGCCGCGAGGTGCCCAGTCCGTCGTCGTTCATGAAGGCGGCCATCTCCAGGACGCCGTCCACGACCTTCTCGTGGGTGTGGAAGGCCGTGGCGCACGAAGCCTCGAGGTTCGCGAGCGCGTGCGCGTGGAAGTCGATGCCGGCCGCTGCCATCGCGTCCGACTCCTCCGTGTTCAGGTAGCGCATGGTCTGCCCGTCGTCGAGCCACACCCAGGTCACGGCGAGCTCGGGGTGCACCAGCGGCACGAGCAGGCCCGGCCAGGTGCCGCGCTCGTCGTAGCTGCGCGGCACGATGATCGGGAAGATGGTGTCCAGGCTGTCCTGCATGGCGATGCCCGAGCGGGTGCGAGGGTGCGGTGGATTCTCCACGCCTGTCCGCGCATCTTCAGGCCCTGGGGGCCATTGCCAAGTGCCGACGGACATGGCGGACCGCCCACCACGGTGACGAGAGATTCTGCGTCCATTCGCGGGCTTCCATGATCAGCAGCACCTGGATCGGCCCCAGCGGTGCTGCCGGCGCGACGCGGGTCATGGTCCGCCCCCGCACCCGATGCTGGTCTTCCGGCCGCGCGCAGCTAGCTTCGCCGCATGCCAGGGACCACCACCCGCGCGAACTTCCGGCATCCGACCGCGGCGGTCCGTGCGGGAGGCGCGCCGCTCTTCCTGCTCCTGCCGCTGCTCGTCATGCGGGCCGCCGCCGCCGCCGAGGCCGCGACGGGTGTGGCCGATGGGCCGCTCGACGAGGACCAGCTGATGCGCATCGGGCAGCACCATGACAGCCGAGCGCACGGGGCGGGCAACGTCGACTTCGTCAGCTGGCTGACGGTGTGCGCGGACCTCGACCGCGGGGCCGCGCTGCACGCCGCCTGCGCGGCCGCGCTGCGCCGCCTGGAGCCGCAGCCCAGCGTGCTCATCTCGGGTTTCCCCATCGCCGCGCTCGACATCCCGGCGGCCAACGACCCGTGGCTGGTCGCGGTCGGCAGCGCCGTGCCGCCGGTCGCTCGCGCGCACCGTCCTGGCGACGGCGCGCCAGGTGCACGCCGGACCGCTGCTGGTGGAGTCCGGAAACGACGAGTCCTGGATCATCAGTGTCGGTCCGGTGGTCGAACGCGCACCGGATCCGGCCGGCGCGACCGGCCGCCACGCCGATGGCGGTCCTCGACCGGCTGTGCGATCCGCAGCTCGACGACGCCGGCTTCGTGCGGGCCATGTCCGCGCTCCAGCCACGGCGGCCCGCGACCGCGCCACCCGCCACGGCGCAGCCGGTCGGCGCCGTCCTGGTCGACCTCGACCTGCGCGCCGCGGACGGCAAGGCCCCCGCGGCGGCCGCCGCCCTGCGCACCGCGGGCACCACCTGGACCGCGGATGGCCTGTTCCTGCCGGGTCATCGGTTGCCACCGTTCCACGAGCACCAGGTGGACCTGCCGGTCCCGCAGCCGCCCTACGTCGCGGAACTCGACCTGCCGGTAGGCGCCGGCAGCGCGCTGACCATCACCCTGGTGGTGTGCCCGTCCTCGTCGTCGCCCGGCCAGGACAACCTCTTCAACGTCGGCCGGCGCACGCGCTGGTTCAGCGCCCAGGTCGGGGCGGACGGCGGCTTGATCGCGGGCCTCGACGAGCGCTGGCGGCTGGTGCCCATGCGCGGCGCGGCCGACGACACCCCCATGCGGGTGACGACGCGCCACTGGCACGCGCTGACGGTCGCGGTCGACGGCAGGCAGCTGCGCGCGGTCGTGGACGGCCGGCCCGCGAAGGACGCGCAGGCGCCCGACGACGGGCAGCGCATCGGACCCCGTGCGGGCCCGGAGGCCGGCGCTGGCGTCCTGTCCTTCGTCGACCCCGGCACGACGCGGCACCTGCACGGGTTGCTGGCGCGCGTGCTGGTCCAGCGCGGCATGCTCGATGGCGACGCGATCCTGGCCGTCCAGCGGCGCCTGGCTGTCGAAACCATGCCGCCGCCGACGACGCCGCTCGCCGCGCAAGGAGTCCAGGGAACCGTGCTGCCTGATCCCGACCAGGCGAAGCCGGACAACGTCAACGATTTCTGAGCGGGAACGCGCGCGCTCGTCGCCTGCGCCTCACGGGCCGCTGAGCTGCTCGCCGTCCTGGTAGATGAAGTAGGTGTAGGGCACCCACTTCGATTGCGCCGGCCGCACCATGCGGAACCCGAGCTGGCCGTTGCCCGTCGACGGCACGCGGACGAAGGTCTCGCTCGCCGTCCAGCGCTCGCACAGGCCGTCGGGCACCGTCACCTCGCCGTGCACCGAGACGAAGCGCACATCCAGTCCGGCCACGTACGGCGCCAGGATCAGTTCGCCGCCGAAGATGACCGACCCGTCCGGCAGGCCGCCCTCCGAGCCGATGTACTTGGAGGCGTTGGTGTGGACCACGACCACCTGGACGAGCGCGTGGCCCACCACCGCCTGCGCCGCGTCGCGCAGCGTCAGCTCGCCATGGCCGAGGGTCGCGGCGCGCAGGCGGATCTCCAGATGCCGCTGGTCGAGCACGCGGGTGGTCGCATTGAACATCGCCGCGGGCGCGAACGCCACGGTCAGGGTGTGCGCGTCGAGCGCCGCGGTGTCGACCACCAGGCGCCGCGCGTAGTCGGTGGAGCAGCAGACCTGGGCGGGAAGGTGGAGCGGCGGCGCGGTCGCGGTCTCGGCGGACCACGCGCTGCAGCAGGCAACGCCCAGGGCGGACAGGGCCGCCACCGTCACCATGGCGGTGCGCCGGCAGGGGTGCGGGAGAACTTGGCGCATTCTGCGCGGCTCCGGGAAGATGGTGGCCACCCCAGCCCGGGCCGGAGGCGAACTCGAGGATGCGGAGTGCCGCTCCATTCCGGATGGAGGGAAGCGCACCCACCAGGAGTCGAACCTGGGACCTAGTGCTTAGAAGGCACTTGCTCTATCCAGCTGAGCTATGGGTGCAGATGTCCGCCTGCGCCGGCATGCTCGCGCCCCCTGGCGCCAGGAAAAGCGCCGAATGACCGGTCCTGGCCGGCCCCGAGAGCGGTGAAGACCGGTCGGAATCCGAACCAAGCCCTGAAAGCCGCCTTCGATCAGACCCCCTGCCCGGGCTCCGCTCCATCCGCAACAGCAACCCGTCTCTGACGACCGGACGTCGGGACCCCTCTACAGGATGTTCGCCGCGATCCCCGACAGCTCGCTGCGCTCCGACTTGGTCAGCGTCATGTGCCCCGCCAGCTCCTGCCCGCGCATGCGCTCGACCACGTAGGTCAGGCCGTTCGAACTGGCGTCCAGGTAGGGGTTGTCGATCTGGTGCGGGTCGCCGGTCAGGACGATCTTGGTGTCGTGGCCGGCGCGGCTGATGATGGTCTTGATCTCGTGCGGCGTCAGGTTCTGGGCCTCGTCGACGATCACGTACTGCTTGCTGATCGAGCGGCCGCGGATGTAGGTCAGGGCCTCGAGGGTGATCGACTCCTCTTCGATCAGGCGCTTGATGACCTCGTCCGGGTCGCGCTCCTCGCTGGCGAGCAGGAAGTGCAGGTTGTCGAAGATCGGGCCCATCCAGTGCGAGAGCTTGTCGTCCTTCGAGCCGGGCAGGTAGCCGATGTCCTGGCCCAGCGGCATGATCGGGCGGCTGACCAGCAGCTTCTTGAAGCGCTCGTCGTGGATCACCTTGGCCAGGCCGCAGGCCAGCGCGAGCAGGGTCTTGCCGGTGCCGGCCTGGCCGACCAGGGTGACCAGCTTGATGCGGTCGTCGAGCAGCAGCTCGAAGGCCATGCGCTGCTCGTGGCTGCGCGGCGCCACGCCGAAGAGCATGGGCGGGTCCTCGTCGATGCGCCGCAGCAGGCCCTTGGCGTCGCAGGCGAACAGCAGGTGCTGCTCCTCGTCCTGATCGTCGATGGCGACCACGAACTGGTTGGTGACCAGTTCGCCGACCAGCTCGACGGCGATCTCCTCGGGCTTGGCGGCGTCGCGGTCGGAGAGCTCGCGCAGGCGCGCGCTCGGCACGGTGACCTGGCGCCAGCCGGTGTAGAGCTCGTCGACGTTGATCTTCTGGTTCTCGAAGTCCTCGCTGGGGATGCCCAGGGCGTCGGCCTTGACGCGCGCGTTGATGTCCTTCGAGATGAAGTAGACGTTGCGGCCCTCGCGCTTGAAGCGCTGCGCGCAGCCCAGGATGCGGTTGTCGTTGACCCCGGGCAGCATGCCCGCGATCTCGTCGTAGCCCAGCGCGACCTGCACCGAGCCGCCCTGCGGCGTCGGCACCCCGTCGCGCAGCGAGCCCTTGCTGCGCAGCCGGTCGAGCGCGCGCGCGACCTCGCGCGAGTTCTGGCCGAGCTCGTTGTTGGCGGTCTTGAACTTGTCGAGCTCCTCGAGCACCATCATGGGGATGACCACGTGGTTGTCGGCGAACGCGAAGAGCGACTGGGGGTTGTGCAGCAGGACGTTGGTGTCGATGATGAAGGTCTTGGCGCTCGCGGGGTCGATCATTGTTCCGGGGTTCAGGGGTAGGTGGGTTTGGGTGGGGACTTCAACTTGGCGTCGGCGAGCGCGGTGATCAGCAGGTGGGTGCGCGGGCCGGCGTCGATCTTCTGGGCGGCGATGGCGTTCCCGGCGTGGTCGGTGATGACCAGCATGGTGTCCTTCCAGACCACCTTGTACTCGGTGTAGGCGCTGACCAGGTCGATGTCGACCCAGGTGCCGGTGGTGCGGTCGGTGGCCTGGCCGAGCTGGATGCGCAGCTTGCCGCTGCCCTTGGCCTCGAAGCCGGCGCCGATCATGCCCTCGCGGATCGGCATGGCGATGCCGCTCGGGCTGTCGGGCGCGCCGCCGGGCAGCACCACGGTGTTCTCGTCGAGGGTGGCCTTGCCGAACGGGACCAGGTTGAGCGCGGAGAAGGCCTCGGCCTTGTTCGCCGCCGCCGGCGCCGCCGGGGGCGATCGCGCCGGGGATCGCCACGTAGCCGCGGCTGATGGCGTACTCGTCGAGCATGATCACCGCCCCGCCGTTGGTGCCGAAGTGCAGCACCGGCAGCAGGTCGGTGGCGTGCACCTCGGCGGTCTCGCGGCCGTTGTTGAGGTCGATGCCGATGGTGCCGTTGTCGCGCGCGTCGATGCGCAGGAAGTTCGAGATCCGCGGGGTGAAGGGGAAGGCCTTGGGCTTGCGGCTCTCGGTCTTGGACTTGACCTCGTAGGTGTTGGCCGCGAAGTCGAGCACGACCTGCACGCTGCGGAAGTTCACCACCAGGCCGCCGCGGTTGGCGCCGATCTGGTAGACGATCGACACCGCCTTGGCCGAGGCCATGTCGCGGCGCTCCAGCCAGGCGTTGTCGCCGAGGTTGCTGAGCAGGCCCTTGGAGACCTGCCAGTTGCTGGAGCGCTCGGGAAAGCCCTTGGGCAGGTCGTCGGGCATGTCGAAGGTGCCGGAGTCCTTGAGACCCGACGGCGTCGCCGCCACGGGGTCGCCCGGGTGGGCCGGGCCGAGGTTCTTGAGCGCGGTCTCGAAGCGCGCCAGCGGCTCGACCGCCTGCGGGAACTGGGTCTTGTCGACCTTGCGCAGCGCGTCGAACGCGTCCTGCAGGCCCTTGGCGTTGCCGAGCTTCAGCGCGTCGTTGCCCTTGGCGACGGCGTCGTTGACGTCGCGCTGGCGCTCGAGGGCGATGAGCAGTTCGAGCTCGCCGCCGACCTCGGGCGCGAGCACGCCCTTGGCCTTGCGCAGCTGCACGCCCGCCAGGTCGGGATCGCCGGCGGCGAGCAGCATGATGGTGGCCAGGGCGTGGTCGTCGCCCTTGGCCGCCGGCACGGCCGCGGCGGCGCGGAACAGTTCGGCGACGTCCTTGATCGCGACCTGCGGCCAGGTCAGCTCGGTGCGGCTGTCGTTGGGCGAGGTGATGGTCACGCCCGCGGCGGTCGCCCCGGTCACGTCCCACAGCTCGGCGGTGGTCGGGTGGCGGACGCGCAGCTTGGCCGGCGGGTGCTCGCTGATGATGCGCGCGAGCACGTCGCCGCGGCTGTTCCACAGCGCCACCTTGTGCTTGATCGCGGCGGTCTCGGGCGCGCCCTCGGGCAGGCCGGTGAGCTGCTGCTGGACCAGGTTCTGGTTGTTGACCAGCAGGGCCGCGGTGATCTGGCCGTCGATCTGCACGATGCGCTGCAGGTCGGCCTTGGCGGGATCGGGCGCGACCGGCGCCACCACCGGCGCGACGGCGGGCGTCGGCGTCGGGGCGGGGTCGGCGCGACGGCGACGGCCGGATCCTTGGGCGCCTCGGCGACCGTGGCGGCGCTCAGCGGCACCGGCCGGCCGAGGCGCTTCTCGGCGTCGGCGGCCAGGCCCTTGGCCCACTGGGCGTCGCCGGGGAAGCCCCAGAAGGTCTGCGGCGGCGTGAGCAGGGCGCCGACCAGCACCGCATCGGTGCCGGCCGTGGCCTCCTTCTCGACCGCCTGCTTGCGCAGGTCGTGGTTGGCGCGCACGCGCTCGCCGACGTTCTTGGTGTCCTCCTCGCTGGGCAGGGTGTCGCACAGGGCGAGCGCCTCGGCGAAGTGCTCGCTGCGCTCGAGGCTGCCGATCTCGAGGATCACCTGCACGCGCTCTTCGGAGGTCACGCGCTTCGCTGTCGCGGTGGCCGGGGCGGGCGTCCCGCCGACCGGGCCGTCGACGCCGGCGGGAACGGTCGCGACGGGCGTGGCCACGGGGGTCGGGGACGGGGTGGGATTCTCCTGGCCCGCCGGAGTCGGGGCGAAGGCGCCCTTGAGCGGCTTCGGCTTGTCGACGGTGGGCGCGGCCACCGGCGCCGGCTCGGGCGGCTTCGGCTTCTCGGGCAGCGGCTCGAGCGGCGCCAGCACCGGGCGCGTCGGCACCTTCACCGGGTTGAGCACGTAGAAGCCGACCGCGCCGCCGATCAGCAGCACCGCGACCACCACCAGGACGATGATGCCGGTCGAGCTCTCGGGCTCCTTGCGCCGCGAGGTGGTGACCTCGCCGCTGCCGGTGCGCGAGCCGCGCCGCGCGGTGCCGGTGCCGCTGCGGTTCATGCTCGCCGTGCCGATGCGCGGGATCGGCCCGGTGGCGGTGCCGCCCAGCCCGCGCGGGATCTGGCCGGTGACGGTGCCGCTGCGCCGGATGCTGCCGCTGCCGGGCGCGGGGTTCGAGATGTTCGAGGTCAGGCGCAGGGTCTGCCGCTTGGCGCCGCCGCCGAAGCGGTCGAGGGTGTCGATGACCTCGCGGTAGCCCTGGAAGCGGTCCTTGCGCTCGGCCGCGACCAGCTTCTGGAAGAACAGGTCGAGGTCGCGGCTGACGCCGCCCTGCACGCTGCGCAGGGTGCGCGCGCCGTTGGCCACCACCTTGTGCAGCGCCTCGTGCGCGTTGTAGCCGGTGACCAGGCCCTCGCCGGTCATCATGCGGAAGAGCAGCGCGCCGAGCATGAAGATGTCGGCGCGCACGTCGCTGCGGGTCTCGTCGCTGAGGTGCTCGGGGGCGAGGTAGTACTCGGTCGCCGCGCTGGCGCCCGACAGCTCGCGCACCAGGTAGCGGTGGTTCTTCGGCACCGCCAGCTCGTCGAGCAGGACGTTGCCCTCGGGGCTGACCAGCACCACCTCGGGGCGCAGCCAGCCGTGCACCACGCCGTGGCGCGCGGCCTCCTCGAGGGCGAGCGCGAGCTGGCGGACGATGCCCATGGCGTGCGGCGGCGCGAGCGCGCGGCGGCGCGCGAGGATGTGCCCGAGCGGCTCGTAGTCGGCGGGGTCGGTGCTGAACAGCGCCGCGGCGTCGCGCGTCGGCTGCAGCGCGGCGAGCGGCAGGATGTAGGGGTGCTTGACCTGGCTGGCGAGGCGCACGTACGGCTCGAGCGCCTGCTGGTAGCCGGGCTGGCGCATCAGCGGGGTGCTGAGGGTCAGCGCGCGCAGGCTGCGCCCGCTGCTGCGCTCGCGCACGCGCGCGCGGCGGCCCTGCACGCTCTCGTCGAGCGGCGCGACCAGGTCGAAGCCGGGCACCTCGAAGGGCACCACGCTGCTGACCTGCGGCGGCAGCTGCGCGGGCGCGCCGCGCGCGGTGCCGAGGGCGCCCGCGCCGGTCTGGTCGGGGATCGCCTGCATGCCGTAGGCGCTGTCGTCGCGCGGCTTCTCGCCGACGGTCGCGCGCGGCCCGGAGCCGCTGCCGGCGCCGGGCGCGGGCGCGCGCGTCAGGCCGCGCTCGGTGTCGATGACCTCGAGCGCCGAGCCGCACACGCCGCAGGCGTAGATCATGCCGACCGCGGCGTTGCCGATCTCGAGCATGGCCTGGCAGCGGTAGCACGAGATCAGCCAGCTGCCGGAGCGCGCCGCCGCCGTGGGCTGGTCGGCCGCGACCTGGGGGACGCCGGAGTCGCTGCGCCGCGCGCGCTCGAGCGCGAGGTCGGCGATCACGCGCATGGTCTCCATCACGCCCTGGCCGTCGATCGCCACCGACGGCACGCTCGGCCAGCCGCGCACGTTCATCAGCGGCTCGAGCTGCTCGGGCCGCAGCGCGGTGGGCAGGTCCTGCTTGTTGTACTGCATCACCACCGGGATGTCCTCGGCCAGCGCGTGGTGGCGCAGGTTGCCGAGCATCTCGTTCATCGCCTCGATGTTCTCGTCGAGCGCCTCGCGGCGGCTGTCGGCGACGAAGACCACGGCGTCGGCCCCGGCGAGCACGGCGCGGCGGGTGGCGGCGTAATAGCTCTGCCCCGGGACGGTGTAGAAGTCGAAGCGCACCTGGTGGCCGCGCACCTCGCCCATCTCGACGGCGAGCAGGTCGAAGCGCAGGGTGCGCTCGGAATGGGTGTCGACCATCACCAGGTCGCCCGCCGCCTGGCTGGGCACGCGGTCGTGGATCACCGTCAGGTTGGTGGTCTTGCCCGCCATGCCGGGGCCGTAGTAGACCACCTTGAGCACGACTTCACGGGCGGGACCATCGATGCGCATTGCGACCTCCGAAAAGGGAGCGGCTGATATCAGACCGCGGCCCGCGCCCGGTCGGCGGCGGGTGCGGGCGTGGGTTTCACGAACGAACGCAGGGCGAGCACGGCGAAGCCGCAGCAGATGCCGGCGTCGGCGACGTTGAAGGTGGGCCAGACGTAATCGATGCCGACGCCCTGGAGGTCGACGCGGATGAAGTCGCGCACGCCGCCGAGGGCGTGCAGGCGGGCCAGGGCGCGGTCGATGCCGTTGCCCAGCGCGCCGCCGAGGATCGCGCCGAAGGCGAGGTTCTCCCAGCGGCCGGCCAGGCGGAACCAGCGCCACCAGATCCAGCCGAGCAGCGGGATGAGCAGCGCCGTGACCACCGCGACCAGGCCGGGGAAGCCGCCGGCCATGCCCCAGGCCACGCCCGGGTTGTAGGAGCGGTCGATCCAGCCGGGCATGCCGCTGACCGGCCCGGGCAGGGCGGCGTTGAAGCGGGGCGTCTGCACCGGCAGCGCGAACAGCCACAGCTTGGTGAGCTGGTCGACGAGCAGCACCAGCGCCAGCGCCGGCACGAACCAGCGCCGCCAGGCCAGGAACACGCTGGTGGTCGAACTCGGCCGCCGCGGCGGGGCGGGGCGGTCGGCGGCCAGGGCTGAGGATTGGGATGAGGGCATGGCGACCTGGGACGGATGCTGGCGACCGGGAACGCTGGCGGAGGCAGGGACGGGGGTGGCATTTGCCGCCGTGCACGGTCACTCCCACGCTCCATCAACCTACCTTCCGCAGAGGTCGGCCGCAAGCAACAGAGGAGGTCGACGGCCGTCTTGCATCCCCTGGCACACTGCGAGGATACGCTACCCGCCAAGGACTCACGCATGGCCGACTCCGCGCCCTCCCCCAGCGTCGCCGACCCCTACCTGGTGCAGAACTACAACCGCAACGCGGTGCGCTTCGTGCGCGGCTCCGGCTGCCATCTGGAGGACGATCGCGGCACGCGCTACCTGGACGCCTTCGCGGGGTCGCGGTCAGCGCCCTGGGGCACGGCCACCCGCGCCTCGCCCAGGCCATCGCCGACCAGGCGCGGACCCTGATCCACACCTCGAACCACTACTGCATCGGCCGGCAGGAGGAGCTGGCCAAGCTGATCGTGACCGGGGCCTTTCCCGGCCGCGTGCTGTTCTGCAACAGCGGCACCGAGGCCAACGAGATCGCCTACAAGGCCGCGCGGCTGTGGGGCAACCTGCAGCACGGCGGGCGCAAGACGCGCATGCTCGCCTTCCAGAACAGCTTCCACGGCCGCACCCTGGGCGCCCTGAGCATCACCCAGACCCCGGCCTACCGCGAGCCGTTCGTGCCCCTGCCGCCCGCCGAGTTCCTGCCCTTCGGCGACCTCGCGGCGGCGGAAAAGGCCATCGGCGACGACGTGGCCGCGGTCTTCATCGAACCCATCCAGGGCGAGGCCGGGGTGTTCGTACCGCCCGCCGGGTACCTCGCCGCCCTGCGCGCGCTCTGCACCCGCCACGGCGCCCTGCTGGTGTTCGACGAGATCCAGACCGGGGTCGGCCGCACCGGCCGCATGTACGCCCACCAGCACGAGGGCGTCATTCCCGATATCATGAGTCTGGCAAAGGGCTTGGGCGGTGGCGTCCCGATCGGTGCGACGCTCATGGCCGAGACCGTGGCGGCGCTCTTCAAGCCCGGCATGCACGGCACCACCTTCGGGGGCAACCAGCTCGCCTGCGCCGCCGGGGTGGCGGTGCTGGGCGAGGTCGCCGCCCCCGGCTTCCTGGCCAACGTGGTGGCGCGCGGCGAGCAGCTCCAGGCGGGCCTGCGCGCGCGCTTCGGCGCCGCCGCCGTGCGCGGCCGCGGCCTGCTGCTCGGCGTCCAGCTCGCCCAGCCCCCCGGCCCGCTGGTCAAGGCCGCCCTCGACGCCGGCCTGGTGGTCGGCCCCGCCGGCAACAACACCCTGCGCGTCGCCCCGCCGCTGGTCATCACCGCCCCCGAGATCGACGATCTGCTGGCCCGCCTGGACGTGGCGCGCAAAGCGCTGGGCTGACCCGCCGGGAGAGGCGAGCACCAGCTCGCCTTCGCGGTCGCCGGCGCAGACCTTTTCCCACTGCGCGTTCGGGCGCCCACGGTCGCGCCAGCGGAGCGGGAGCTCGCCGCCTCTCGCCAGGCTGACCGGCGCCGAGGGCTGAGCGCCTCCGGCGATTGACCCCCGCTCCCCCGCGGCTACGGTCAGCGCCCATTTTCAAGGACTGCCCATGCCCACCGCCACCCTTCCCCGCTCCGCCCA
Source organism: uncultured Planctomycetota bacterium (assembly GCA_963818245.1). GTDB lineage: Bacteria > Planctomycetota > UBA11346 > UBA11346 > UBA11346 > BOG-1363. The sequence goes on from CAWFSD010000043.1 coordinate 147,250, forward strand.
GGCCCTCGTCGGCGCCCAGCGCCCGACCCTGGCCCAGGTCCGCCTGCTGCGGCGCGTCGCCATCCAGGATGTCGAGGAGCGAAGCAAGCTCGAGCGCCGCCCTCCAGGACGGCCTGGGCGGCGCTCAAGGACGACGCCAAGGTGCGCAAGGCGCATCCTCGCCTTCGCCCTCGGCCACTTCTCCGACGCCGAAGAGGCCTTCGCCGGCAGCGAGGCCTACAGCCAGGCGCTGCTCGGCCTGATCTACCACGAGCTCGGCGAGCACGCCGAGGCCAAGACCAACCTCGCCGCCGCCGCCAAGGGCCTGCCCGAGGCCAAGGCCGAACTGGTGCGCGCCCTGCTCGACGGCGGCCAGGTCGACGAGGCCGAGAAGGCCCTCGCCAATGTCCCCGAAGGCGCCGACCGCGAGTTCCTCGCCGGCCGCCTGCAGGACGCCGCGGCAACGTCGAGGCCGCCATCAACGCCTACGAGGCCGCCCTCGAGAAGGAGCCCGGAGCACGTCGAAGCCGCCTTCAAGCTCGGCGTCCTGCTCGACCGCATCGGCGATGACGACATGGCCGTCGAGTACTACCTGGTGTGCGCCGACGTCGCGCCCGCACTACCTCGCGGGCGTGACCAATCTCGGCATTTTGTATGAGGAGCGCGGCGAGTCGAACGCAGCGATCGACTGCTTCCGCCAGGTGCTGGCGTACAACCCGCGCGACCGCCGCGCGCTGATGCTGCTGCGCGACGCGCAAGTCGAGCCGCACCATGTACTACGACGAGCGCGAAGAGCGCGAGCGCGAGCGCATGGAGAAGATCATGCGCACGCCGGTCAACGACTTCGAGCTGTCGGTGCGCAGCCGCAACTGCCTGGCGAAGATGAACATCTTCACCCTCGGCGACCTGCTCAAGATCACCGAGCAGGAGATGCTCTCGTACAAGAACTTCGGCGAGACCTCGCTCAAGGAAGTGAAGGAGATGCTCGCGGCGCGCAACCTGCGCCTGGGCATGTTCCGCGACGGCGACGAGCGCTCGATCTCGAAGGCCGACCAGAAGATCCTCGGCGAGAGCGTCGAGAAGCTGGAGCTGTCGAGCCGCACCCAGCAGGTGCTCGAGAACCTCGGCGTCTCGCGCATCGGCGACCTCGCCCAGTACACCGACCTCGACCTCTACAAGGCCGCCGGTTCTGGCCAGAGCGTGGTCCAGGAGCTCTCGACCGCGCTCGGCGCCTTCGGCGTCAGCCTGCCGCGGCCCGAGATCAAGCTCTAGGCTTCCCGGTCTCCGGTTCACGATCCGCGCCCGCCACCCGGCGGGCGCGGATTTTTTTTGGCCCTTCGCCATGGGCGAGCGGCTTGCCGGTGCCCGATGGCCGGCCCTGCCCAGTGGCCGAGCTGGCGCTCGACCCTCCCGACGACGGCCCTCGAGCCCATGGGGGCGCCGTTGCGCAGCACGTGACCGCCGGGAGGGTCGAGCGCCAGCTCGACCATCAGATGACCTCGTGATGCGCCCAAATCTTGGACCGAGCCGAGGACCAGGCACCAGCACCGCCCCGCAGACGAGGGGCTCGGCACCACCGCCGCCCGTGTGATACGGGGCCCCACTGCAACGAGCTCGGGAGTACGGGAATTCCCTTGGTCGACCCTGCGCCAATGGGTTACAGTACCCCCATGCAACAGCTGTTCGAGCTGAACGTGCGCACCTGGCGCACGGAGCGCTCCCGACAGCTGGGTCGCGTGGCCACCCTGGACGATTTCGGCCACGACCAGCTCGACCAGCTCGTCGAGGACGGCTTCACCTGGCTGTACCTGGTCGGCGTGTGGTCGATCGGGCCGCTCAGCCGCGCCACCTCGCTGCAGGACCCGCACCTGCGCCAGTACCTGGCCGGTATCCTGCCCGACCT
>CAWFSD010000044.1:0-18420 GCA_963818245.1 uncultured Planctomycetota bacterium
AGCCAATTATTTTAATGGGTTTTCTTCCCAGGGCGTTGCCCTGGGCTGGGATTGGGGCGCGCCGTTGGCGCTCTCGATTCCGTCCCGAGATCCCCGTCTTTACCGCAGTCCCTGTCTTTGGACATGTGGGTACCGGGTAGGGCCTCGGGTCTCCGGTCTCGGGATTCGGGTCTCCGGTCTCCGGTCTCGACTCTCGAGTCTCGGGTCCAGGGCTCCCCAGCCCCCCGAAAAAAACGCATCCCCTGCATCATTCCCGCCTCCTCACCCCCTCCCCTCCCCCTTGCAGCGTGACCAAAGTCCTTTTCACTTCGCCGCATACGTCGGCCATCGTGCAAACGACCCAGGCGCGGGCGCGCAGGACGCGCCATACTCCCTTCGAAGGACGATCCCCCCGATGCCCACCCCGCCCGCCCCGATGCCCCCCGCGATGATCCTCTGCGGTGGCATGGGCACCCGCCTGCGCGACGTCACCGAGGTGCTGCCCAAGCCGATGGTGCCGGTCGGGCCGCAGCCGATCCTGTGGCACATCATGAAGACCTACGCCGCCTTCGGCGTGCGCCGCTTCATCCTCTGCCTCGGCTACAAGCGCGAGGCGATCATCGACTACTTCCTCAACTACCACAGCCGCGCCACCGACACCACCATCACCCTCGGCCACGGCGGCGGCATCGTCTACCACGGCGCCAGCGCCGAGGACGACTGGCAGGTGACCCTGGCCGACACCGGCGACAAGACCATGACCGGTGGGCGCGTGGCGCGCGCGGCCCGCTACCTGAAGGAGGACGACCGCGAGTGCTTCCTGACCTATGGCGACGGCGTGGCCAACGTCGACGTGGCGGCGCTGCTCAGCCAGCACCGCGCGCAGGGCAAGGCCATGACCGTCACCGCGGTGCACCCGGCGGGGCGCTTCGGCGAGATCCAGCTCGACGGCGGCCGCATCGCCGGCTTCCACGAGAAGCCGCAGACCGAGTCCGGCCTGATCAACGGCGGCTACATGGTGATCGCGCGGCGCTTCATCGAGCGCTACCTGACCAGCGACAGCGGGCTGGTGCTGGAGCAGGAGCCGATGCGCGGCGCGGTCGCCGACGGCGAGCTCGCCGCCTACGTGCACCAGGGTTTCTGGCAGTGCATGGACACCGCGCGCGAGCACCAGATGCTGAACCAGCTGTGGGACGGCGGCAAGGCGCCGTGGACGGAGCGCTGGTGATGTTCGGCGACGCCTTCCGCGGCCGCCGCGTGCTGGTCACCGGCCACACCGGCTTCAAGGGCGGGTGGCTGGCGCACTGGCTGCTCGCGCTCGGCGCGCGCGTCTCCGGCGTCGCCCTGGCGCCCACCACCACCCCCGACCTGTTCGGCGCGCTCGGCCTGGCCCAGCGCCTGGACCACCGGCTGATCGACATCCGCGACGCGGCGGCGCTGGCGCGCGCGCTGGCGGAGATCCGCCCCGAGGTGGTGCTGCACCTCGCCGCCCAGCCGCTGGTGCGCGCCTCGTACGCCGACCCCAAGACCACCTGGGACACCAACGTCGGCGGCACCGTCAACCTGCTCGAGGCGGTGCGCGCCACGCCGGGCGTGCGCGCGGTGGTGGTGGTGACCTCCGACAAGTGCTACGAGAACCATGAGTGGGTGTGGGGCTACCGCGAGAGCGACGCCATGGGCGGCCACGACCCGTACAGCGCCAGCAAGGGCGCCGCCGAGCTGGTCGTCGCCAGCTACCGGCGCTCGTTCTTCGCGGATGGCGGCGTGCGCCTGGCGAGCGGGCGCGCGGGCAACGTCATCGGCGGCGGCGACTGGTCGGCCGACCGCATCGTCACCGACTTCGTCGCCGCGCTCGCCGCCGGCCGCACCCTGGCCCTGCGCAACCCGCAGGCGACGCGGCCGTGGCAGCACGTGCTGGAACCGTTGTCCGGCTACCTGCTGCTCGCCGCGCGGCTGCTCGGCGACGGTGGCCAGGCCTGCGCCGAGGCGTGGAACTTCGGCCCGGGCGAGCAGAGCGTCGCCACCGTCCTCGAACTCGCGCGCAGCCTGGTCGCGGCCTGGGGCACGGGCAGCGTCGAGGCCGGCGGCGCCCGCCCCGGGCAGCCGCACGAGGCGGGCCTGCTCAAGCTCGATTGCAGCAAGGCCGCGGCCCGCCTCGGCTGGCGCGGCGCGTGGGACATGCCCACCACCGCGCGGGCCACCGCCGCGTGGTACCAGGCCCACCAGCGCGGCGAGGACGTGCGCGCGGTCACCGACCGCCAGATCGCCACCTACGCCGCCAGCCAGGCCGGCCAGGGCGCGGCCTGGGCGCGGTGATGCGCGCTGGCGGCGCGCGGCCACCCAGCGCTTCCACCCGTGACCGGCCCGCCCCTTCCGTTCGGCGCGGGGCGGAGGTATGCTCCCCCTCCATCCGCCGCACCCCGTCGCCCCGCCCCCATCCGCTCCATCCGGCCCCGCCCGGCACCCCCTGGGACACCGCATGACCCGCATCTCCGCCTGCCGCGCCTGCGGCGGCCCACGGCTCGCCCCGATCCTCGACCTCGGCTCCACCCCGCTCGCCAACGCGCTGCCCACCGCCGACCGCCTGGGCGCGCCGGAGCCGGTCTTCCCGCTCGACCTGGTGCTGTGCCGCGACTGCTCGCTGCTGCAAATCACCGAGACCGTCCCGCCGGAGCAGCTGTTCAGCGACTACCTCTACTTCTCGTCCTTCTCCGACAGCTTCCTGCGCCACGCCGAGGCGATCGCCACGCGCCTGGTCGGCGAGCGCCGCCTCGGCCCTGGCAGCCTGGTCGCCGAGGTCGCGAGCAACGACGGCTACTTGCTGCAGTTCTACAAGCGCGCCGGCGTGCCCGTGCTGGGCATCGAGCCCGCCGCCAACATCGCCAAGGTGGCGCGCGAGGAGCGCGGCATCGACACCCTCAACGCCTTCTTCGGCACCGCCACCGCCCAGGCGCTGCGCGACCAGGGGCGTCGCGCCGACGTCGTGCACGCCAACAACGTGCTCGCCCACGTCGCCGACCTGACCGGCTTCGTGCGCGGCTTCGCGCTGCTGCTGAAGGACGACGGCGTGGCGGTGCTCGAGTCGCCCTACGTCAAACCGTTCCTCGACCACTGCGAGTTCGACACCATCTACCACGAGCACCTCTGCTACTACTCGCTGACCGCGCTCGACCGCCTGTTCCGCAGCCAGGGCCTGCTGATCCGCTCCGTCGAGCACCTGCCGGTGCACGGCGGCTCGATCCGCCTGTTCGCCGAGCCGCTGCGCCCGGGCCGCAGCGCCGACGCCTCGGTGACCGCGCTGCTCGCCGCCGAGGCCGCCTGGGGCGTGACCGACCCCGCCGCCTACCAGGCATTCGCGCGCACGGTGGCGACGCTCAAGGCCGACCTGCGCCGCACCCTCGGCGAGCTGAAGGCCCAGGGGAAGCGCATCGCCGCCTACGGTGCGGCGGCCAAGGGCAGCACGCTGCTGAATTCCTTCGGCATCGGCACCGAGACCCTCGACTTCGTCGCCGACCGCAGCACCTACAAGCAGGGCCGCTTCATGCCCGGCGTGCACCTGCCGATCCACGGCCCCGAGCGCATCCTCGCCGACCAGCCCGACTACCTGCTGATCCTGGCCTGGAACTTCGCCGACGAGATCATGAAGCAGCAGGCCGAGTACCAGCGCCGCGGCGGCCGCTTCATCATCCCCATCCCGACCGTGCGGATCGTCTGAGCGTGCGCTTCACCGCGACCCGCCTGGCCGGCGCCGTGCTGGTCGACCTCGAGCCGCTCGTCGACGAGCGCGGCTTCTTCGCGCGCTCGTGGTGCGCGCGCGAGTTCGCCGCGCAGGGGCTCGACCCGGCGCTGGTGCAGTGCAACGTGTCCTTCAACCGCGCCGCCGGCACGCTGCGCGGCCTGCACTGGCAGGACGCCCCACATCCCGAGGCCAAGCTGGTGCGCTGCACGCGCGGCCGCATCCACGACGTGATCGTCGACGTGCGCCCGGGCTCCGCCACCTTCCGCCAGTGGCTGGCGGTCGAACTCTCTGCGGATGCGCGTACCGCCCTGTACATCCCGCACGGCTTCGCGCACGGCTTCCAGACCCTGGAGGACGCCAGCGAGGTGCTCTACCACATGTCGGACTCGTTCCACCCCGAGTGCGCGCGCGGCGCGCGCTGGGACGACCCCGCCTTCGCGGTCGCGTGGCCGGCGGCCGCGCGCCGCATCGTCTCGGCCAGGGACCTGTCCTACCCGCCCTTCGCGGGCGCCGCGCCATGACCCGCGTGCTGGTCACCGGCGGCGGCGGCTTCATCGGCGCGCACGTGGTGCGGCGCCTGGTCGCCGCGGGCGCCGAGGTCGGCGTGGTGGTGCGCGCCGGCAGCGACCTGCGCCGCCTGGAACCGGTGATCGCGCGGGTGCGCGTGCTGCAGGCCGAGCTCGGCGACCGCGACAGCGTGCGCGCCGCGGTGCTGGCCTTCCGCCCCGAGCGCTGCGTCCACCTCGCCTGGTACGCCGAGCCGGGCAAGTACCTGCACGCGCAGGAGAACCTCGCCGCCGTGGAGAGCGGCCTGGCGCTGCTGCAGATCCTGATCCACGCCGGCTGCGCGCAGGTGGTGATGGCCGGCACCTGCGCCGAGTGCGACGTGCGCCAGCAGCCGCTGCGCGAGGACGGCCCCACCGACCCGGGCACGCTCTACGCCGCCGCCAAGCTGTCGCTGATGCTGATGGCCCGCGAGCTGGCGCGCCGCGCCGGCGTGCCGCTCGCCTGGGGCCGGGTCTTCCACCTCTACGGCCCTGGCGAGGACGCGCGCCGCGCCATCCCCGGCCTGATCACGGCGCTGCAGGCCGGCCGCGAGTTCCCCGCCACCGCCGGCACCCAGGTGCGCGACTACCTGCACGTCGACGACGTCGCGGCGGCCTTCGTCGCGCTCGCGGACGGCGCCGCCGCCGGGACCTTCCACATCGCCAGCGGCGCGGGGGTGGCCATGCGCACGCTCATGGAGACCGCCGGCCGCCTGGTGGGGCGCACCGAGCTGATCCGCTTCGGCGCGCGGCCGCAGAACGACTGGGACCCGCCGAGCATCATCGGCGACGCGGCGGGGCTGCGCGCCCGCGGCTGGGCCCCGCACATCGACCTCGAAGACGGCCTCCGCCAGACCGTGGCGTGGTGGCGGGAGCGCCTGCAGCCATGACCACGCCTCCCTCGCCGCCCGCGCCCGCGAACCCCCTGGCGGAGGAGCTCGCCCAGGGCTCGCGCGAGATGTTCGCCGAACTCGCCGACGCCGACGCGCTGTTCCGGCCGTCGGCCTTCTGGCGCGAACTCGGGCAGCAGAACATCGCCATGCTCGGCGAGCACGGCCTGGCGAACTTCAAGCGCACGGTCGCGCAGAACTACTTCAACTGGATGATCGGGCGCAAGGCGCTGCTGCGCATGCTGGCGAAGTGGCCCAGCCACCGCAGCCTGCAGCCGCTCTTCAACCGCATCGTCCGCCCCGATTTCGTCCACACCACGGTCTCGCGCAGGAACCTGGCCTCGGCCAGGCAGCTGTTCATCTACAAGCTCTACGTGGGGCTGCTGTGGGAGTACATGCGCAGCCAGGCTCCCGGACTGGCGGAGCGGCTCGCAGAACCCGAATACGGCAACCCCATCGCGGTGTGGCGCCGGGGCCGGCTGATCTCGCAGGACCTCGCCAACTCGATCCTGGAGTACGCCTTCATCGCCGCCCACGCCGGGCCGCCACCGGCCTCGGGCGAGCGCATCGCGGAGCTGGGGGCCGGCTACGGCCGCGTGGCCCACGTCTTCGCCACCGCCCGGCCCGGCTGCTACTGCGTCTTCGACATCCCGCCGACGCTGTTCGTGTCGCAGTCGTACCTGACCGCGCTGTTCCCGGAGGCGCGCATCTTCCGCTTCCGGCGCTTCACCGCGTTCGCGGAGATCGCGGACGAGCTCGCCGGCTGCCGGCTCGCGTTCTTCACCTCGAACCAGATGGCGCTGTTCCCGGATGGCTGGTTCGACGGCGTGCTCTCGATCAGCACGCTGCCCGAGATGAGCATGGCGCACATCCGCCACTACCTCGGCCACTTCCAGCGCCTGGCGTCGCGCTGGGTCTACCTCAAGCAGTGGGCGGACTGGTTCAACCCGCTCGACCAGGTGCGCGTCACCACCGCCGACTACGCCCTCGGGCCGGCCTGGGCGCCGGCCGCCAGCGGCACCGATCCGGTGCAGCCGGAGTTCTTCCAGTGCCTGTGGCAACGCCGGGTCTGAGCGGCGTGGCGGCGCGGGACCCGGAGCAGGCCGCGTCGGGCGGCGGTGGCGCGCCGCCGCCCGCGCCGGCCCTCGGGCGCAACATCGCCGCCAACGCCATCGGCGGTGTCCTGACCATGGCGCTGACCCTGCTCGCGGTGCCGGTCCAGACGCGCCTCCTCGGGGTCGAGACCTACGGGCTGATCGCCTTCATGGCCTCGCTGCAGGCGCTCGCCGCGCTCCTCGACCTCGGCCTCGGCACCACCGCCATCCGCGAGCTCGCCGCCGACCACTCGCCGCAGCGGCAGACCAGCGCCGCGCTGGTCGCCATGCTCCACGGCACCTACTGGGCGCTGGGCCTGGTGGTCGGGGCGCTGCTGGTGGCCGCGGCGCCGCTCATCGCCACGCGCTGGATCCACCCGGGCGGCGTCGACCCCGGCTTGGTGACCTGGGCCATCCGCATCACCGGGGTGACGCTCGCCGTACGCTGGCCGGTGGCCTTCTACGCCGGCGTGCTCACCGGCCTGCAACGCCTCGACACCCTCAACCTGATCAAGATCGCCACCACCGTGCTCCGCCTCGGGGGCGGCATCGCCGTGCTGCTGGCCTGGCCGCACCTCGCGGCGCTGCTGACCTGGCTGCTCGCCGTGGCGGTGCTGGAGGTGGCCGCGATGGCGGTGGCGGCCAAGCGGCTGCTGCCGGCGCTCGGCCGGGTGCCGCGCCTGGAGCGCGCGGCCCTGGCGCGCGTCTGGCGCTACGCCGCCGCCGTGAACCTGATCGCCGTGCAGAGCGTCGTCATCACCCAGGCCGACCGCCTGCTGCTGGGGAGGTTCGCCAGCGGTGACGAGCTCGGGCGCTACGCGGTGGCCTACAACTTGGCCGCGGGCATCTCGCTCATCCAGGGCTTCGTCACGGCGGCGCTGCTGCCGGCGCTCAGCGCCGACGCCAGCGCCGGGCGCCAGGAGCAGCTCCGCCAGCGCTTCGAGAAGGGCACCCAGGTGCTGCTCTTCGCCACCGCACTGCCCGCCGGCATGCTGATGTTCTTCAGCCCGCAGCTGCTCGCCGTCATCCTGCCGGCTGAGGTGGCCGCGGGCGCGGCCCCGGTCCTGGCCTGGCTGGCAGTGGGATTCCTGCTCTCCGTGGTGTCGGCGATGCCCTTCATCCTCGCCCTGGCGGTCGGACGCACCCGCCCGGCCCTGCTCATCAACACCCTCGTGCCGCTGGCCTACCTGCCGGCGCTGTGGCTGCTGATCGCGCGCTACGGCGGGCTCGGCTGCGCCTACGCCTGGGTCGGGCTGGGCCTGTTCTACACCCTCGCCTTCCCGCCCCTGGTGCTGGGCCCGGTCCTCGGCTGCCGGACCCTGCCTTGGCTCGCACGTTGCGTCCTGCCCTTCGCCATGCTCTCGGTGTCGATTTTCGCAACGGCTCATATGGTCGTGGTGGGCTGCTCCGTGAGCAGCCCGGTGGCGATCGCCTCGATCCTGGCCGTGGGCGCGGCGGTCTTCCTGGCCGGCGGCTTCGCGTGCCTGGACCCCGGCCTGCGCCGCGCGACCGGCGCCCGGCTGCACCGCCTGTTCACCCGTTGACCCCCACCAGCCCGATCTGACCCGCATGGCCACCCCGACCCCACACCTCCGGCAGCGCGCGGCATGACCGCGCTCCCCGCCGCCGCGGCCGCGCCCGCCGTCGCCTGCGCCTGCCCCGCCTGCGCCGCGACCGCGCCGGTCGCGCTGGTCGCCACCGACACCAACCACGCGACCACGCCGGAGCGCTTCGCCTACCACCGCTGCCCGGCCTGCGGGCTGTGGTTCGTCGACCCGGTGCCCACCGGCCTGGGCCGCTACTACCCCCGCACCTACCACAGCATCCCCGCCGACGCCGCCGGCCTGGCCGCGGCGGCGGCCATCGACCGCTACAAGATCGACCTGGTGCTGCGCCACGCGCAGGGCGGCCGGCTGCTCGAGATCGGCCCGTCCTACGGCATGTTCCTGCACCTGGCGCGCAGCGCGGGCTTCGCCGCCGAGGGCATCGAGATGGACGCGGCCTGCTGCCGCTTCCTGTCCGGCCTGGGCTTCACCGTGCACCAGGCCTCCGACGTCCCCGGCGCGCTCGGCCCGCTGCCGCGCTACGATGTCGTCGCGCTGTGGCACGTCTTCGAGCACCTGCCGAGCCCGTGGACGACCCTCGCCGCGCTCGCCGCGCACGTCGCCCCCGGCGGCGTGCTGGTGCTCGCGCAGCCCAACCCGCTGGCGTTGCAGTTCCGCCTGTTCGGCCGGCGCTGGACGCACCTCGACGCGCCACGCCACCTGCAGCTCGTGCCGCCGGCGCTGCTCGCGCGGCGCCTCGCCGAACTCGGCTTCGCGCAGGCGGAACTGACCGCCACCGATCCCGGCAGCCTGGGCTGGAACCGCTTCGGCTGGGTGCACAGCCTGCGCAACCTCGCGCGCGCCCGCCCGCTGCGCTTCCTGCTGCACGCGTTCGCGCGCGGCATCGAGCTGCTCGCCATGCCGCTGGAGCGGCGCGGCCTGCGCGGCACCGCCTACACCGCGGTGTTCCGCAAGGCCCCGGCGCCATGAAGTTCAGCCTGCTGCTGCCGACCAAGAACCGCCTGACCTACCTGCGCTACGCCGTCGAGTCGGTGCGCCGCCAGGACCACCAGGACTGGGAGATCGTGGTCTCCGACAACTGCTCGGAGGAGGACATCGCCGGCTGGGTCGCCGGCCTGGCCGACCCGCGCATCGTCTACGTGCGCACGGAGCGGCCGCTGTGCGTCACCGACAACTGGAACAACGCCATCGCGCGCGCCACCGGCGACTACGTGCTGATGCTCGGCGACGACGACGGGCTGACCCCCGGCCACCTCGCGCGCATGGCGGAGCTGGCCGCCGCCCACGGCGATCCCGACCTGATCTTCACCAACGCCTGGATCTACGCCTACCCCGGCGTCATCCCCGGTTCCCCGTCCGGATTCCTCAAGCGCGACGCCAGCCCGATCTTCGCCGCGCCCGCGCCGTACCTGCTGCCGCCGGCGGAAGCGCGCCGCCTGGTCGACGAGGCGCTGCGCTTCCGCATGGCCTACCCCTTCAACATGCAGTACTCGGTGGTGTCCAGACGGCTGCTCGAGGCGCTGCGCGCCAAGGGCGAGCCCTATCAATCGCCGTACCCGGACTACTACGCGACCAACGCGCTGTTCCTGCTCGCCCAGCGCATCCTGGTCGAGCCCGCGCCGCGCGTGATCATCGGCGTCAGTCCGAAGTCGTACGGCTTCTACCACTTCAACGACAAGGAGGAGGAGGGCCTCGCCTTCCTCGACAACGCGCCCGCGCAGCGCGACGCCGAGCGCCTCGCTGCGGTGCTGCTGCCGGGCACGCGCGGCGCGTCGTCGTGGCTGCTGGCGATGGAGAAGCTGGCGCAGAACTTCCCCGAGTTGGGCCTCTGCGCCGACCACCGCCGCTACCGCCACATGCAGATGGGCACCGCCTACAAGCGCTACCACCTGGCCGGCACCGCGACGCGCGCGCAGCACGCCGCGCACCTGGCGCGGCTGACCTGGAGCGAGCGCTGGCTGCGCGGCCTGCCCCTGGCGCTCGCGCTGCGCCTGATGCGCCTGGGCGGGCGCAGCCGCCAGCAGCGCCTGCTGCTCGCTCTGCGCCGCCTGCTCGGCCACGCCCACGCGGGCAGCCTGGGCACCGCCGGCGACGGCGCGCAGACCACCGGCTGCACCGACCTGGTCGCGGTCTATGAGCACCTGGAAAGCGCCCGTCACGCCGCCCCGCCCGCCGGTCCGGGCGCGCCGCGGGAGACGGCGGCGCGATGACCTGCCCCTGCACCGTCGCCATCCCGGTCCACAACCGCGTCGACCTGATCGGCCGCTGCGTGGCCTCCGCGCTCGCCCAGGACGTGCCGGGCCTGCGCGTGCTGGTGGTCGACAACCACTCCAATGACGGCACCTGGGAGGCGCTGCAGGCGCTCAGCGATCCCCGCCTGCGCGTGGTGCGCAACCCGCGCAACCTGGGCCTGTTCGGCAACTTCAACCGCTGCATCGAGCTGGCCGAGGGCGAGTGGCTGAAGTTCCTGTGCTCGGACGACCTGCTCGTCGCGGGCGCGCTGGCGCGCGAGCTGGCCAGCGTCGCGGCGCGCCCGCAGGTGGCGCTGCTGACCTCGCGCGGGGAGTACGTGGACCTCGCCGGCCGCCCGCGCGGCCGCGTCGGCTGGCTGGTGCCGCCCGGCACCTACCCCGGCCGCGCCGCGATCGGCGAGTCGCTGGCCATGCTGCTGCGCCTGGCGCTCAACCCTTTCAACTACCCGTCGGGCGTGCTGGTGCGGCGCAGCGCCCTGGCCGCCGCCGGCGGCTTCGACCCGGACATGCGCATCGTCAGCGACGTCGACCTGTTCCTGCGCGTCCTGGCGCACGGCGACCTCGCGGTCAGCGCGGACGTCGCCACGCTCATCACCCTGCACCCCGGCCAGGTCAGCGCGCGCGAGCGCAGCGGCAGCAGCTTTGTCTTCCTGCGCGAGTACCTCGCCCTGCAGCGTCGCAACCGCGCCGGCGCGGCCGGGCCGCGCGCCGGCTCGGCGTGGAGCAGCGGCGTCTACGCCGCGCTGTCGCTGTGGTACGCCGCGCGCCACCTGGTGAAGGGCCCCTGGCGCGGTGCGCGCGCGCACCTGCGCTTCGCCTGCGCGGTGCGCGCTCCGGCGTCGCGCAAGCTCGCCGCCCTGCTCGCCTTCCTGCTGCTGCGCGCGCGCTACCTGCTCGCCGAGCGCCGTGTGGTCGCGCGCGCCTGGGACTGGCACCTGGCGCCGCAGGCTCCGGGTGGGTCGCCACGATGAGCCGCAGCGCGCCCCACCTGGCCATCGACGCGCGCATGATCGCCGCGAGCGGCATCGGCACCTATCTCGCCAGCCTGCTCGCCGAGCTGGTGCCCGCACACCCGGACACCACCTTCAGCTGCTATGGCGATCCCGCGGCCCTCGCCGCGTTCCCGTGGGCGGCGGCGGGCAACGTCCAGGTGCACCCGTGGACCGCCCCGGTACTGTCCCTGCGCGGCGCCCTCGGCGTTCCCCTGGTGGGCTCCGCCCCCGACGCCATGTGGTTCCCGCACTACATCCTGCCGCTGCGCCTCGCCGTGCCGGCGCTGATGACCGTGCACGACGTCTTCCACCTCGCCCACCCCGAGCTGATGGGCGGCCTGCACCGCCGCCTGGTGGCGCGCTGGCTGTTCGCGCGCACGCGCCGCCGCGCCCGCGGCCTGGTGTTCGTTTCCCAATTCACCGCCACCGAGTTCACCCGCCTGGTCGGCGGCCCGCGCTGCCCCGCCGCGGTCATCGCCAACGGCGTGGGCGCCGCGTGGTCGCAGGGCGACCCCGGGCCGTCGCCGCACCCGCGCCCGTACCTGGTCGCGGTCGGCAACGTCAAACCGCACAAGAACCTCACCCGGCTCCTCGCCGCGATCGAACTGCTGCCGCACGGCTGCCGCGACCTCGATCTGGTGCTGGTCGGCCAGCGCGACGGCTTCCTCAACGGCGACCCGCGCGTCGCCGCCCTGGCGGCGCGGCTCGGCGCGCGCGTGCGCTTCACCGGGCGGATCAGCGACGCGGAGGTGCGCCGCTACGTCGCGCACGCCCGCGCGCTGGTCTTCCCCTCGCTCTACGAGGGCTTCGGCCTGCCCCCGGTCGAGGCCATGGCCGCCGGCACCGCGGTGGTCGCCTCGCGCATCCCGGCCGTGCAGGAGGTGTGCGCCGACGCTGTGCGCTACGTCGACCCGCTGGACCCGCGCGACATCGCCGCCGGCATCGCCGCGGTCGCCGGCGACGACGCCGAGCGCGCGCGCCTGATCGCGCGGGGCCGCGCGCGCGCGCAGGCCTTCACCTGGTCGCGCGCGGCGGAGGCGACCTGGGCGGCGCTGGCCGCGACCGCCGGGTGGCCCGGGACCACGGCGGCGTCCGGAGCGTTGCCGGCCGGCGGACTGGTGCCCGCATGAAGGACCAGCCCGACCCCCGCCTGGCCCTGGTCCACGAGTGGCTGGTCAGCTACGCCGGTTCCGAGCGCGTGGTCGAGGCGCTCGCCGAGCTGTGGCCGACCGCGCCCATCCACACCACCGTGCACGACCCCGCCGCCCTCGCCGGCACCGGCCTGGCGGAACGCACCGTCATCGCCTCGCACCTGAACCGCTGGCCGGGCGCGCGGCGCTTCTACCAGCAGCTGCTGCCCTTCATGCCGGCGGCGGTGGAGCGCTTCGACCTGTCCGCCTACGACATCGTGGTGTCCTCGCACCACGCCGTGGCCAAGGGCGTGCTGACGCGCGCCGACCAGCTGCACGTCTGCTACGTGCACTCGCCGATGCGCTACGCGTGGGACCTGCACCACCAGTACCTGGCGGCGGGGGGGCCGCTGCGCGGCCTGCGCAACCTCATCGCGCGCCCCATCCTGCACCGCCTGCGCCAGTGGGACGTGGCCACCGCGGCGCGCGTCGACCTGTTCGTGGCGAACTCGGCGTGCGTCGCGCGGCGCATCGAGAAGACCTGGCGGCGCCCCGCGCTGGTGCTGCCGCCGCCGGTCGACGTCGCCGCCTTCGCGCCCGGCACCGGCGCGCGCGGCGACTTCTTCGTCGCCGCCTCGCGCCTGGTCGCCTACAAGCGCCTGGACGTGATCGTCGCCGCGTTCAGCGCAGCGCCCCGACCTGCGCCTGGTGGTGATCGGCGACGGCCCGGAGCGCGCGCGCCTGCAGGCCCTGGCCGGGCCCAACACCACCTTCCTGGGCCACGCCCCGCACGCCGTGCTGGTCGACCACCTGCAGCGCGCGCGGGCCCTGGTGTTCGCCGCCGAGGAGGACTTCGGCATCCTGCCGGTCGAGGCGATGGCCTGCGGCACGCCGGTGATCGCCTACGGCCGCGGCGGCGCCTGCGAGACCGTCGTCCCCGGACTGAGCGGCCTGTGGTTCGACGCGCAGACCCCGGCCAGCGTCGCCGCGGCGCTGGCGCGCTTCGCCGCCGAGGAGGCGTCGTTCGCGCCCGGCGCGCATCCGCGCCCACGCCGAGAGCTTCGCCCGGCCGCGCTTCCAGGCGCGCTTCCGCGCCCTGCTCGCGAACGCCTGGGCGGCCTTCCGCGCCGACGGCCCGCTCGGACCGGAGCGCGCGGGCGCGCGCCTGCTCGGGGACGCGCCGTGAACAGCCCGCCGCTGCCGTACCCGCTGCGCCTGGCCACCCGGCCGCGCACCACCATCGCGCTGATCGCGCTCAGCGACCTCGCGATGATCACCGCCGGCGGGTGCGGCGCGGTGCTGATCCGCGCCTGGGCCAACGGCATCATCGACTTCGAGACCTACGCGCGGCTGTGGGCCTCGCCGGCGCTGTTCGTGCTCGCCTTCGCGTTCATGGGCCTCTACCCCGGCGTGGCGATGAACGCCGCCGAGGAGCTGCGCCGCATCGTGCTGACCACCACCATGGTCTACATCGGCCTGGCGGGCGCGGTCACCCTCGCGCGCGAGGGCGTGATCTACTCCCGCGGCGCGCTGGTGATGGGCTGGGCGCTGACCCTGGTGCTGGTGCCGCTGGCGCGCGGCCTGCTGCGCCAGACCTGCGCGCGGCGCGCCTGGTGGGGCTTCCCCGCGGTGGTGCTGGGCGCGGGCGGCAGCGGCGCCGCGGTCGCCCAGCGCCTGCTCGACCGCCCCGAGCTGGGCCTCAAGCCGGTCGCCATCCTCGACGACGACGCGACCGCGGAGCAGCACGTCGCCGGCGTGCCCGTGATGGGCCGCCTCGAGCTCTCCCCGGCGCTCGGCCGCGACCTGGGTGTGCCCTACGCCCTGCTCGCCCTGCCCAAGGAGTCGCAGCACCGCCTGATGCCGTTCGTGGAGCGCTTCGGCAAGATCTTCCCGCACATCATCGTCGTCCCCGACCTGTTCAGCGGCATGAGCCTGTGGCTGTCGGCGCGCGACCTGAGCGGCACCCTGGGCCTGGAGGTCAAGCAGCGCCTGCTGCTGCCCGGCCCGCGTCGCACCAAGCGCCTGATCGACATCGCCCTGACCGCCACCGGCGGCCTGCTCATCGTGCCGCTGCTCGCGCTCATCGTGCTGGCGGTGCGCCTGGACTCGCCCGGCTCGGCCTTCTACGGCCACACCCGCATCGGCCAGGGCGGCCGCCGTTTCAAGGCCTGGAAGTTCCGCTCGATGGCCGCCGACGCCGACCAGCGCCTGGCCGCGCTGCTGGCCGCCGACCCCGCCGCGCGCGAGGAGTGGGAGCGCGACCACAAGCTGCGCGACGACCCGCGCGTCACCCGCCTCGGCCGCTTCCTGCGCCGCACCAGCCTGGACGAGCTGCCGCAGCTGTGGAACGTGCTCCGCGGCGAGATGAGCCTGATCGGCCCGCGGCCGATCGTCGAGGCGGAGGTGGAGCGGTACACGCACCGGTTCCACCTGTACGGAAAGCTGAAGCCGGGGATGACGGGGCTGTGGCAGGTGTCCGGGCGGAACGACACGACGTACGCGGAGCGGGTCGATTTGGACAGCTACTACGTGCGGAACTGGTCGGTGTGGCTGGATGCGGTGATCGTGACGAGGACGGTGTGGGTGGTGGTGTTCGGGAGGGGGGCGCATTAAGGCCCTTCACTCGGTCAGCGCGATCCTGCCGCTCTCGCCCCGCGCTGGGTGGTAGGCGGCGCGCGCGGCCACCTCCGCCATGGTCGCGGCGATCGCCTCCGGCTCCTCCTCCGGGCGCGGCGCCGCGGGTTCTGAGCGGGCGAGCAGGTGGTAGATCTGCTGCAGCCGGCCGACCATCAGGTCGCGGTTGTGGCGCTCGCGGCAGCCCGAGGCGCCCGCGAGCCGCAGCGCGGCGCGCAGCGCGGGGTCGTGCTTGAGGGCGATGATCTGCGCGGCGGCGGCCGCCGCGTCGCCCTCGGGAAAGAGCATACCGTTGCGCCCGTGCGCGACCACGTCGCGGTTGCCGATGACCCTGCTCGCGATCACGCAGATGCCCTCGCGGTGCGCTTCGAGCAGGGACAGCGGCATCCCTTCCCAGCGCGAGGTCGAGAGGTACGCGAAGGCCCCCTCGAGGACCGTGGTCGGATCGTCGACCGGGGGGAAGACGCGGATGTGCCGCGACAGGCCCGCATCGAGCACCTGGCGGCGGAAGCTCCGGCCGCTGACGCCCTCCCCATACAGGCGGAAGCGGACGCCGTCCAGTTCACCGCGCCGGCGCAGCTCCTCGGCGATGGCGATCACCAGCCAGGGGTTCTTCTGCTGGTTCAGCCGGGTGAACGAGATGATGGTCTTCAGCTGCGCCGGCAGGTCGCCGCGCGCGGCGACGTGCGCCGCCTCCGCGCCCTCCTCGATGCCGTTCTCGACGATGGCGAGGCGGCCCGCGTACATCGGGTAGCGGTGGCGGATCAGGCGCTCCTCGCTCGGTGAGACCGCGATCCCCAAGCGCGTCCAGCGCGACAGCAGGCGCTCGGTGTGCCAGTACAGGGTGTGCTTGACGGTCAAGGTGCGCGGCAATCCGTGGAACGTGTGGACGCAGGGGACGCGCGTGAAAAGGCTCACCAGGCGCCCGTAGATGCCGCCCGACATGCCGTGGGAGTGGATCACCTCGACGCCGTGGCGACGCGCGAAGAGCACCAGCCGGGCCAGGGCGAGCACCGACACGCGCCGGTGTGGGATGGCGCAGAGGCGCTCCACTCCCAGGCACTCGCTGTAACGCTTCCAGTAGACGCCGTTGGCCGGGCAGGCGACGAAGGAGGAGCTCTCGTTGTCGCGCGCCTGCAGGATCTGCAGGACGTGCTCAGGGCCTCCACCGTGGTCGGAGCGGCCGGTGATGTGGAGGATCTTCAAGGTCATGGCCTGAGCCGGCTGCGGCGATGGGTGTGCGATGTGCGCGATGCGCGCGATGCGCGGTGGTGAAATGCACCGGGCAGATCGCATCCCTGGTGACGGCTCGAGAACGCTATTTGGATCGGAAAGGACCGCAACGGCAACTTCATGAAGCAAGAACGCGAAGAACGCGCCCCCGGCCATGCTACGCGCACTCATCTCAGGGGTTGCCAGCCATTGCGACGCCGCTACGGTCGCGCGGGTTCTCCAAATGCGGGGCAACGACAGGGAATGCATTTCCGGATC
Source organism: uncultured Planctomycetota bacterium (assembly GCA_963818245.1). Taxonomy (GTDB): domain Bacteria; phylum Planctomycetota; class UBA11346; order UBA11346; family UBA11346; genus BOG-1363. The sequence goes on from CAWFSD010000044.1 coordinate 16,312, forward strand.
ACCGTAAAGTCTTTGTCCAGGAGCCCTAAGCCATTTCTCACGTCTCAGGAATTTCGCCGTGGAACACCGCCAGCCGAGGCCCACAGCCCAGCCCGCGACGGCGCCGACCCGCCCATCATCTCATACTCAGCGGTAACCCGTGAACGCACCGTCACCTGAACTCACCATCGTCGTCCCGGTCTATAATGAAGAGCAGACGCTGCCCAAGTTCCTCGCCGCCATGCGGCCAGCGCTGGCGTCCGTCACCGAGGACTACGAGATCATCTTCTGCGCCGATCCCTGCCGCGACCGCACCCTGGCCGTGATCGCGGAGGAGCACGCCGCCGACCCGCGCATCAAGCTGCTGGCCTTCTCCCGGCGCTTCGGCCAGCCCGCGGCGACCATGGGCGGCATCCACCACGCCGCCGGGCAGGCGGTCATCATCATCGACTGCGACCTCCAGGACCCGCCCACGCTAATCAGCGAGATGGTGCGCCAGTGGCGCGCCGGATGGAAGGTGGTGCTGCCGCAGCGCCGCTCGCGCGAGGGCGAGCACCCGCTCAAGAAGCTCATCTCCTATCTCGGCTACTGGTTCATCAACAAGATCAGCAACGTGCGCATCCCACGCAACACCGGCGACTTCCGCCTGATGGACCGCGCGGTGGTCGACGAGCTGAAGAAGCTCAAGGAAGGCCACGGCTTCCTGCGCGGCCTGGTCGCGGTGGTCGGCTTCAAGACTGTGCTGCTGCCCTTCGACCGCGAGGCGCGCGCCGCCGGCGAGGGCAAGTACAACCGCATCACCGGGTCGCTGCGCATCGGCTTCAACGGCATCATCTGCTTCTCCGACTACCTGCTGAACTTCATGATCAAGGCCGGCCTGGCCTGCGCCGCAATCGCCCTGCTCAGCTCGGTGGTGATCGCCTACATGAAGCTCGGCATGAGCTGGAACTTCGCTCCGGGCATCCCCAGCCTGATGATCCTGGTGCTGTTCATGGGCGGCATGCAGCTCATCGGCATGGGCGTGCTCGGCGCCTACATCGGCCGTATCTACGACGAGACCAAGCAGCGGCCCCTGTTCATCGTCGAGGAGTCCCTCGGCTTCCCCCAGCACCCGTCCCTGGCCCAGGCCGAGAAGACACCCGAACCCCTATGCGCTACCTGATCACCGGCGCCGCCGGCTTCATCGGCTCCTCCCTCGCCGACCGCCTGCTCGCCGACGGCCACGACGTCGTGGGCTACGACAACCTCTCCACCGGCCAGGAGCGCTTCCTGGCGGGCGCGCTCGCCAACCCGCGCTTCCGGCTGGTGCGCGGCGACCTGCTCGACCGCCCGGCGCTCGACGCCGCGGTGGCCGGCTGCGACGCGGTCATGCACCTCGCCGCCAACGCCGATGTGCGCTTCGGCACCGACCACCCGCGCCGCGACCTCGAGCAGAACACCATCGCCACCTGGAACGTGCTCGAGGCGATGCGCGCCGGCGGGGTCAAGAAGATCGCCTTCTCGTCGACCGGCTCGGTCTACGGCGAGTCGAAGGTCATCCCCACGCCGGAAGACGGCCCCTTCCCGGTGCAGACCTCGCTCTACGGCGCCAGCAAGCTCGCCGGCGAGGGCCTGATCGCCGCCTACTGCGAGGGCTTCGGCTTCCAGAGCTTGGATCTTCCGCTTCGTCTCGATCCTCGGCGAGCGCTACACCCACGGCCACGTCTTCGACTTCATGAAGAAGCTGGGGCAGGACCCCACGCGCCTGCCGGTGCTCGGCGACGGCAGCCAGCGCAAGAGCTACCTCTACATCGGCGACTGCCTCGACGCGATCCTGTTCGCCATGGCCAAGGCCGATGGCAAGGTCAACATCTTCAACCTCGGCACCGATGGCTACTGCCAGGTGAAGGACTCGATCGGCTGGATCTGCGCCGCCCTGGGCGTGCAGCCCCGCCTGGAGTACGCCGGCGGCGAGCGCGGCTGGATCGGCGACAACCCGTTCATCTTCCTCGACACGTCGCGCATCCGCGCGCTCGGCTGGAAGCCGAAGTTGACCATCCGCGAGGCCGTCGAGCGCACCGTCGCCTACCTGCGCCGGGAGGAGTGGGTGCTCGCAGCCCGCGCATGAGCAGCCTCGCGATCTCCTTCGTC
>CAWFSD010000045.1:0-12723 GCA_963818245.1 uncultured Planctomycetota bacterium
GGACTCCCTATTACAGTGGTAGCTGAGCGCCGCGGCCAGCACATGCACACGACCGACATCCTGATCGTCGAAGACAGCCCCGCGGACATCGGGCTGATCGAGGAGTCGCTGGCGATGCTGCGGCCGCGCTTCCGCATCCGCGCGGTGCCCAACGCCCCGACGGCGCTGCGTTTCCTCTACCGCCTGCCGCCCTACGAGACCGCTTCCACCCCCCAGCTCATCATCATCGACCTGAACATGCCGCTCGGCGATGGGTTCCAACTGCTCGAGGCCTTGCGCGCCAACGAGCGCACGGCCGCGATCCGCTGCGTCATCTTCTCCTCGTCGAACCGCCAGTGCGACCAGGACCGCGCGATCGCGCTCGGCGCCGTGGCGTTCTTCCACAAGCCGCTCCTCTACGAGGATTTCTGCGACTGCGTCCTGCGCATGGTGCAGCAGTCCCTGCGCGCCGAGGAGTAGCGGCGACGCCTACGGCGCGACCGGCGGCTTGAAGATCCTGATCGCTTCGAGGTCTGGAGGCGATGTGGCGTCATCCGCGCGCAGGGTCAGGACGTGCGTCCCGTTGGACAGGCCCTGGACCACGGTGACGGCGTGCTCCTTGCCGTCGGCGGCCGCCGCGTCGGCGGGCACCTGGTACGCATCGACCGACATCGGCAAGACCTGCCAATGGATCTTGTAGCCCTCGGGCAGCGGTGGGAAGAAGCCGCGGAACCAGGCCCCGGGGGCGAGGGCCACGCGCCCCGAGCGGCTGGTGAACCGCTGGTCGCTGCGTCCGGAGCCGTCCGCGCCGGTGACCGAGCCCGTCACGTCGAACGCCCAGCTCTTGCCATCGGCGGCGACGTCGTGCACGACGAGGGTCCAGTCCTCCTTCACCAGCGGCGCGATGTGGTCGACGCGGCTGAGGAACAGCGGGTTCCACGGACCGGGTTCGGGCCTGGTCATGCGGTAGGCCTCCGGGATGGCGCTGGGCTTCCGGCCGTCGATGGCGACCTGCGCGCCGCCGGCCCGCGCCCCGGCGCGCGGGACCAGGTCGACGCGGTTGCCCGCGAACTCCAGCGTCAGCACGCCATCCCTCCAGTCCGCCGGTGCGACCGGGCGCGTCTGCGCCAGGTCCTTCCAGGCGGTGTCGGGCAGGTCCGGGCGGTGGACCAGGTAGCGCTCGGTGAGCTGGGCGAGCACGAAGTTGCCCTGCGGGTTGAGGTGCGTCAGGTCGGGGAGCAGCAGCTGCGGCGGTTCGTAGTGGTTGTCCTTGAGGTATGCGAGCCACCCCGCGCGCACCGGTTGCAGCGCGCACCCGTACTTCCGGGCGATGTCGGGCAGGAAGCGGTTGTTCATCATCCACTCCCACCACAGGCCCTTGTCGGCCTTCTCGTCGGGGTGTTCCTGCGGCCAATCGCGCCCGACGCGGTCGGTCTGCATCAGCACCTCGGCGGTGGTGCGGCTGCGGATGCTCTTGATGATCTGCTCGTACTCGCCGTTCGAGCCGAAGACGTGGAAGATGACCAGGTCGGGGTACAACGGGTAGACATCGTGCTCGGCCGGGTTGATGAGCAGCTGCGAGGCGAAGCCGCCGATCGCGCGGTTCTCGATCTGCAGGTCGGCGAGGGGGAAGCGCCGGCGCAGGTCGTCGGCGACCTGGCGGCTCCAGTCCTGCTCGGTGATCGACTGCCCGTAGAACAGGACCCGCACCTGGTTGCGGTGCGTGGCGGTGCTGGTCGCAAGCAGCGTCATGGTGCGCTGGACGCCGGTGCCCATCAGGGCGGGGTCCGCCTCGGGTGCCAGGGCGGGGAAGGCGGCGTGGTCGACCTCGCCCTCCGCCGGCGGCGTCGGCAGCGACTTCAGCGCCGGCGCCTGGTGGTCGGGTTCGGCGGCCGCGCCGGCGCCAGCGGCGAGCAGCAGGGCCAGGGCCGGGGCCAGGGTGGAGGAGGACGGGCGCGTGGGGAGGGGCATGGTGTGGCTCGTGCGCGGGTGGATCGCGCAAGGGATACGCCCACGCGGCTCCGGCGCTGAGCTATACCGGTGCAGCGCCGTACCGTGCGCGCGGGTCCCGTGTGAAATCGTTTGGCCAGCCCCGGAAACCCGCGGGCGCGCGCGCGGGTGCGTGGAAGCTCCGGGAGAGGCGAGTTCCAGCTCGCCTGGGCGACCCTGGCGAGGGTCAGTTGAGCGTGAACCCGAGTCCCACCGGATACGGCAGCCCGCTGGCGCTGAACGTCACCGCCGGCATGGGCTTGCCGTCGCGGATCAGCGCGGCGAGAGCCTCGGTCCAGGCGTGGCCGGCGGCCTTGGCCTCGGCGAGGATGGCGAGCGCGTCCTGCGCCTCGCCCATGCCGGCGCGCGCCACCGCGCGCAGCAGCGGCACGCTGGGCAGGCCCGAGGCCATGGCGTCGTTCAGCGCCATGAAGGCGAGGCCCGCCTGCCCCAGGCGCAACCGCGCGACGCCCTCGAGCAGGCCGCACTCGACCTCGCCGCCCTGCCGGCGCAGCGTGCGGGCGCGCGCCAGCAGCGCCAACGCCTCGTGCGCGTCGCCGCCCGCGGCGAGCTGCGCGTTGGCCAGGAACAGGTTCGCCTCGTAGTGGTTGGGCAGCGCCTTGACCGCCTTGGCGAGGATCTCGACGGCCTTGGGGAACTCGCCGCTGCGCAGCTTGGCGTAACCGCCGTACAGCAGCACGTCGAAGTCGTCCGGACCGAGCGCGGCGGCCTGGTCGAAGTCCTTGTTGGCGGTCGCCAGGTCCCGGCGCTCGAGCGCGACGCGGCCGAGTCCGACGAAGGCCTCCGGCAGCTTGGGGGACTCCTTGGCGCACTCCTCGAACAGCGCCAGCGCCTTGTCGAGCTCCGCCTCGCGCTGGGCGGCCGGGCCGAAGCGCGCGCGCATCGCCAGGTGCCACTCGCCGCGGTGGTAGCGCAGGATCGGGTTGCGCTTGACCTCCTTGTCGTAGGTCTTGCGCACCCAGTCCTTCCACAGGCCCTCGACCGCGAGCAGGTCGCTGCCGTAGCACTTCCTGAACAGCTCGTCCTGGACCGGGTAGAGCGCGTACTGCACCCTGGCCACCAGCGCCTGGTCGCGCAGCCCCGCCGCGGCCGCGGCCTGCGCCGCCTTCTCGCCGGCGTCCTTGAAGGCGCGCAGCAGCGCGGTGAAGGCCGCCTGGCGCTCGGGGCTGCCGATCATGAACTCCAGCACCGACCACGCCTGGTCGTACTGGATGATGCTGCGCAGCGGGTCCTTGAAGGTGAAGTCGAGGTTGTCCATGTTGCGGACGGCGGTGAACTCCTTCCACGGGATGCAGCTGCCCTCGCCGACCACCTCGACCATCCAGCCGGCGTACTGGTCGCGGTCGTGCTCGGGCTTCGCGCCGTTGCCCTTGCGCAGCTGGAAGAGCTCGGCGGTGCCCTCCTCGACCCAGCTCGGCACCTCGGCGTTGTAGACCATGAAGGTGCGCATGAAGAGGTGGCCCATCTCGTGGTAGAGATCGCGCAGCACCTGCTCGTCGCTGTGGCCCTCGGTCTGCGCCACCACCTCGCGGCGCCACGGGCCGGCGACGGCGCCCGCCGAGTCCTTGGGTCTCGTGATGCCGAAGTAGGCGCCCGGCCGCGTCTTGGTCGCATAGCGCGCCTGGAAGTCCTTCAGGAAGTCCTCGTAGCTGGCGAAGATGCAGAATGCGCACGCGGCGGTCCATCTCCTTGCCGGTCGGGTCGAGGGTGCGCGCGTAGTCCTCGAAGCAGGTGTTCTTGAGCTGGAACACCTGCAGGAAGAAGTTGCCGGTCTCGGCGATGTGCTGCAGGTAGAACGCCGCGGTCTTGCGCTGGTCCTTGGGCGTCGCGCCGACATCGGTCTCGAGGTAGAAGGGCTTGCTCTCGACGGTGAGCATCGGCGCGGCGGCGCCGGCGAGCGCGGTGGACAGTCCGCAGGCGAGGAGGACGGCGGCGAGCGGGGCGCGGGTACGCATGCGGGCATGCTGCGTGCGTGGGGTGACGCGACAATGGAATTGCGCGCTGTCGGGCGGGCTGTCGTTCCTGGTCAATTCCGTGCTCATCTGGCGGACGTCACTTGGTCGCTGCGATCGCGTCGGCCACGGTCTTGCCCAGGCATTCCTGGCCCGCCGCGCCCAGGTGGGTCTGGTCGCTGGCGAACAGGTCCGGGTGGTCCTTGCCGAGGGCGTGGAAGGCGGCGAAGCCGTCGGCCAGGCCCGCGCGCTCAGCGGCCGCGGCCTCGCGGCAGGCGGCAGCCAGCTCCCCGATCGCGTCCCAGGTCGCGGCGCTCGGCAGGGTGGCGACGACCAGCACGTCGGCGCTGCCGCCGGTGGCGCGGCGGATGCGCTGGATGGCGTCGCGCTGCGCGGCCAGGAAGGCCGGCCCGCGCATGCCGCTGTTCCAGTCGTTGCCGCCGAACTCGACCACCACCAGGTCCGGGTGCGGCGTCTGCTGCAGCCAGCACGGCATCAGCACCAGGTTCTGGCGCAGTTCGGTGCCGCCGATGGCGGTGTTGACGATCCTGGGCGCGACGCGCCACGTGCTCTGCAGGGACTTGCTGAAGGTGTCGAGCCAGCTGTGGTCGTGGTTCGACCAGTGGTGCGTGTCGGTCAGCGAATCGCCCATCGCGACCACGGTGATGGGCTTGCCCGCGGCGAGCAGCGCCCGGGTGCGCGCGAGCGGCGCGCCCGGCGGGCGGTGGTCGGCGGTGTCGATCGGGATGGCCGCTTCGAGGCGCAGGTCGTCGATCGCGTAGGCGTGCGCCGCGGTGTCGCGCCAGTACCACCACTTGCCGAACCACAGCGCGCCGAGCTGGCCGGGCGGGCGCGCGCCGTGCGCGTCGAGCGGGACGCTGGCCGCGTTGGACAGCACCGGCACCAGGTCGCGCCACGGGACCACCACGCGCGTCCAGCCGGTGGCGTCGATCGGGAAGGTGAAGTCGTAGCGCTGGGCGAAATCGTCGTTCCACACCAGTTGCAGCGCGCCGCAGTGCTGCGAACCGTCGCCTTGGACCCAGAACGACAATCCGGCCGCCGCGTTCCACGCCGGCGTGCCGCGGACCCGCCCGGTGGCGAAGGCGCTGGCGCAGCCGTCAGCGAAGGTGAAGCGCAGCGCCTGCCCGGTGCGGCCTGCGGTCAGGGCGATGCCGACCTTGGGGCTGGCGGTGGTGAAGCTCAGCGCGTCCATGCCGTCGAGCAGCGTGGCGTCCGATTCCGCGGCGCTGGCGGACGCGATGACGAGGACGAGGAGAGCGGCGGTGCGGCGCAGGGGCATGGCGGATTCCGGAAGGGGTAGGACGCGCTCACGGCGCGGTGGCGGGGACCATGGCGTCGATGACGGGGAAATCGGCCTGGCTGCGCGCGAGGCGCCAGCGCGGGAAGGGTCGTCCGGTGGCGGGATCGCGCAGCGCCGCGGCGGCGGCGGCCTGGTCGCCGGCGAACCGGGCGCGCGCCCAGCCGCGCAGCGCCTGCTCGACCGGCGTCGTGGCCGGCCAGTCCTGCAGCAGCGCCGCGCCCTGGTCCGCGCGGCCCAGGGCGCGCAGCGCCAGCGCGCTGACCAGCAGCGCGGCGCCGCTGCGCGCGTGACGGGTGTTGGTGGCGTCCGCGATGCGGCCGTAGGCCAGGCGCGCCCCCACAGCGTCGCCCAGCGCCTGGCGGCAGCGCGCCGCGAGGAAGTCCTCGAGCCGCTCGTCGGTGTCGTACGGCCGGCCCGAGCCGAGCCGCTCCGGCCAAGTGCGGGCCGCGGCGACGAACGGCTCGGCCCCGGCCGCGTCGCCGCCGTCCAGCGCCTGGACGGCGGCCAGCAGGTTGGCGCGGCGGAACAGCGCGCGCCCCTCGTAGGCGCCCTCGTTGGGCAGCACCGTCAGATCGGCGAGGGCCGCCAGCGCTTCCCGCGCGCGGCCGGCCCACAGCTGGGCCAGGGCGAGGTCGAGCGCCGACGCCTGGTTTCCGGGGAAACGCTGCGCGGCCTCCAGGGCCGCGGCGCACGCGGCGGCCACATCCTCGCGGCCACCCTCGAGCAGGGCGCGGACCAGCGCGTGCGGCGCGCGCCACTCGCCCGGCGAGAGCTGCTGCGCGCGGCGCAGGTCGGCGAGCAGCGCCGGCCGCTCGTCCTCGGCGCGGCGCAGCTGCGCGCGGTTGAGGTAGAAGGCGCCCTCGTCCGGAGCGTCCCCCGCCGCGGTGAGCAGGGCACCGGCCTCGTCTGCGCGGTCGAGGCTGGCGAGCAGCAGCGCGAGCAGGTGGCTGGTCTTCCAGTGCGGGCGGCGGTGCTGCGCCCAGCGCAGCACCGCGATGGTCTGGGCCTGCGCCGGGAAGACGCCGGTGACCGGCCTGGCCAGGGCGCGCTCCAGGGCGCCGTCGCTGGCGGCGGGATCGCTGCCGCGCTGCAGCCAGGCCAGCCAGCAGGTCGGGAATCACGCCCGGCGGCGCCAGCGCGAGCACGGTCGCCGCGTCCGCGTCGCAGCCCAGTGCCGCGTAGCGCGCCGCCAGGTCCAGGCAGTCCTGCGCCGGGTCTTCGCCGCGCAGGCCGTCGGCGAAGGCGGCGCGCGCCGGCGCGTCGCCGGCCAGCAGGCAGCGCTCGCTGCGCGCGCCCGCGTGCAGCGGATCGCGCGCCAGCAGGTCGGCGACCAGGCCCGCCGCCACGTCGGGGTGGTGGTCCAGGCGCGCCACCACCGCCTGCAGGAAGCGGCACTCGTCGCTGCCGTCCTCCGCGCCGCGGCGCGCGTACTCCGCCGCCCGCCACAGCTCGCGCTCGCGGATGCAGGCCCCCGCCAGCCCGGCCAGCGCCGCGGCGCGCAGATCGCCGGAGCGCTCCGCCCAGCCGAAACCGTCCTTGGCGTCCGCGCTGCGCCCCAGCGCGGAATTCGCCACCGCCCAGGCGAAGTTGGCCTCGGCGTCGCCGGCATCGATGGCCAGCGCGCGCGCCGCGGTGGCCGCGGCCTGTTCGTGCTCGCCGCGGCGGTTCTGCAGTTCGGCGACGCGCGCCAGGGCGCGCAGGTGGTGGGGTTCGACCGCCAGGCAGGACGCGAAGGACGCCAGGGCCGGTGCGTAGTCGCGCTGGCGCAGGTGTTCCTCGCCGGCGGTGAACGTGCCCTCGGCGCTGGTGGGACCGGCGGCGCCGTCTGCGGTCAGCGGCCGGTGCAGGCGCAGGCGTTCGCCGTCGTCGCTGCGCCAGGACAGCAGGTGGTCGCCGACCTCGACGCTCAGGGCGCCCTCGTGCCCGGCGAGGTCCACGTCCGCGCTCAGCACCGTCAGCGGCTGGCCGCTCACGCGCTGGCGGTGGAACACGCTGCCGCCGGCGGCGACGCGCAGCTCGGCGTCGAGCGCGCGCAGCGGGCAGCAGCGGATCTGCAGGCGCCCGCCCGCGCGCACGACGTTGAGCGCCCCCCACGGCGACGCGTCGACCAGTCCGCCGATCGCGCTGAGCGGGAACCACTGCTCGCTCCAGCGCAGCGTCTGACCGGGCGCGAGCGTGGCGTGCTTGAAGGGCGTCGCGCTGCTGTTTTCATCGGCCTGGCTGGGCATCAGCCCGCTCTGGACCTCGATGTACTGCGGCGCCGGCGCGTCGGTCAGCAGGTCCCGCCACAAGGCGCCATCGCGCGCCTGCGACCACAGCCACAGCTTCTGCCCCGGCTTGTCGCCCAGCAGGGACCAGTGCGCGTAGCCCCCGGCGCGGCCGCTCCAATAACCGCCGAACCACTCCGCCGCCGCGCCCAGCACGTGATAGGACTTGTCCGGGCCGAAGGTGTTGGCGCGGTAGGTCGACAGGTCACGCCCCTGCGCGTCGACCGGCCAGGGGTGGGCGACGCCGCCGTGCTCCAGGTAATGGTCGCCGGGGTGCAGCATGGTCAGGTCGTCGGCGGCCTCGGCCGCGGCGGTCATCCACTGGTAGCACGACTGGTGGTAGGGGGTCGGGTTCTCCCAGGTCGCCGCGGTGGTGATCGCCGCCTGATCGCGGGCCAAGCGGATCTCGACCCGCCAGCGGGTGCGCGACGGCAGGTCGAGGGCGCCGACCGTGCAGCGCACGCCGCCATCCGCATCGCGCGCCAGCGCATAGTCCACCGGCGCCGCGCAGCTCGGCGCGTGGCCGATGGTGCCGAAGTTGAATTCGATGCCGCCCGACGTCCACGGCCCGCGCAGGCCGACATCGCGGAACTTCACCACCGGGTTGCGGTAGATGAAGTCGCGCCCGCTGACCTTGTCCATGGCGCCCCAGATCTTGCCGCCGATGCCCGGCGCGACCCACACCACCAGCCAGTCGTTCTCCAGCCGTACCAGCTTCCACGCGCGCATGACGCCCTGCGCGCTGCCGCCGTCGAAGCGGGTGTAGGGGTAGATGCGGCCGAACTGGGCGAGCGGGCTGGGATCGCCATAGGGGTAGGTGAGGAGGGTCTGCTCGACCTCGGTGATGGTCGCGTCGGCGGCGGCGGCGCGCGCCGGCACCACGGCCGTGATCACGAGCAGGGCCGGCAGCAGGGCGGAGGCGGGGAGCCGTTTGAGGAGCATGAGGCCAGGATCAGGGGAGATCGCGGCCCGCCACCAGGGGAGCATGGGCACGGCGTCCTTCCATCCGCCTCGGCGTGAGACGGGTTGGGGGTCGTCCCGGTCGTTATCCGCCGCGTCGTGCGTCGGCCATCACCGGAACCATCCAGCAGCGGGGTGGGCTTTGCGACGGCCCGCCGGAAGTCGAGGCGCCACCGGAGCGCTACCGGTCATGGATGGTAGAGTGCACTCATCCTGCGGCGCGCACCGTGCATTCCGAAGTACGGGCAGCTCTAAAAGCCGGTGGGATCGCCGATCCATTGGCATGGCGGAGGCTGCTCACACACCATCCACCTCGAGGAGCGCCGCCATGCCCCCTGAAGTCGCCCACGCCGTTGTGCAGGACACCCGGCAATGCTTGATCTGGGTGGTCGACGACAGCAACGCCGACCTGCTCCTCGCCGAGGAGGCCTGCCGCAACGTGCACTTCCAGGGCCGGCTGCGGACCTTCACCAACGGTCCCGCCGTGATCAAGGAACTGCTCGGCGAGGAGTGGGACGAGGAGCATCCCCAGCACCTGCCGGACCTGATCATCCTCGACCTCAACATGCCCGCGGTCAGCGGCCGCGACATCCTGCGCATCATCAAGCAGAACGAGCGCGTCGCGCACATCCCCGTGGTGATGCTGACGAACTCGGTGTCGACCGTCGACCGCCGCGTGTGCATGGCCATCGGCGCCAGCGACTACTGCCGGAAGCCGCACGACTACCTGGAGTTCGTGGCGCTGGTGAAGCTGCTGATCCGCAAGTGGTGTCCAGACGCCTGCTCGCGCCAGTCCACCCCGCCGACCTGAGGACCCCGTGCCCGCCGCGATCCGTGGCGCGCGCGGGCGCGGCCCTGAGCACCCATGAGCACCGGCGTGCGCGCGCGCCTCCTGCCCCGCTCCTGCGCCGCCTCTTCGGGTTCGCCGGCCCTCGCCGATGCCGCTCGGGTCCGCCCTCCTGGACAACCGCTGTCTGGACCCGGGGGCGCTCGGCTCGCGCACGGCGGAGTGCGGCGGACCGGTCCCTTCGGCTCGGGACCGCGGGCCTACTACATCTACGAACCCTGCGACCCGACCCCGGCCAGCGCCCCGGTCGTGGTGTTCCTGCATGGCCATCTCGGCGTCGACCCGCAATACTATGGAGCGTGGATCGACCACCTGACGCGCCGCGGCCAGATCGTGGTCTTCCCCGTCTACCAGACCAGTCTGCTGCGCGTGTGGGCGTACAGCCGGGACGCTGTCGCCGCCGTCGCCGCGGCCATGCGCCGGCTGGTGGGCGGATCCGGACACGTGCGACCGTCCCCCGATGGTCGTTGGGCGGTGGTCGGACACTCGTTGGGCGGGCCGCTCGCGGTCAACCTGGCGCTTGGCGCCGCGGACGCGGGGCTGGCTCCGCCCAGCGCGCTGATGCTGATCACGCCGGGGGACGGCGGACTCGGTCTGACGGGGCCGCCGGCGGACCTCGCTGACCTGCTGCTGCTGGTCGTGGTGGCCGACCACGACGGCATCGCCGGCGAGCGGCTCGGCCGGCGCATCTTCCACGGGGCGACGGGCCTGGGGGCGGCGCAGCGCAATCTGGTGCGCCTACGCCGCGACGGCAACCTGCGTGCAGGCCACTTCGGTCCGATCGTGATCGACCGGTCCTACGCGTCCTCCCCGGAGTTCCTCGCCCGCTTCCGGGCACCCGCGCGCGCCATGCTGCCCGCCTGCGCGGGCGCAGCCGATGCCCACACCTGGTACGGGTACTGGAAATGGTGCGATGGCCTGCTCGGCGCGGCGCTCGCCGGCCGGGAGGCCGACCTCGCGTACGCGCTGGGGGACACGCCGCAGCAGCGCTTCATGGGCCTCTGGAGCGATGGCCGGCCGGTGCGCGAGGCGGAGGTGGAGATTCCGGGATAGGTGTGCGGGAACGACCTGCGGGCTGCCAGCTCAGCGCGCTACGGCCCACCGCCAACCTTCCGCCCGGGCCACGTCCCCCAAACTGGCCCCATGGAACTCGTCCAACTCCTCGCCGCCACCGTTGAAGGCGTGGAGGGCTACCTCGTCCAGGTCGAGATCAGCCGCAGCGAGCCCAGCACCGGGGTCGGGCGCACCACGGTGGTCGGCCTGCCCGACGCGGCCGTGCGCGAGTCGATCGAGCGGGTGACGCCGGCGATCTTCTCGAGCGGCTTGACGCACCGCCCGGCTGATCATCTGGTCGTCAACCTGGCGCCGGCCGACCGGCGCAAGGAGGGGCCCGCGTTCGATCTGGCGGTGGCGCTCGGCTTCGCCTGCACGGTTCCGGAAAACAAGCTGCCGCCTCCGCCGCGCGACGCGCTGTTCCTGGCCGAACTCGCCCTCGACGGCGCGCTGCGCCCGGTGCGCGGGCGTGCTGGCCTGCGCGCTGGCGGCGCGCGAGGCGGGGCTGCGCCACATCGTGGTCGCGGCGGGCAATGCGCAGGAGGCTGCAGTGGTCGAGGGCCTGCGCGTGCTGGCGCCGGGGCACCTCGCCGAGGTCTGCGAATGGGTGCGCAGCGGCCTGGCCGGGGCGCCGTGCGTGCGCGCCGAAGCGGCGGCGGTGCGGCTCGAGGGGGAGGGGCCCGATCTCAGCGACGTGCGCGGGCAGGAGCACGCGAAGCGGGCGCTGGTGGTCGCGGCGGCGGGTGGTCACAACCTGCTGATGATGGGCCCACCCGGCTCCGGCAAGACCATGCTCGCGCGCCGCCTGCCGGGCCTGCTGCCCGAACTCACCCTCGAAGAGGCGCTCGACGTCACGCGCGTGCACTCGGTGTCGGGACTGATGCCGGCGGGCGGCGGGCTCCTGCGCAGCCGGCCGTTCCGCTCGCCGCACCACAACGTCTCGACGGTGGGACTGATCGGTGGTGGTTGTGAATTCCCATTATTACCGCGATCATCCACGTAACGACGCTATTAGATTTGATTTCTGCTGAGGGCGAACTTCTAGGCGACCGGCGTCAATGGGGTTTATAAGCCATTGAAGATCAAATGCTTAGGAAAAATGAAATATATTTGAAAATTCTGATGGCTAAAATTACCTACCCCCATACAGTCTCCTGCATGCAAATGCCCCTTCGGACCATCCGCGCCAAGGTGATCCCCATTCTCGAAGCGCTCGACCAGGAGGTCGTCCAGCCGGGTTTGCAGACGGCAGCTCTGACGATGGCGGCTGTAGCAGCCCGCCTCGACTGTCCAATCAAGGAGCGGTGGCTTCAGGGTGCTCATCGCCATGCAGCCCTTCTCGGGGCCTTATCTCGTTTTGCAGCTCGCCAACAGGGATGGACGAGCCATATCATGCGGGGCATCCCGATGTATTCGCCTGGCGATGGGTTGTTGCTGACCGTGAAAAGGACCCCCCAGGGTCGAGCCTCCTCTTCTATGAGGGTCCCCTTTGCAGTGGGGGAGTTCGACTTGGAAGGCCATGAGCAGCAAACCTACTTCGAGCCCTCGTTCTTCACCGACTCTCCAGTCATGCACCACATCGCCCTCGACTACGTGAGCCGCCCTGATGGGTATTGCCTGACCGCTCTGCTTCACCGCCGTGGGGCAAAGACTTTCGATCCCCTTGCGTATGTGATATCGAAGCCGATGAGCCAGTTGGCGCTGCCGGCGTACCAGGCGGCGGATCAGCCCAAGCGCTCCCAGATTCGGATTCGCCAGAAAAAGGTCGATGATGGCTGAGCGATCCTGGTGGCCATCGCCAAGTTCGTGACACCAGAGCAATGTAGATTTTTGAGGATCACTGATCATCATGGATGAGATCACTGTGTCTCTTTCCCGGCCCCGCCAGCTCAACGGCGTCGGGCCGCTTATCACCATGGGTCGCGAACTGCGCGGACTCGGACAGGGTGCTCTGGCCGCGGCTATCGGAATTCCCCACACACGGCTTCATCGCTATGAAGCCGGTCTAGCTACCCCCAAGGATCACGAGATCGAAGCGATCAGCGCTCATCTCGGGCTGCCTCTGAGTTATTTTTCTCAATCAGTTCCCGCTATAACCGAGCCGTGCTGGCGACGTCAGCAAAGTATGACCGTTCGGGATCGGAAGTGCATCCTCGCTTCAGCCTATCGGATTCGCGCCACCATTGAACGATTCCTGACCAGCGTTGATATCCAACCTGCTCTCCCATTCCGGGCTTTTCATCCGGAAGACTATGATGGCAACGATGCAGATATCGGCGAACAAATCGCCTCAGAAGTTCGGGTGTTGTGGGGCATTCCTCCAGGGCCCATTCG
>CAWFSD010000046.1:0-23014 GCA_963818245.1 uncultured Planctomycetota bacterium
GCCTATTCCCCGGCGAACCGCGCCGCGCGCCGCGCGGGCACGCGCAGCGGCAGGGCCTGCAGGCGGATGAAGCCGGTGGCGTCGGACTGGTTGTAGGCGCCGCCGTCGGCCTCCATCGAGGCGATCGCGGCGTCGTACAGCGAATGGGCGCTCTCGCGGCCGACCACGGTGACGTTGCCGCGGTCGAGTTCGAGGGTGACGCGGCCGGTGACGTGGCGCTGGCTGGCCTTCAGGAAGGCGTCGAGCGCCTCCATCTCCTCGCAGTACCAGAAGCCGAAGTAGGCCATCTGCGCGAAGCGCACCGCGAGCTGGTTCTTGGTGTGCAGCAGGTCGCGGCTGACGGTCAGCGCCTCGAGGTCCTGGTGCGCGGCGAGCAGGATGGTGCCGCCCGGGGTCTCGTAGACGCCGCGCGACTTCATGCCGACGAAGCGCGACTCGACCATGTCGATGCGGCCGATGCCGTGCTTGAAGCCGATCTCGTTGAGGGTGCGCAGCAGGTTGGCGGGCGAGAGCTTCTTGCCGTCGACCTTCACCGGCACGCCGGCGACGAAGTCGACGGTGACGGTCTGGCGGCGCGCCTTGACCTGGGTGATGGGCAGCGAGCGCTCGAACATGCGGTCGAGCGGGCGCACCGCCGGGTCCTCGAGCATGCCGGCCTCGAAGCTGATGTGCAGCAGGTTGTCGTCGCTCGACCAGGGGTCCTTCTTGGTCGCCTTGACCGGGATGCCCCACTTCTTCGCGTACTCGATGGCCTCGGCGCGGCCCTTGATGTCGGTGTTGAACTCGGGGTCGCGCCACGGCGCGATGATCTTCACCCCGGGCAGCAGCGCGTACGCGGTGAGCTCGAACCGCACCTGGTCGTTGCCCTTCCCGGTGGCGCCGTGCGCGATGTACTGGGCCTTCTCCTTCTTGGCGATCTCGACCATGTGCTTGGCGATCACCGGGCGGGCGAGCGAGGTGCCGAGCAGGTAGCGGCCCTCGTACTTGGCGTTCCACGCGATCGCGGGGAACACGAAGTCGCGCACGAACTCCTCCTGGACGTCGCGGATGTAGCACTTGCTGCCGCCGCTGTTCAGGGCCTTGGCCTCGAGGTCCGCGTACTTCTCGACCTGGCCGACGTTCGCGCAGAAGCAGAATGACGTCGTAGCCCTTCTGCTCGAGCCAGCGCACGATCACCGAGGTGTCGAGGCCGCCGCTGTAGGCGAGCACCACCTTCTCCTTGCGGGCCGCCTGCGCAGGGCGGGCGGGAGCAGCGGCTTTCGCGGCTGGTGCGGACGTGGAGGTCTTGGCCATGGTCGGTTCCTGGGCGTCCGGACGCTGCCGGGGTTCGTGCGAGCGGCGCAGCCTAGCGGGCAGCCCCGGCGAAGCCAGCGCACCCGGGCGCCCTCTCCGCTTGCCCGCCCTGCTCGGCGCCGGACCATGCCGCCCTCCCCCCGGAGTGCCGATGCGCCCGTCCCTGCTCGCCTGCCTGTCCGCTGCGCTCGTCGCCTGCGGGCCGCTCACGGCCGCCGACCCGCCGGCGCCCCCGCGGCCCGCCACGCCACCGGCCGCCGCGCCGGCCCCGGCGGAGCCCGCCCCGGTGGTCGATCCCATCACCGCCCGGCGCGCCGGCGCGGCCGCCGACGCCATCCTGCAGCGCGAGGCCGACGCCAAGCTGAGGCCCGATCCCGAGGCCGAGAACGCCCTGGCCGAGGCCGAGGTCCTGCTCCTCACCGCGCAGACCTACCTCGACCAGAAGCAGCCCCTGAAGGCGGGCGAGACCTTCGTGGCGGCCAGCGCCAAGCTGCAGGGCATCCCGGTCGAGCAGCGCAAGGCGCTCGGCAAGCGCCTGGCGGCGGCCAACGCCAAGCTCACCGACCTGTCGCGCCTGCTGTTGGACGAGCCGAAACTGGATCCGGGCCAGGCTGGTGCGCCCGCGCCCCCGGCCGCGCCCGTTCCGCCGCCCCCGGCCAAGCCCTGAGAAGCGTTTACGTGGCCGCCTGCGGGGCCGCGCGAAGGGCCGTGCCGGTGGCCAGGCTTGTGGCCCAGGATGTGCTAGAAAGCCAGCCTGCCGCGTCAGAGTGACCAGCGAGAACCCCCCGATGGCGACGACCAAGCGTGATTACTACGAGGTCCTGGGCCTGGCCAAAGGCGCCAGCACCGACGACATCAAGAAGGCCTATCGCAAGCTGGCGATGAAGCACCACCCGGACCGCAATCCGGGCGACAAGGAGGCCGAGACCAAGTTCAAGGAGGCCGCCGAGGCCTACGAGGTGCTCTCCGACGAGCAGAAGCGCGCGCGCTACGACCAGCACGGCCACGCCGGGGTCGAGGGCATGGGTCACGCCGGCGGCGGCTTCAACTCGATGGAGGACATCTTCGCCGCCTTCGGCGACGTCTTCGGCGGCGGCTCGATCTTCGACCAGTTCTTCGGCGGCGGCGGCGGGCGCAGCGAGCGCAACCAGGGCGCCAGCCTCAAGCTCGGCATCGAGATCACCTTCCGCGAGGCCGTGAAGGGCACCACCAAGACCATCGACCTCAAGCGCAACGAGCCGTGCGAGACCTGCAGCGGCAGCGGCGCCAAGCCCGGCACCAAGGCCACCACCTGCCGGCTGTGCGGTGGCGCGGGCGTGGTGCGCCAGGGCCAGGGCTTCTTCGTCATGCAGACCACCTGCCCGCAGTGCCGCGGCGCGGGCAAGGCGATCGCCGACCCCTGCGCCACCTGCGGCGGCCAGGGCGCCAAGCCGAAGAAGGTCACCATCAAGCTGAAGATCCCCGCCGGCATCGAGGACGGCAGCCGCCTGCGCGTCGGTGGCGAGGGCGAGCCCGGCCGCGACGGCGGCCCCCGCGGCGACCTCTACGTCTACGTCAAGGTCGCGGCCGACCAGTTCTTCGAGCGCCACGAGCAGGACGTGGTGTGCAAGATCCCGGTCACCTACGCCCAGGCCGCGCTCGGCGCCGAGCTGGAGGTGCCGACGCTCGAAGGCGCCGCCAAGCTCAAGGTCCCCAGCGGCACCCAGCCCGGCGACCTGCTGCGCATGCGCGGCCTGGGCATCCCGGACGAGCGCGGCTACCGCGGCGACCAGATCGTCGTGGTGCAGGTGACGGTGCCCAAGCGCACCACCGACCGCCAGAAGGAGCTGCTCCGGGAACTCGGCGAGATCGAGGAGAGCAGCGCCGAGCACAAGGGCTTCTTCGACAAGATGAAGGCGCTCTTTGAGTGGAGAAGAGAAAGGAAGCGCCGCTTCCCCTGGATCTTCCCGCAGCGTCAAGGATCAGCCATGCCCACTCCCGAACCGCAACCCGCCCCCCAGAACGAGCCGCAGGACGCGGCCCTCGGCCAGGACCAGTCCAACGCCCCGGAGGCCGACGCCTCGGCCGAGGACCTGGTCGTCTCCGCCGCCGAGTTCACCGCGCTCAAGCGCGAGGCCGCCGAGTGGAAGGAGCGCTGCGCGCGCTCGCAGGCCGAGTTCGACAACGTGCGCAAGCGCCTGCGCAAGGAGGCCGACGAGGCCGCCACGCGCGGCGTGGTGCGCTTCGTCAAGCCGATCCTGAACGAGCTCGACAACCTCGCGCGCGCCCTGGCCGCGGCCAGGCCCGAGGCCTTCGTCGAGTTCGCCCAGGGCGTCAGCATGATCCAGACCAGCCTGCAGGCGGTGCTGGCCAACGCCGGCATCGAGAGCATCCCCTGCGAGGGCCTGTTCGACCCCGCCGTGCACGAGGCCATCGCCGAGCAGGCGTCCGACCTGCCGCGCGGCACCATCGTGCAGGTGCACCGCCCCGGCTACCGGCTCAAGGAGCAGCTGGTGCGCGCCGCGCAGGTGGTGGTGTCCAAGGGCGCGGACAAGCCCGCGGGGTGAGCGGCCGACCGCCTGACCCCCGTCAGAGCAGCGGCAGCGGCACGGGGTGGGGCGCGCGCCCGCGCCGGTGGCCGCGGCGACCGCGGTCGCGACGAGGGCCAGGAACACGAACACCGCGAGGGTCGACAGCGCCGACAGCACGGTGCCGATGATCCCGCACACCAGCCCAGCGGCGGCGAGCTCCGCGCCCAGCAGCGCCTCCGGGGCGGCCAACACCGCGCGGCGCGCGCGCACCGCCAGCACGACGGCCGTGCCGCCCAGCGCCAGCCCGAGCAGCGGCACGTTGCCCAGCAGGATGGCGAGGACTCCGAAGGCGAGGCTGGCGACGGCGCCGGGGGCGAAGGGTTTCATCGCGGTCTCCGCGCTAGGCGTAGCAGTCGGGCCGGGCTTGGGCAATGCCAGGCACCGCCGGTCGGCGCTATGGCGTCGCTCCACCGTGCGGGCCCTGCCTGCCGCGCGCCGCCGGCGCGCTCGCGAGAGGATGCGGAGCGGGCCAGCGGCGCGCGGTCCAGGAAGGGTCCAGGCGCTGGTTGGCGAGTTCCCAGGCAACCGCCCCGTGCATCCCGCGGAGGCGATCTAGCATGCCGCCCATGCCCGGCCCCGACTTCTACGGCATGACCCTCGACCAGACGCGCGCCTGGGCGGAGGGGCTCGGCCTGCCCGCCTTCCGCGGGGCGCAGCTGTTCGAGGGCCTCTACCGCCCGGGGGTGGCGCGCTTCGCCGACCTCAAGGGCCTGCCGCGCGACCTCGCGGCGCGCCTGGACGGCGAATACCCGCTGCTGCCGGCCGGCGAGCACCGCCGCCAGGAGAGCCGCGACGGCACGGTCAAATCGCTGCTCCGGCTGCACGACGGCAAGCTCGTCGAGTGCGTGTCGATCCCGACCAGCGACCGCCACACGGTGTGCGTGTCCAGCCAGGTCGGCTGCGCGGTGGGCTGCACCTTCTGCGCGTCGGGGCAGAACGGCGTGGAGCGCGACCTGACCGTCGGCGAGATCGTCTACCAGGTGTGGTTCCACCACCAGCGCCGCCCGGTGACCAACGTGGTGTTCATGGGTTCGGGCGAGCCGCTGTTCAACTACGACAACGTGCGCGCCGCCATCGCCGTGCTCGCCGAGCCCAAGGGCCTGGGGCTGGGCCGCCGGCGCTTCACGGTCTCGACCTCGGGCGTGCCCAAGCGCATCCGCCAGCTCGCCGTCGACGAGCCGCAGATCACCCTCGCCTTGAGCCTGCACGCCGCCGACGACGAGACCCGCGACCGCATCGTGCCGATCAACCGCCGCTGGCCGCTCGCCGAGCTGCTCGCGGCGATGGACGACTACAGCCGGCTGGTCAACCGGCGCATGACCCTCGAGTACGTGCTGCTCGCGGGCGACAACATGAGCGACGCGCACGCCGAGCGCCTCGCCGAGATCGGGCGCCGCTACGGCGCGCACATCAACCTCATGCCCTTCAACCCGGTCGAGGGCAGCCCGCACCGCCGCCCGAGCTGGGACGAGGTCGAGATCTTCTCGGCCCTGGTCGAGCACCTCGGCGGCCACCCCACGGTGCGCGGCCAGCGCGGCGCGGACATCGACGCGGCCTGCGGGCAGCTGCGCAAGCGCGAGCTCGCGGTCGCCGCGCCCGAGGCGCCACCCGCATCGGGGAGCGACGCCCGCCTGGAGGCCCCACGCCGGCGCCGCTGCGCACGCGCTGCTCACCGCGGCGTGGGGAAGACCGGTCCGCTGCGAGGCGGCCGCGCTCGCATGCCGCGCGGTGCCGCCACTTCTCCGGGAGCTTGCCCAGGGCTTCCTTGGCCTCGCTCACGATGGTCTCGACGCCGAAGCGCTCGATGACCTCGCCCAGGCGCTTGCGCGCGGCGGCGAGCGCGGCGGCGGCGACGGGCGGCGCGGTGCCGGGCGCGTTGTAGTCCACCATCAGGCTCTCGACGCGCGCCTTGGCCTGGTTCCAGGACAGCGTGGCGGAGTCGGTGATGTAGGTGCGGATGCTGGAGAAATCGGCCTTCTCGTACTTCTTGGCGTACTCGTCGAGCTTGTCGAGCGCCTCCTTGTAGCGCTCGCTCTTGACCAGCACCTCGGCCTCGCCGTGGGCCTTCTCCTCCTGGTCCTTGGTCACGGCGTCCTTGCGGCGCGCCTTCTCGGCGTCGATCTTCGCGACCTGGGTCTGCACGTCGATGATCAGGCCGGGGTAGTCCGCGGCGTAGTCGGGGCGCGGGCCGGCCTCGGGCTCGACCGGGTTGGCGAGGAAGTCGTTCACCTGCTTGGTGAACTTGTCGAGGTCCTCGTCCGAGTACTCGAGCAGCTTGGCGAAGCCCTCGATGACGCGCTGCTTGCTGGCCGCGGCCTTGATGTCGCGCTCGAGCTTGGCGATCGGCTCGCTGTAGCCGTTGAACTTCTGCTCGAGTTCGACCGCGCTGTGCGCCGTAGGGGACGCCGGCGAGGTTGGGGTCCTTGGGGTCGGGCGTCACGGCGTTGCCGAGCGCGGGGATCTCGATGGCCTTCTTGCCGGCCGAGACCGCGGCGCGCGCGCGGTCGGGCTGGCGGTTCTTGAGCGCCTGCTCGACCGCGTCGAGGTTGGCCCGCCCGTCGGCGAGGGCGGCGGTGGCGACGCGCTGCTTGGGGTCCTCCTTGCCGAAGAACCAGAAGGCGGCGGCACCGGCGGCGATCAGCACCACCAGCAGCACGGCGACCTTCATGCCCCAGCGGAAGTTGGCCTTCTTCTGCTCCTGCTCGGCCGCGGTCAGCGGGCGCGAACCGCGCGTCACCGGCACCTTGGCCGAGGTCGCGGTCATGCGCCGCGAGCTGCGCCCGGTGGCCGCGGGCGCGGCGCCGTCGTCGAGCAGCTCGCCGTGCGGGTCCGCGGCGTTCGCTTCGAGGCCTTCCGAGGGCGGCGAGCGCCGGGGGGCCGGGCGGGTCGCAGCGGTACGGCGGGATGACGGGGGCATCGGAGGTCTCCTGGAAGCGGATCTGACAGTAGCCGGGCCACCTACGTCCACAACGGGCGCACCGCGCGTCGAGGTGGGCTGTGTGGTCCTGGCGGGGACGGTATCAGGCACCCCGGGGGTGGCGGTGCGGAAAGCCCGACATGGCGCGCCGGCGCCGCCTCAATGCGTGGCGATGACCTCGTTGCGGGCATTGAGCGCCAGCACCTTGGGACGGTGGGTCTTCAGCTCGTCCTCGCTGTAGATCGCATAGGCGACGATGATCACCCGGTCGCCCTTGTAGGCGTGGCGGGCGGCGGCGCCGTTGACGACGATGTCGCGCTTGCCGCGCTCGCCGGGGATCAGATAGGTCTCGAGCCGCGAGCCGTTGTTGCAGTTCAGCAGCTGGATGCGCTGGTTGACCAGCATCCCGGCGCGCTCGATCAGGTCGATGTCGACGGTCAGGCTGCCCGGGTAGTCGAGCTGGCAGTCGGTGACCGCCGCCTGGTGGAGCTTTGCCTGGAGCATTTCGCGGAGCATGGCCTGTCCTTCTGGCGAAGGGCGCAGCGTAGGGTCGGAAATACGCGAGCCAGCGAGATGTGTCGCAGATGGAGCGATCGTCCAATCAATCGGACCTTCATCTATAAGATGATAATTTATCCGTACTTAGATAATCATGGACTTGCTCCTGCCTTGCACTCTCCGTCTCTCCGCGTCTCCCTGTCGACCCGTCTCGAGGAGCCTCGGGAAGAGGGATCGACATGGAGGTGCGGAGAGACGGAGGCCGATTCGGGAGGAGTCTCTGACCATTTCAGAAACGGTCTCCGGCAGTTTCGCACAACGAATCGCACAACAGTGCACGATCAGGCGGGTTTGACGCGCTCCACCAGCTCCAGGCCATGGCCGGAGAGGGCGCTGATGTGGCGCTCGCTGGCGGTGATCAGGCGCATGCGCCGCACCCCCAGGTGGTGCAGGATCTGGGCGCCGATGCCGTAGTCGCGGGGGTCCATGCCGGGATCGGGCTCGGAGCCGGGGCGGTGGTCGATGCCGCCCAGGCGCACCAGGTGGCTGGGCAGGCTGCGCCCGAGGCCGTCGCGCATGTGCAGGTAGATGCCCTCGCCGGCCGCGCCGATCTGGCGCAGGCTGGCGCGCGCGCCACCGGGGCTGTCGCCGTGCAGCAGGTCGTCGAGCACGCACTCCTTCTGCACGCGCACCAGCACCGGTTCCTCGATGGCGCGCTCGGGACCCAGGCGGTCGCCGACCACCACGGCGAGGTGGTGGTCGCCGCTCAGCGTGCTGCGGTAGGTGTACGCGCGGCAGCGCCCGGCCGGGGTGTCGACCGAGGCCTGCGCGGCGAGCTCGACCAGGCTCTCGCGCGCCTCGCGCCAGGCGATCAGGTCGGCGATCGAGGCCAGCAGCAGGTCGTGCTGCGCAGCGAAGGCGATCAGATCGGGCAGGCGCGCCATGGTGCCGTCGCCCTTCATGATCTCGCAGATCACCGCGGCCGGCCTCAGCCCGGCGAGGCGCGCCAGGTCGACCGAGGCTTCGCTGTGGCCGGCGCGCACCAGCACGCCGCCGTCGCGCGCGCGCAGCGGGAAGACGTGCCCGGGAGAGACGAGGTGCTCGGGGCGCGCGTCCGGCGCGATCGCCGCCTGGATGGTGCGCGCGCGGTCGGCGGCGCTGATGCCGGTGGTGACGCCCTCGCGCGCTTCGATGGAGAGGGTGAAGGCGGTGGCCAGGCGCGAGCGGTTGTTGCGCGTCATCAGCGGCAGCCCGAGGCGGTCGAGCAGCGCCCCTTCCATGCTCAGGCAGATCAGCCCGCAGCCGCGCGTGGCCATGAAGGCGATCGCCTTGGCGTCGGCGAACTCGGCCGCCATCACCAGGTCGCCCTCGTTCTCGCGGTCCTCATCGTCGACCAGGATGACCATCTCGCCCCGGCGCAGGGCTTCGAGGACGGGCGGGATGGGGGAGAAGGGCATGGGGTGGTCCAGCGGCGGAGGCGCATGCTAGCAGGGCTGGGGGAAACGGCGACTGACGTTGGGGGGGCGCTAGGCGCTAGGCGCGAGGCGCGAGGCGCGAGGCGCGAGGCGCGAGGCGCGAGGCATAGAGAGAGCAGCGTCCTGTTCGTGCAGTGGGAGAACACAGGACGGGGATAGCGGCCCAGCCGGCGGCGGTCCCGGGGGAGACAGCCTTCCGCGATCCGGGGGCCCATCTCACCGGAAGGCCTCTCCCCGGGGACCGCGGGCCGCTGGGCAATGCTATCAAGCTGAGGTCCCCACGTCGTCCCAGGATCGGGCTGCAGCTGGCATTCGCGCTGCTCTGGGCTCTCTGGTCCTCTGTGTTCTATCTGGATGTCCTGCCTTCCGTTCGATGCGGGTCGGAGCTGTGGATGTGGAGCCGACAGCCGATCGGACACAGAGGACCAGGGAAACCAGAGAAGAGCTCAGCTTGATAGCATTGCCCGCTGGGCCGCCTCCCCGCCAGTCGCGACCAGGACGCTTTCACCCTCGGCACCCCTCGCGTCCTACAAGGCTGTCCCTCGCGCCTCGCGCCTCGTGCCTGGCGGCTTCCCTCCGTGCCCAGGGCGGGGGGCCCGCGGCCAACGGGGCGTGGCGGGGGACGTAGTTCCGGGTAGGCCATGTGGCCGGAGGTCGCCATGTCCCACCGTCCCCTCGCCCGTGCCGCCCTGGCCCTGCTGCTCGCCGTGGGCGCGCTGGCCGGCGCCGAGACCGCCGATGACGCCGAGCGGCGCTCCGGCGAGCTGTTCGCGGGCGCGCGCGGGTGGCTCAACACCGACGCGCCGCTGACCAAGGACAGGCTCGCGGGGCAGGTGGTGCTGATCGACTTCTGGACGTACTGCTGCATCAACTGCATGCACGTCATGCCCGAGCTCAAGGCGCTCGAGGCCAAGTACCACGACCAGCCGCTGGTGGTGGTCGGCGTGCACTCCGGCAAGTTCGACCAGGAGAAGGACCTGGCCAACATCCGCGCGGCGGTGCTGCGCAACCACCTCGTCCACCCGGTCGCGGTCGACAGCGACTTCGCGATCTGGAACCGCCTGGGCGTGCGCAGCTGGCCGACCCTCGCGGTGCTGGACACCCACGGCGCCATCGTCGCCGCCTGGGCCGGCGAGGGCCACCGCGCCGAGATGGACGCGGCCATCGCCAAGGCCATCGCCGCCGGCCAGGCCGACGGCTCGCTCGCCAAGGCGCCGCTGCGCTTCACGCCCGAGCACGACGCCGCCGCGGACGGCGTGCTCGCCTTCCCCGGCAAGGTCCTGGCCGACGCCGCCGGCAAGCGCCTGTTCATCGCCGACACCGCCCACCACCGCGTGCTGGTCGCGAACCTCGACGGCGCGGTGCAGGCGGTGCTCGGCTCCGGGCACCCGGAACTGACGGATGGCACCGGCACCGCCGCCGCCTTCAACGAACCGCAGGGCATGGCGCTGTCGGAGGACGGGAAGACGCTGTTCGTCTGCGACCGCCAGAACCACGCGCTGCGCGCCGTCGACCTCGCCACGCGCGCCGTCACCACCCTGGCCGGCAACGGCGAGCAGGGCCAGGACCGCGCCTACCGCGGACCGGCGAAGGACGCGCGGCTGAACAGCCCGTGGGACGTGGTGCGCGTCGGCGGGCAGCTGTTCATCGCCATGGCCGGTCACCACCAGATCTGGAGCTACGACCTGGCCGGCCAGACCATCGGCGTGCACGCCGGCAGCGGGCGCGAGTACTGCACCGACGGTCCGCAGCGCGCGGCGGCGTTCGCGCAGCCCAGCGGCCTGGCCGCCGGCGACACCGCGCTGTACGTCGCCGACAGCGAGGTCAGCAGCGTGCGCGCCGTCGACTTCACCGCCGACGGGCAGACGCGCACCCTCGCCGGCTCCAGCGACCTGTTCGGCTTCGGCCTGGTCGATGGCCACAGCGGCGACGCGCGCTTCCAGCACCCGCTCGGCGTCGCCCTGGGCAGCGGACCCAAGGGCCCGCTGCTGGTGGTCGCCGACACCTACAACCAGCGCCTGCGCACCGTCGATCCGCTCAGCGGCGAGGTCGCCACCCTGGCCCTGCCCGGCCTGCCCGCGCCGGACGGCCTGTTCGAGCCCGGCGGCCTGTCGATCGCCGGCGGTACCGTGTACGTCGCCGACACCAACCACCACCGCATCGTCGCGTGCGCGCTGGACGGCAGCGGGGCGCGGGTGATCGCGGTGACGCTGCCGAAGCCGTGAGGGGGGATGGGACGTCGAGCCGGATGGTTTTATTGCAGCTGGTCGCTGCGCCTGGAAGTCCCTAGACCCTAGACCCTAGACCCTAGGAAACCGGCTGACGCCTCAGCAGGTGTTACCGCGTCGGTGATGAAAGAATGGATCACGCCCGAGTCGGTAATACCAGAGTCTATTAGACGAAAAAAACAGACATAAAATGACCACTTCCACCGGCCTAGGGTCTAGGGTCTGCTCATTACCCACAAGTCACCGCCGTGGATGTGATCAAACCCGGTTGAATCTCGCCAAATCTCCCCAAATCTGCGGATTCTTCTCCGGAAGACCCGCAGAAGAATCCGCAGATTTGGGGAGATTGGAGAGATTTCGCAGATTTCAGCCGAAATCGCTGACATCCAGGGCGGGAACGAGGGGACTTGTGGGTAACGGGTAGGGTCCAGGGTCCACGGTCCACGGTCAAAGGTCTAGGGTCTAGGGTCCAGGTCAGGTGAGATCGGCAGCAGCACGCCACGCGCTTTGGCAGCGACCAGCAGGGCGCGCGCGGCATCCTGATCCCCGCGGGCGCGCTGCTGCCACCAGGCGTCGATCACCACGCTGGTGCTCCACGGCCACATGATCAGCTTGATGGCGTGGTCCACCGCTCCGTGCTCGTCGGCGCGGACGCGCGCGGCGAGCGCGGCGCCCGCGTCCGCGGCGGACCAGCGCAGCAGCGCCCAGGTCCACCCGCCCGGGGCGGAGGCGAACGCGGCGTCGCCCTCGCTGCGCAGGGCGCAGGCGCGGGTGAAGTCGGGGTCCGCGAGCACGCCGGGCAGCCGCCCGCGGTCGAGTTCGAGCAGCAACGGCAGCAGCGTGGACGGGGCGAGGCTGCGGCCCATCCGGGTGATGAGGGCCGCGGCCGCCGGGTCGCGGGCGGCGAGCGCGAGCGCGCAGCGGTGGAGCAGCGCGTGGGTCAGGCTCTCGCGGCTGCCGGACGAGGGCGAGGACGCGTAGGCCTGCGCAGCGCGCTCGACCAGCTCGTCGACCGGCGGCTGCGGGCCACCGCACGCGGCGAGCTCGATGAGCGCGTCCATGCGCGCCTCGACCGCCAGCGCGAAGGTCGCGCCGCCGGCGCCGGCGAGCTCGGCGACGGTGCGCTCCGGGCGGATCAGCGCGCGCGTCAGGGTCTCGCGCGGTGGGCGTCGTTGGCGCCGCTGGCGTCCGCCGCGGTCTTGGCGGCCGCGTCGCCCTGGTCGAGCTCGACCTGGCGCAGGCGCTCCAGCAGCTTCTGCGCCGCCGGCACGTCGCGGGCCATCAGCCGCAGCTGGATCAGGGGGTACCAGCTGCCGGCCTGCTTGGCGCGGATCACCGCCAGCTTCTCGTACAGGCTGAGCACGCGCGGCATGTCGGGGTGGTTGGCGAGCGCGGCCATGACCGCCGCGCGCCCGGCCTCGTCGGCGTAGAGGAAGCGCAGCATCCCCAGGTCGCCGTAGCGGTGCAGGCGGCGCTGGTCGATGCGCTCGCCGATGACGTCCACCAGCACGCCCTGCAGGAGGATGTCGGCCTCGTTCTTGAGCAGGATGCTGTCACCGGGCTGCATCGCGAAGGACTTGGCGAGCATCGCCGTGCCGCGCTCGAGGAGCGCCCGCTCGCCCGTCGCGTCGAACAGCGCCAGCACCGCGAGCGCGCCGTTGTTCAGGGTCGTCGCGTTCTCGGGCAGCTTCGCCCAGGCGTCCACCGCCTGGCGCAGCAGGGCCGCCGCCTCGTCGTCGCGTCCGGCCTCGGCGGCCTTGCGCCCGCGCAGTTCGGCGAGGTCGGCCACCACGCGCGCCTGCGACTGGTCGCAGCGCGAGACCCACAGGATCTCGTCGTCGATGTCGGTGAAGGTGACGGAGCGCAGGCTCGCCGCGGTGAACTTCTCCTCCCCCGCGGTGCCCTTGGCGTACGCCTCCTCGCTGAGGGTGCGCGACTCGGACTCCGCGCCGACCAGGCGCAGGATCCCGGCCGCCGTCACCAGCGCCTTGGTGTCGCGGTGGTGGTCGACGAGCAGCTGGTCCAGCAGGGCCCGCCCGTCGCCCGCCTTGCCGAGCCAGTAATAGACCTGGGCGAGCGACTCGCGGTACTGGTCGCTGTCGCCAGCGACGCCGCGGATGGCGAGGAAGGTGCGCTCGGCGGCTTCGAGGTCGCGCTTCTTGGCCGCCGGGTCCGACTGGCCCTGGGCGCGCTGCAGGGTGACGATGCCGAGGTCCATGGCGGTGGGCACGATCGCGGCGGCGCTGCGCAGCGCCTCGCGGTAGCGCTCCAGGCCGGCGTCGGCGGAGACGCGCGCGTCGATCCACTCGTCGACCGCCTGCTGCTTCTGGGCCTTGTCGAGGCGCTCGTAGCGCGCGTACCAGTCGGCGCCGGCCTCGTCCCCGCGCAGCGCGGTGAGCGCGCGCTCGGAGGACTGCTTGTAGGCGTTCTCCCAGTCGGCCTCGGCGGCGTGCAGGGTCTTCAGGCCGGCGCCGGTGTAGGCGTCGAGCAGGGGGAACGAGTCGTCGATGCGCCCGAGCGCGGCGTAGCGGCTGCCGAGGATGCGCGCGCCTTCGGTGGCGCCCAGGCGCTTGGCGTGCGGTTCGAGCAGGTCCTGGCAGCGCTGCGCGTCGCCGGCCGCGTCCGCGAGGATGGCCAGTTCGATGGCCGGCCAGGGGTCGTCGGGAGCCTGGGCCGCGTAGGCGCCGAGCAGGGCGACGCGCTCCGTGGCCAGGGCGGCGTCCTCGGCCGCGACCGCGGGCGGCTGGTCGGAGCCGGGCGGCTTCGCCGCCGGCGCGCTCTTCGCTCCTGGCGCACCTGGCGCAGCGTGCGCGGTCTTGGGCGTCCTGGGCGCGATCAGCTTGCGGGTGAGGTCGATCAGGGAGATGGCGGTGCGCGGGTCGCTGGCGCGCGCGGCGGCGATCAGGGTGCGGGCGTGCGCGGCCAGGGTGGCGTTCGCCAGGTCCGGCTCGCGCTGCGCCGCGCGCACGCCGGCCACCGCGCCGAGCACCGCGAGCGCCTGCTTGGGCGGCAGGCTGTCCAGCGGTCCGGCGACCACGCCCGCGAGCGCGGCGTGGGCCTCGTCGGTCGAAGGCCCGCCGGCCATCAGCGCGGCGTAGCCCTTGGCCGCGGCCGGCAGGTCGCCGGCGGCGGCGCTGGCCTGCGCCGAGACGAAGGCCTCGTGGTCGCGGTAGGCGGGGGAATTGCGGTACTCGTCGTACTGCGACCCGGCGAAGCTGGCGGCGATGCCGATCACCAGCAGCAGGTTCCAGGCCTTGGCGAAGGGCGAGAGGCCCTCCTTGCCGAGGAAGTACCAGCCTTCCACGCGCGTCGGCGACGCGGAAGGCGTCGATCGCCAGCACCGGCACGAACAGCAGGCACAGGCAGCGCGTCTTCAGGTAGGTGCCGGTCTCGCGGTCGATGTCGCGTCTGCCGTACATGCCCAGCCCGCAGCCGTTGATGCGGAACAGCGTGGGCGCCTTGGCGAGCGGCCGCATGCCGGGGAAGCGCGACCGCAACTGCTCAGGATCCATGGATGTTCCCCGACGGCGCCGGAGGTTTCCGTATCTGCATGGCAGGCAGGCCGGGCCGGACCGAGCATGGGAGGGCGGGAGGGGATGGCAATGCGCGCCTGGGGTCCGCCCAGGCGCGCCCTACCCCGCCCCGCTGCGGTCCAGTTCCAGCTGCAGCATCAGGCAGGTGCGGTCGTTGATCTGCTGGCGGTCGCGCAGGCGCAGCAGCTCCTGGCCCTGGGCGGCGTGGATGGCGCGCTTGACCTCGATGGAGACGGCGCGGCGCTTGGCGGCGCGGTCGCGGATCGAGCTGTCCTGCTCGTGCAGGCCGTCGAGCTCGTCGACCATGGCCTCGCGCAGGTGGTGCACGGCGATCGGGCAGGAGTGCTCGCTGCAGAACGCGTCCAGGCGGGCGATGCCGGCGGCCAGCACCGCCTCGCGCGCGTGGCGGATCTCGTCGGCGTCGGCGGCGTCGTCGCGGATGCCGAGCAGGCGGATGAGCGGCAGCAGGCTGAGGCCCTGCACCACCAGGGTCGAGAAGATCACCGCCAGGGTGCAGAAGATGATCAGGTCGCGCCCGGGGAAGGGCTGGCCGTCGGCGAGGTAGGGCGGCAGGGCCAGCGCGGCGGCCAGCGACACCACGCCGCGCATGCCGCACCACGACAGCACGAAGACCTCGCGCAGCGCCGGGTAGCCGCCCTCCATCCCGCGCAGGCGCGCGCTGATCCACAGCGGCACGTAGGCCCCGGGCACGCACCAGGCGATGCGCAGGACGATGACGGTCAGCGCGATCAGCGCCGCGCCGGTGACCGGCCAGGTGCCGGCGGCGCCGAGCGAGCGCAGCAGGCGCGGCGTCTCGAGCCCGATGAAGATGAAGCAGAAGCCGTTGAGCACGAACACCAGCTGCTCCCAGGTCGCGAACAGCGCCAGGCGGCTGGCCGGGGGGATGTCGTGGATGCGCCACGACACCAGGAAGCCGGCCACCACCACCGCCAGCACCCCGGAGGCGCGCATCTCCCACGCCACCGCGAAGGCCAGGTAGGGGGCGAGCAGCGAGCAGGTGAACAGCACCGCGGACTCGAGCCGCCAGGTGTTCACCCACGCGAACAGCGGCGCCCACCGCCAGGCCGGCGACCACGCCGCCGCCCGCCACCCAGGCGAAGGACAGCGCCGCGTCGCCGGCGTGGAACACGCCGCTCAGCGCCACCGCCACGCCGAGCTGCACGCCGACCAGGCCGGTGGCGTCGTTGACCAGGCTCTCGCCGCCGAGGATGGCGGTGATGCGCCGCGGGATGCGCAGGCGCTCGATCACCGCCTGGGCCGCGACCGTGTCGGTGGGCGAGACCACCGCGCCGAGGATGAAGCAGGCCGCCCACGGCAGGTCGGGGAAGCAGGCCTTCGCGACCAGGCCGACGATCAGCGTGGTCGCCGCCACCAGGCCGATGGCGAGCATGGCGATCGGCCGCAACCAGCGCCGGAAGTCGAGCCAGGACGATTGGAAGGCGTCCGCATAGAGCAGCGGAGGCAGGAAGATCAGCAGGATGAGATCGGGATCGAGCGGCAGGGTCGGCACGCCCGGCACCACCGCCGCCAGCAGCCCCGCCGCCGCGAGCAGGATCGGGTACGGCACGCGCAGCCGCGGCGCCACCGCCCCGACGCAGGCCACCACCGCGAGCAGCACGATGACCACGAGCAGGGTGTCGTGCACGGGGTCCCCTTGGCTTCGGAGGGTCGTACCAGGAACTTGGGGGGCAAGGGGTAGGCCTCGCGCCTCGCGCCTCGCGCCTCCCTATTCCACCGGCTCGATCTCCGCCGACATCGAGCCGGCGCTGCGCGGCATGCGCCAGTCGGCGCCGTAGGCGTGGATCTGCTCCTGCTTGAGCTCGGCGCGCTCGCGCGAGGTGGTGTCGACCACCACCCGGCCGCTGGCGTCGACCTCGCAGGCCATGGTGAAGGCGCGCTCGACGCTGTGCCCGAACAGGGCGACCAGCATCTCGACCACGTAGTCGTAGGTGTGGTCGTCGTCGTTGAGCAGCACCACCTGCCAGCGCGGCGCGAGCCGCGTGGTGGTTTCGACGTCGACCTCGGGGACGGCGGTGGGCATGGGGAGCGGAGTATCGCAGGACCCCGGCGCGGGTGAAGGGCGGGGATGCCGGTGGTGCTACGGCGCGGCCGGTTCGGCCTGGGTGTCGACCAGCGCCAGGTAGCCGCGCCGCCCATCGGCCAGGCGCACGAACACGCGCTCGGGCCACGGCTGCTGCAGCTCGCGCTCGGCCAGGGTGCCGGCGGGCAGGGCGTCACCGGGGTTGCCGGCACTGTCGAGCAGGTGCGAGTCGCGCGCGACGGCGAGCAGTTCGTGGCGCGCGTCGCGCAGCCCGGCGAGCTGGCCGGGCGCGGCCGCGGCCAGCGCGACGCAGCCGATGAAGGCAGCCACGCCGCGCCGCCGCCGGCCGGCCAGGGCGAGGCCGAGGGCCAGGCCGGCGCCGCCGAGCAGCGCCACCGCGGGCCAGCCGGTGCCGGGCCAGGCGAGCGGCCCGAGGCGCTCGCTCCAGCTCAGCGCGACGCTCTGGGCGGGGTCGAGGGCGCGCAGGGCCTCGCGCGGTTCGCGGCGTTCGGGTGCGCGCCGCGCCGCCTCGGCCAGCCAGGCGGCGGCGCGCGGGCGGTCCTGGGCCGCCGCGGCGGCCAGGCCGAGGTCCAGCCAGGCGTCCCAGCGCCCGCTCGCCTGCGCAGCGGCGTAGAGCGCGGGGATGGCGGCCGCGGGGCGGCCGGCGCTCCACAGCGCGTAGGGATCGTCGGCGCCGGCGAGGGGCAGCAGCGCGCCGAGCCACAGCGCGAGCAGCACGCGGCGCGCGCTGCAGCGCTGCCGGAGCGGGGTGCGCGTCACGGTACCCCCTCCAGCACCGCGACCAGGTCGCCGACATCGCCGAGCGGCGCGCCGCCGAAGCGCGCCAGGTCGATGCGCTCGGCCAGGCGCGCCGCGCTCGCGGCGGCGGGGCCGGGGGGCAGCACCTGGAGCAGCTCATGGATCGCCGCGGCGAGGGCCTCGAGATCGCCCGCGGCGGCGGCGCGGCGCAGGGCGCGGCCGCGGTGCGGGCGGTCGGGCCGGCGGGCGCGCCAGCGTCCCGCCAGGCCCACCAGGGCGCCGCCCACGAACGCGGCGCCCAGCACGAGCAGGCCGAGCGCGGCGCCGGGCCGCGGTGGCGCGCCGCCGCGCAGCGGTGCGGGCAGCAGCAGCTGCGGGCCGGCGGGGGTCCCCGGCGCCTCGCTGAGCGGCGTCCCGGTGATCGACACCGTCCCCGCGCGCCCGGGCAGCACGGTCAGGGTCAGCGCCGGGCCGTGCGCGTGGTCGTAGGCGCGGCTGGCCGGGTCGAAGTAGGCGAGGGTCAGCGCGGGCAGCGCGAAGTCGCCGGCGCGCTCGGGGACGATGTCCCAGCGGAAGCTGCGCTGGTGCGGCCCCGGCACGGCGCCCAGCGGGCGCTGGTCGCGCGCGCCGGCGCCGCTGCGCGCGGGCGCGTCGTCGTCCTTCGGGTAGGCCTTCAGGCCGGCCGGGACCGCGAGGGCGGGGCGGGTGACCAGCTCGGTCTGGCGGCCCTCGATGGTCACCGTCAGCACCGTGCCCTCGCCGCTGGCGATGCGCGGGCGCTCGAGGGCGGCGCTGATGGTGAGCGGACCGAACAAGCCGCTGAAGTCCGCCGGCCGGCCGGCCTCGGGCAGTGCCGCCACGGTCAGCGTCGCGGGCCGGATCGCCACCGAGCGGTCGGCGATCGGCGAGAGCTGGCCGAAGAAGTCCTGGCGGCAGATCACGTAGGCCTGCTGCCCGCCCGCCTGGTAGGCGCCGGGCAGCGCCCAGGTCAGCGGCCAGCGGTAGGTGTGGACCCGCCAGGGGTTGCCGCGCGCGTCGTAGGTCTGCCCCTCGCTGTCGCTGCGCTCGCCCAGCGGCAGCGCGCCCGCCGGCGGGGCGAGGTCGCACTGGCGCAGCGCGCGCGGCCGGTCGTTGTTCTGGCGCAGGTAGACGCGGTAGACCAGGGTGGTGGGCTCGCCCGCGACGATCGCGGCCGGCTCGAAGGCGGTCTCGGCGAAGGCGTCGCCCTGCAGGTTCTGGTTGGCCGCGTGCGCGGCCACCGTCAGCGGCGCGGTGGTGAGGGTGCTGCCATCGCTCAGCGTCACCGTCACCGCGGGGACGCTGAGCGTGTCCGCCATCTGCGCGCGCACCGCCAGGCGCACGGTCTCGCTGCGCGTGACCACGCCGTTGATGATGCTGGTCGAGCTCATGCGCCCCGTCTGCACCTGCCACTCCAGGCCGGCGACCGGCGGCAGGGTGACGTTGGCGACGCCCGCGGCGGCGTCCTCGACCTTGATGGCGCCCTCCAGCACCACGCCGGGCACGAGCGGATCGGGCAGCTCGAGCTTGGCCTCGGCTGCGCCCACGCCGGGGAGGCAGGCCAGCGCCAGCAGGCCGGCCAGGATGCGGCGGGCGGCACGGGGGAGGCGCGTCACCACGCCTTGCCCTTCTGCACGCGCGCGCCGCTGCCATCGAGCAATTGCACGCGCAGGGCGCCGCGGTTCTCCTTGGGCAGCTGGTCGAGCCAGCGGTCGGCCGCCGCCTGCTTCAGGTCGTGTGCAGGATCGTTGGCGGCAGGAGCGCCGCCGGCGGTCGCCGCCGCGGTCTGATCCTGGGCGTGATCCTTGTCCTTGTCCTTGTCCGTGCCGCCGCCGAGCTTGTCCTGCGCACCTGGCTGCTGGCCGGGCTGCTGGGCGGTCTGGTCCTTCCCCTGGTCGCGGGGCTTGGCGTCGTCGGGCTTCTGGTCCTTGCCGCCGGCCTGCGGGTCGGGTTTCTTCGCGTCGTCGCCTGGTTTCTTCGCGTCCTGCTGCGCCTGCTTGCCGTCCGTGCCGTCCTGCTTGCCGTCCTTGCCCTCCTGCTGCGGATCCTTGCCGTCCTTGCCGTCCTTGCCGTCCTGCTTCTGTTGGCCGTCCTTGGGCTCCTGCTTGGCCTGGTCCTGGTCCTTGTCCCGCTTCGGCGGCTCCTGCTGCTGGTCCTGGTCCTTACTGTCCGCCTCCTTGACGATGATGGTGACCTTCTGCCGGGTCGCGGCCTGCCAGCGGTCGGTGGCGGCGACGGTGACCTCGGCCTTGGCCGGCTCGCCGACCGCGCCGCGCAGGGTGCCGTCGCCATCCAGGCGCAGGCCCTTGGGCAGCGTGCCCTCGGCCAGGGTCCACGTGAACGGTGCGGTGCCGCCGCTGAGCGCGAGCGGGCGCACCACCGGCGCGCCGCGCGTCAGTTCGATCGGTTGCGGCTCCTCGATGACCGGCGGCGGGTTGACGGGCACGGTCACGGTGCTGGTGCGGCTGCGCCCGTCCGCGGCGGCGATGGTGACGGCGAGCGCCTGCTCGCCAGCCTGCTCCGGCGTGCCGCCGACCGCGCCGTCGGCGGAGATCGTCAGGCCCGCCGCCGGCGCGGCGCTCCAGCGGTAGGCCTGCACCGGTCCGCGCACGCCGAGCTTGTGCGAGTACGCCTGCCAGGCGGTGGCCGGTGGCAGCACCGCGGCGTCGGGAGCGAACGCATCGCTCACCGTCAGCGGCAGGTCGGCCACTGCGCTGCGCGCGCCGTCCTCGGCGACGACGTGCACGGTGACGGTGCCGGCGCGCAGCGGCTGCCCGGAGATGGTGGCGGTCGCTGCGCGGGCGGTGCCGACGGCCAGCCCCCCGGGCAGCCCGCTGATGCGCCAGCGCGGCGCTTCCAGCCCGACGCTGGACAGTCCGGCTGCGTAGTCCTGGGCCAGGATGGCCTCCGGCAGCGCGCGCGTGGTGATCGCCGGCGCGGGGATGACGGTCAGCGCGATGCCGGCGCTGATGCTGGTCCTGGCCGCGTCCTGGACGACCACCGGGATGGCGGTGGCGCCGGCCGCGGTGGGCGTCCCGTGCACGCGCCCATCGCTCTCGAGCGCCAGGCCGGGCGGCAGCGCGGGCGGCGGTGGCGCCGCGGGGGCGGGCGCGGCATTCGCGGCGGCGGCGTTCGCGGGCGGCGCGCCCAGGGTGAAGCGGTAGCCGCCAGCGCCACCGATGGCCTGCAGGTGCTGGTCGTAGGCTTCGCCGACGTGCGCGTCGGGCAGGCTGCGCAGCGCCAGGTGCAGCTTCTTCGCCTCCTCCTCGGCGCGACGGCGCGCCTCGTCGTGGCGCACCACCAGGACGCGGCGCAGCTCGTCGCGCAGCGCCTTGGCGGCTCCGTCGGGGCGGCGCTCGCAGGCGTGGATGGCGGCGGTCAGCGCCTCGTCGAGGCGGCCCTGGCGGTAGCGCGCCAGCGCGAGGTTGCTCCACGCGTCGGCGGAGAGGTCGGCCAGCGGGCTGCCGGCGGCGCGCTCGAGGTGGCTGACCGCGGTGTCGGGATCGCTGTCCAGCAGCAGCGTGCCGAGGTTGAAGTGCGCGGGCAGGAAGTCGGGCTGCTCGAGCAGCAGCGCCTCGAGCTCCTTGCGCGCCTCGGCCGGTGGCCGGCCGGCGGCCGCGGTCAGGCGCGGCCACGGGTCGGCGGCCGCGGCCAGGCCGAGGGCCGCGGTGAGCAGCAGGATGCGCGCCGCCAGTCCGGTCGAGCTCATCGCGGTGCCTCCCGCCGGCGCCGCAGCGGCACCAGCGCGCCGAGCAGGATGAGCGCGAAGCCGGGCAGCACCAGCCACTGGTAGCGCTCGCTGGCCACCACGCGGTGGCGCTCCTCCCACGGGTTCTGCGCGACCTGCGCGCGCAGGTGGCGGTGGATCGCGGCGATGTCCTCGTCGCCGTTGCCGGCGTTCACGCAAATGCCGCCGCTCGCCACCGCCAGCGCGTCGAGGGTCTCGCGGCTGGCGTCCATCTGCTCCTCCTTGCCGTCGATCACCAGCGTGGCCTTGCGCGCGGGGTCGCCCAGGAACAGCCCGTACACCGGCACGCCGGCGTCGTGCACCTGCGCGCAGGCGGCCTGCACCGCGTCGTGGTCGTCGTCCGCGCCGTCGCTCAGCACCAGGATGGCCTGGCCGCGGTCGACCTGCTTGCGCAGCAGCTTGAGGCCGAACTGGACGGCGTCGCCGATGGCGGTGCCCTGCAGGCCCTGGTCGGCGGGGAACAGCGCGGGGTCGCAGTCCTGCAGCATGGCGGCCAGGGCGTTGTGGTCGCTGGTCAGCGGGCAGCGCAGCGTGGCGATGGCCGCGAAGGGGACCAGCGCCATGCGCGTCTCCGGCGCGGCGTGGAACAGCGCCAGGCACTTGCGCCGCGCCGCCTCCAGCCGCGTCGGGTAGAGGTCGGTGGCGAGCATGGAGCGGCTGCAGTCGAGCAGCACCAGCACGTCGGCGCCGCGCGCGGCGCGCACCTCGCTGCGCATGCCCCAGCGCGGCTCGGCGAGCGCGGCCGTGGCGAGCGCCAGCCCGCTCCACAGCAGCGCCTGGCGCTGCCAGCCGCGCGCGCGCGCCACCGACCCGGTCAGGTGCGCGCTGCCCGCGCCGACCGCGGCGCGCTGGCGCAGCGCGCGCCGGCCCCACCACCAGCGCACGGCGGCGAGGGCGGCCAGCAGCGGCAGCAGCAGCAGCAGGACCGGGGCGGCGAAGGGGCCCATCACGCCACTCCCCGCAGGCGCGGTTCGAGCGCGAGCGCCAGCGCGATCAGCGCCAGGCCCAGCGCCAGCGGCCAGGCGAAGCGGTCGGCGAAGTCGTCGTGCTCGATGATGGTGCGCGGCGTCGGCTCGAGGGCGTCCACCTGGCTGAAGATCTCGGCCAGCCCGGCCAGGTCGTTGGCCGCGAAGGCCTTGCCGTCGGCGAGGCCGGTGATGGCCTCGAGGCGGCTCATGTCGGGCAGCGCGTCGCCGCTCAGGGGCACGGTCTCGACCCGGCCGGAGCCGTCGTTGATGGTGTAGTCGCCGTGCGGGTTGCCGACGCCGATGCCGTGGATGCGCACGCCCTTGTCGTGGGCGTAGCGCGCCGCCTCGAGCGGGTCCTTCCAGT
This sequence comes from uncultured Planctomycetota bacterium, assembly GCA_963818245.1. Lineage (GTDB taxonomy): Bacteria > Planctomycetota > UBA11346 > UBA11346 > UBA11346 > BOG-1363. Next base: position 22,434 of record CAWFSD010000046.1, read on the forward strand.
TCTTCAGCTGGCGGCTGTCGACGCCGTCGGTGATGAGGATGATGGCGCGCCCCTTCTGGTTGGGCTCGCGCAGCGCGCGCAGCGCGGCGCCCAGGCCGAGGCCGAAGTTGGTGTTGTTGCCCAGGATGCCGCTGCCCTCGCCGCGCCCGGTCTCCTGGCTCCACAGCGCGCGCTGCTGATGCTCGGTGCGCTCGAGGAACTGCTCGACGGTGTCGTGGTCGTAGGTCAGCGGGCAGCTGGTCAGCGCGTCGTCGCCGAAGAACACCAGGCCGACGCGGTCGTTGGGCCGGCCGGCGACGAACTGCTTGGCCGCGGTGATCACCGCCTCGAGGCGGTCGACGCGCCGGCCCGCCGGCGTCGCCAGGTCGTCGATGCGCATGCTGCCGCTCAGGTCGATGACCAGCATCAGGTCGCGGCCGCTCTGGTCGTGCTCCTTGATCACCTGCCCGTACTGCGGCCGGGCCGCGGCGACCGCCAGCGCCGCCAGCCCGAGGCTGACCAGCAGGCGGAACAGCAGCGGGCCGCGGCTCGGGCGCAGGGCCTCCACGGCCAGCGCGAAGCGGCGAACTCCGCGCCGCCGC
>CAWFSD010000047.1:0-66500 GCA_963818245.1 uncultured Planctomycetota bacterium
GTCGCGGAGAGGGCCGCAGAGGGGAGGGGAGGGGAGGGGACGGCACAGGTCATGACCAGCTCACGGTCGAGCGACCGGTCGCCTCGACTGGATGCCGTCCTCTGCGGCCCTCTCTGCAGCTCTGCGTCCCTGCGGCGAAATCCACACGGACTCGTCAGGAAACCGGGTCCAACATCACTTCGCGTCGGGATGGCCGCTGCCCAGCGGGCGCTCCGACTGGGACTGCCCGGCGAGGTCCTTGAGGCTGCGCGTCAGGGCCAGCTTTTCGCCGCTGAGGCGGCCGACGGTGGCGAAGTCGCGGGCGCGCTCGGCGTCGGCGATCTCGAGGGCGAGGCGGTGGACCTGGTCCTTGAGGTGGCGGCGGCGCAGCTCGCGCACCGCGTCGGCGAGGTCCTGGACAGGATCGGCGACGGCCGGAACGCGCGCCGCGGTGTCGAGGCTGGCCCAGCCGTAGGCCCGGGCGTGCACCTGGGGGTGGTCGCGCACCGCCGCGAGGTCGGCGAGGACGTGGATGTCGGCGGCCGGGTCGTGGAGCAGGACGCCGGCGAGCTCGTCCCACGGGGCGGGGAAGTGGCTGGGCTCCAGGCCCAGGTCGTCGGCGGCGCCCGCGCGCAGGGCCGGGTGGCGCAGCAGCAGGTGCAGGGCGAGCTCCGCGGCCGGGACCAGCTCGGCGATGGGGACCGGTGGGCGGGTGGGCGCGATGCCGCTGCCGGCGGCCTCGCTGGCGGCGCGCTCCTCGGCGCGCACCGCGGCGGTGGCGGCGCTCTCCGCGGCCTTGGCGTCGGCGCCATTCAGGCGGCGCTCGAGGCGGCTGCGCTCGATCCCCAGGTACTCGGCCGCGTCGCGCAGGTGCAGGGCGCGCAGCTCCGGGTCGGGCATCGGGCGCAGCGCCTCGAGGACCTGGTCGGTGACCGCCACCAGCGCGCGGTTGTCGAGCTCGTAGGGGCGCGGCGCCAGCGCGCGCAGCAGGTGGTCGACGTCGGCGCGGCCGCCGGCCAGCACCTGCTCCATGACCGCGCGGCCGCGTTCGCGCTGCGCGGGGTCGGCGAGCAGCTCGGCCGGGTCGAGCTCGTCGGGCAGCACGCACACGCGCACCGGCACGCCCACCGACAGGCAGGTGCGCACCGCCTTGATGCTGTTGGCCTGGCCGGCGCGGTCGCCGTCGAGCAGGATGAGCAGGCGGCCGGCGGTGCCGACCAGGCTGCCGAGCTGGCGCGCGTGCTCGGGGGTCAGCGCGGTGCCCAGCACCGCCACGCACTCGGTGAAGCCGGCCTCGTCGGCGGCCATGACGTCGGTCGGGCCCTCCATCACGATCAGGCGGCCCTGGTCGCGGCTGGCGGTGCGCGCGCGGTGCAGGTTGAAGACCGCGTTGCCCTTGTGGTAGAGCGGCGTGTCGGTGTTGTTGATGTACTTGCCGACGCCGCGGCCCTCCTCCTTGGCCTTGCGCTCGGCGGCGGGCAGCAGGCGGCCGCTGAAGGCGATCGGCGCGCCGAAGCGGTCGCAGATCGGGAACATCACGCGCTCCCAGAAGCGGTCGGCCGGGCGGCCGCTGCGGTCGACGGCGAGGTCGACGTCGAGCAGCGCGCGCGCGGCGATGCCCTTGCGGCGCGCCTCGTCGACGAGCTGGCCGTTGCCGGGCGCCCAGCCGAGGCGGAAGCGCCGGCACACCGCCTCGGACAGCGCGCGGCTCTGCAGGTAGGCGCGCGCCTCGGCGGCCTCGGGGCGCTCCCACAGCACGTGCTCGTAGTACTTCACCGCGAACTCGACCGCGGCGAGCTGGGCCTCGCGCTCGCCCTTGGGCGCGCGGCCGGCGTCGTCGCGGTAGGTCAGGGTGATGCCGGCGCGGCGCGCGAGCAGCTCGATGGCGTCGGAGAAGTCGACGCGCTCCTTCTCGCGCACCAGGGTGATGGCGTCGCCGTGCGCGCCGCAGCCGAAGCAGTGGTAGGTCTGCTGCTCCGGGTAGACGTACATGCTGGGCGTGCGCTCCTGGTGGAAGGCGCAGCAGCCCGAGAAGTTCGCGCCGGACTTGCGCAGCGGCGTGTACTCGCCCATCAGCTGCACCAGGTCGATGCGGCTCTTCACCATGCGCACCTGGTCTTCGCCGAGGAACCCGGGCATGGCTACTCCGCGACTCCCAGCCCCGGATCGATCTCCGCCTTCAGCGCCTGCTCGAGCTCGGCGAGCGCGGCGCGCCGGCCGGCCTCGTCGCCGGCGAGGCGGCCGGTGGTGCGGACCTTGACCAGGCGACCGTCGAAATCCCACAGTTCGAGCTGGGAACCCTCGGCGCGCAGGCGCGCGAGCACGCGCGTCTCGGCGACGCGCTGGATGCGCAGCAGGGTCTGGATGCGGCCGCTCGGGCCGGCGCGCCCGGCGGGGACGGGCGGGGCGGCGGTCGGCGCCTTGGCCTCGGCGAGCAGGCGCGGGATGTCGGCGCGGCAGCTGCCGCAGCCGGTCCCGGCGCCGGTGGCGTTCACGACCTCGTCCACGGTCGCGGCGCCGGTCACCGCGATCGACTGCCGGACGGTCTCCTCGGCGATGCCGAAGCAGCGGCAGAGCAGCGGGTCGAGTTCGACGTCGTGCTCGAGCTCCTCGCCCTGGAAGATGGCGATCGCCGCCTGCAGGCCGGCCATGCCCCACAGCTGGGGCGGCAGCCGGGTCGGATCCAGCCCGCCGAGGTGCGCGCAGAGCGCGGTCACACCGAGGGCCTTGGCCGCCTCCAGCGTCTGCCCGGTCACCAGCTCGGTGAGCGCCGACGTCGCCGCGACCTGGTCGGAGCAGTTGAACACCTGGAACTTCGCCTGGGTGATGCGCCCCTCCGCCACCGCGATGTAGAAGCGCAGCGCATCCCCGACCACGATCGAGCCGACATCGCCGACGGCATTGGCGTTCAGCAGCTTGCCGAGATTGCGCGGCCTCCGCGCATGGTCGTCCAGGAGTTCGCTCGGCGTCATGCCTGGGCAGGGTGGCGGTCGCGGCGGGAGCGCAAGCCGGGGAACGCCGCAGACATCCGCGTCCAGCAGTGAGCGGCGCGCAATGAGAGGATCAGGTCCAACGCCTTTGGACCGGATCTCCGCGAGCACAGAGGTCCTTGAAGAGCGGCCCAGCGGGCAATGCTATCGAGCTGAGCGTACAAGGCCGTTCCTACGATAGCCAGGAGTCGTCTTTCCCGCAACTCTGGTCCCTCTGGTGCTCTGTGTTCTCTCACACTGTCCGATCTTCCGTTCGGCCGAGCCGGAATGATGGTGGGTGGTACCGACCGCCGATCGAACACAGAGCACCGGAGAGACCAGAGAAGAGCTGAGCTTGATGGCATTGCCCAGCGGGCCGCGGTCCCGGGTGAGAGGCATCACGCTGAGAGGACATGACCCGGGATGACATGACCCGGGGATGACGCTGGCCCATCCCGACATCCCCATTTCGCCCCGTCCCCGCCCTCGATGCGGCCAGACTCGGCTCGTCGCGCGCCTCCCCCTCCCACACTCCCGCGAAACCCGCCCCTTCCTGCTTTGGCCGCCCCCATTTCACGGTAGTTTGGCATTGTGGCCAGCCGCTCGCGTCCGCCTGTCGCCGTCGCCCTGCTGTTGTGGACCTGCAGTGCCGCAGCGGTGAGGCTGGCCGCCTCCGACCCGCCCGGGGCGCTGGTGCTGCCCCTGCCGGTCGCCGCGGCCGGCGACCAGCGGGCGGCGGACATCGAGCACGCGCTGATCGCGCTCAGCGCCGGCGACACCGGTCCGCTCGACGCGCTCGCCGACGAGGAGTTCAGCGCGCCCCTGGCCCTGCCCGACGCGCAGCACCCCGAACTGGCGCGGCGCTGGACGCTGGCGCTGCCGGTCGCGGTCGCCCGCCTCGCGGCGCCGGCGCGCGAGCACGTGCTGGCCAACCTCGATGCCCGGTTCGCCTCGGCCCTGCCCGGGCACGCGGGCGAGGAGGCGCGCGCGCGCGTCGCCGCGCGCTTCCTGCCCGCGCCGGCGGCGGTGCGCGCGCTCGGCGCCCGCGCCGACCGCGCCTTCGACCTCGGGCGCTTCGACGAGTTCCTCGGCATCGCGCGGGTGCGCGAGCTGGCCGGGGGCGGCCTGGGGGACGACCAGCGGCGCGACGCGGTCGCGACCCTGCTCAGCGGGCGCGGGCCCGATGTCGACGAGGGCCTGCGCCTCCAGCCGCCCGGCCTGCCGCGACCCACCTCCGCACTGCCCCTGCCCGACGCGGGCGGATTGTCGGTCGCCTGGACGGTGCTGCCCGGCTGGGTGCTGGCCTGCGACCCGTGGGGCGGGGTGCTGTGGCAGTTCCGCACCGAGCGCGCCGCCCAGGTGCTGACCGGGCCGGGCGCGGCGCTGGTGCGCGACACCATGGGCGTGCGCGCGCTGGACGAGGGCGGCGCGGTGCGCGAGCTGCCGCCGCTGCCACCCGGCGCGCGGGTGTGGAGCGTGGCCGGCGGCGCCGCGTGGTTCTCGACCGGCGCGCAGGCGTGGCGCCTCGACCTCGCCGGCCGCCAGGTGGCGCGCCTCGACCTCGCCGGCGAGGCCCTGGCGGCGCCGCTGGTGCGCGGCGACGAGAGCCTGTGGCTGACCGCGCGCGAGGTGATGCTGTTCGCCCACGACCGGCCCGTGCAGCGCCTGCGCCACGGCCTGCCCGCGGGGCCGGGCTGGCGCCTCGGCGCCGACCGCACGCACCCGCTGGTCATCGGCGCCGATGGCCAGCGCTGGCGCCTGGAATCGCTGGCCGAGCAGGTCGCCGCGGCCACGCCGCTGGCGCGCGCGCGGCTGCTGCTCGCCGCGGCGCGGCCCGACGAAGCGCTGGCGGCCTTGAGCGGCGTCGCCGAGGACCCTGAAAGCGACGCCGTGCGCCTGCGCGCGCACCTCGCGCTGGGCGCGCGCCACGCCGCCGAGCACGAGGTCGAACTGCTCGCGCTGGCGACGACGCCGCAGCAGCGGGCCACGGTGCGCCAGGCTGCGCTGTCCGGGCTCGCGGCTGGCGATGCGGCGCGGCGCGCAGCCGGGGAGCAGGCGCGTGGCCGCGCTCGGCGACGCGCACGGCGAGGTGCTGCTCGCCGGACCGGACGCCGCGGTCGACTGGTCCGATGACCCGCGCAACTGGGCGCACGTGCTCACCGGCGCCGGTGCGCGCAGCGCACGCAGTGCTCCGAGCGTGAACCAGCTGTTCGCGCGTCCAGCGGCCGCGTGGTCGCGGATCGCGGCCACGCCCACCGCGCTGCCCGCCACCGTCGGTGACGGCGAGCGCCGCCAGGACGACGGCGGCTACACCTACCGCGGCCAGGTGGTGCGCCTGACCTCGGGGATCGCGCGCAAGGAGGTCCAGGTCAGCGCGCCCGACGGTACGCTGCGCTGGTGGCGGCGCTGGGACGCGCTGTCGGGCCTGCAGGCGCCGGGCGTCGCCCTGGTGCTGCGCGACGACGCGGTCATCGTGCTCGAGGGCCAGGCGCGCCTGACCGCGCTCGACCTCGCCACCGGCGCGACCCTCGCCCAGCTCGACCTGCCGGATGGCGTGGAGCTGCCGGGCGAGGTCACCGTGCTCGGCCACGACCGCATCGCGGTGCTCGGCCCGCTCGGCCTCAACCGCCGGGTCGACCTCGTCACCAGCGGCGGCTGCCGCAGCATCGCCCTGGCCAGCCCGGCGCGCTGGCTGGTCGCGTGGGGCGGCGGCGCGCTGGTGTGCGGCGAGGATGGGGTGGCGCGCAGCCTGCCCGACGGCGCGACGGTCGCGCTGCCGGCGGCGCTGGCCGCGGCGTCGGCTCCGACGTTGACCGACGGCGGGCTGCGCAGCGGGGCGCTGCTCTACCCGTGGGCGCACTGAACCCGGGATGCTCGGGAGTCGGATGCCGGACTCCTCAGGATTTCGACCGCCGCGAAGCCGAAGGACCGTACGGGCGCGCGCGCAGCAGCAGCGCGAGCAGCCCGACCAGGGCGGCCGCTGCCCCGCTGCCGAGTCCGCAACCGCTACCGCCGCCGCCGCCCGAGGCGGTCGGTGGCGTGCTCCCGCCCCCGGGCGGCGTCACCGGTGCGGCGACGGTCAGGGTCCCGGTGGCGCCGCCGGTGTGGTTCGGATCGGTGACGGTCACGGCCACCGCGTGGTCGCCGATGGCGACCGGCACGGTCGCGCCGCCGTCGTAGGTGATGGAGAACGCGAGTCCGGGTGGCGTGGTGGTGACGGTCGCCGCGTGCGGACCGCCATCGAACGTCGCGTTCAACCCGGAGAGCGCCACGGTCGCGGCGGCGGGAGCGATGACCAGGGTGCCGCTGGCGCCGCCGGTGTAGTCCGGGTCGGTCACCGTGGCGGTGACCGCGTAGCTGCCCGCCGCCACCGGCAGCGTGGTGCCGCCGGCGTAGGTGAGGGTGGTGGCCAGGCCCGTGGGGGTGGTGGTGACGGTCGCCGCGTGCGCGGCGCCGTCATAGGTCGCGCCGAGGCCGCCGAGCGTCACGGTCGCGGGCAGGACCGGTGGAGCCTGCACCGTCAGCGGCACGGTGATGGGCAGCAGCGGCTCCGGATCGGCCTGGTCGTCGCGGAAGAGCCCGAGCGGTCCGGCCGGGTCCATGCCTTGCAGGTAGGTGATGGTGGTCGCGCCGCTGCACGGCGTGGTGCAGGTCAGCGCGATGACGGCGCCGGAGACGCGCGCGGCGCCCACCACCTTGGGACCGGCGGCGTCGCGTACCGCGAAGCCGGGGATCGCCGTGGTCGGCTGGAAATCGCCGCCGCCGCGGTGCGCGATCGTCACCAGCACCACGCTGCGCCCGGCGTCGCGGAAGGCCGCGCCGGCGATGCGCGGTCCGCCGTACGAGGCGCGCCGCCCGAGGGCGTAGAGGATGGCGCGCGCGAAGCGCCGCCCATGCGGGTCCTGCCCGGCCTGGCCGTAGTGGGTGATGCCGTCGGCGAGCGGGAAGTCCACCGTACTGCCGGCGAGCAGGGTGGTGACGCCGTCATCGAGCAGGCGGTGGGCCTCGCGGATCGCGTCGTAGCCGGCGTTCGCGACCGGGGTCGCGATGCGCCGCCCGAGCTGCGAGAGCACGAAGCGCACCTGGTCGCCGTGCGGCAGGTCGGCGCGGAAGTTCTCCTCCATCAGATGGAAGGCGGCCACGTAGTCGCTGGTGCCCACCGTGTCCAGGAAGGCTTCCGCCGCGCCCTGCGAGACGCACACGAACTCCACCGCGCCGGCGGTGGCGACGGCGCGCAGGGCCTTCCCGTAGGTGGTCGCGGGATCGGCGTGGTCGGCGGGATTGCGGAACGACAGGTCGGTGTTCCGCGTCCCCACCATGGTGGTGTCCAGGGTGGCGGCGGGCACCAGGCCGATGGGGATGTCGAGGGCGGACACCAGGGCGTTGCCCAGCGCCGGACCGCACGAGGCCTTGAGGCCGGTGATCCACGGGTCGGCCAAGTGCTGCCAGGCGGTGCCGCCGCGGACCTGCCCGACGCGGTCGTCGGCCATGGTGAAGTCGGTGTCGCCGAAACCGGCCATGTTCGACTGGCCGATGCAGAGGATGTCGATGCCGACGCCCCAGGGCACGGTGCTCGCCGCACTGGCGAGCACCGCGCCGCCGGCAGCGACGCTGCGCACCTCGACCCGGTACCAGCCGCCCTGCGGGACGGTCAGGCCCGCGCTCCAGGTGCCGCCGGCGGGAGCGTGGGCGATGGTCGTCCAATCCACCGCCACGGCGGCGCTGGTGATCGCCACCACGCGCGCGTCCAGGTGATCCGGGCTCGGGCCGGAGAAGGTCCCGGAGAACGGCACGACCCCGCTGGTGGTGCCGATGGTGCGCTGGACGACCTGGTGGTCACCGTGCTCGGCGACGGTCAGCGCCGCTGGTGGGCTCGCCGCGACCGCGCCACCTGCGCACACCAGCGCGGCGGCGAGCGCGACGACCCACGTCCGCACCAGGCGGAATGGCCGACGCAGGATGGCGACCGCGGACTCGGACGTCGGGACGATGGTGGAGGACGTCATGCGGCGGACTCCTGCGCAGACAGGCGGATCGGGACCAGGCAGGCGCAGCCGCTCAGCGCGGGCCGGACCTGGGTGGCGGTCGGAAACGCGCACAGGGTGCCGGGAGGGCGGTCCGGGCCAAGCCTGTGTCCGTCCAGGGCTGGTCAACGCCAGCGGTCCACCGGGGCGCGCAGCCGTGGGGGCTGGGATTGCCGAGGGTGGCATCAGGCGGCTGCTGCATCCCTGACGCGAAGCCGAGATTCGCTCGCGACCACCACCTGCGCTTGTGCCTGGAGTCCGCATGCCCGAGCCCCTGCCCACCTTGTTCCTGTCGCACGGCGCACCTTCGCTCGAGCTCGAGGACGTGCCGGCGCGCACCTTCCTGCGCGCGCTCGCCAGCGGTCTGCCGCGCCCGCGCGCGCTGGTGGTGGCGTCGGCGCACTGGACGACCGCCGCGCCCGAAGTCGAGGCGTCGGAGCGGCCGGAGACCATCCACGACTTCTCCGGGTTCCCGCCCGAACTCTACCGCTTGCGCTACCCGGCGCCCGGGTGATCCGGCGCTGGCCGGGCGCATCCGCGACCTGCTGACGGCGGCCGGGCTGCCCGCGCGCACCGCCGTGCGCGGGCTCGATCACGGCGTGTGGGTGCCCCTGCGCCTCGCCTACCCGCGGCCGACATCCCGGTGGTCGTGGTGTCCCTGCAGCCGGAACTCGGCGCGGCCCACCACCTCGCGCTGGGCCGCGCCCTCGAACCGCTGCGCCACGACGGCGTGCTGATCATCGGCAGCGGCAGCGCCACGCACAACCTGCGCGAACTGCGCTGGGGCGGGGCCGGGCAGACGCCCGCCTGGGTCAGCGCCTTCGACGAGTGGCTGGAGAAGGCGAGCGCGCAGGGCGACCACGCCGCGCTGGTCGACTGGGCCGCGGCGCCGGACGCGCTGCGCAACCACCCCAGCGCCGAGCACTTCCTGCCGCTGCTGGTCGCCCTCGGCGCCGCCGGCCCCGGGGCGCGCGGGCGCAGCCTGCACCGCAGCATGACCTACGGGGTGCTGAGCATGGCGGCGTACGCGTTCGGGTGAGAGGCGCCGAGCCGCGGGTCCACGCGTCAGCGCGCCTGGGCGGCCACCGGCAGCAGCGCTGCCAGGTCCTGCGCGATCAGCCCCGCCGGCCCGTGGCGTCTGGTCCACAGGTCCCCCGCCGCGCCGTGCAGGTGCGTGCCCAGCCGCGCCGCCGCGAACGCCTCCATGCCCTGCGCCATCAGCCCGGCGATGGCGCCGCCCAGCACGTCGCCGCTGCCCGGGATGGCCAGGGCCGGACCGCCGGTGCGGTTGACGGCGCGCCGCGTGCCGTCGCTGATGATGGTCCCGGCGCCCTTGAGCACCACCACCGCGGCGAAGCGCTGGGCGAGGGCGAGCGCCGCCGCGGCGCGCTGGGCCGCGGCCAGCGGGTCGGCCGCGATGGCGCAGGCGGCCGTCAGGCGCGCGGCCTCGCCCGGGATGCGGCGTCAGCACGGTGGCGGCGCGCCGCGGCGGCAGCTTCGCGGCGAGTTCCGCGAGCAGCGTCAGGCCGTCGCCGTCGATGAGCAGGCGCTGCGGGCCGGCCCACAGCGCGCGCAGCAGTTCGGCGCGCGCCGGCACGTGGCCCAGGCCGGGGCCGACCACCACCACCGCGTGCGCGTCGAGGGCCGCGACGAAGGCGGCGCCGGCGCGCTCGGGCAGCTCGAGGCCGATCGCCGAGGGCACCAGCGTCAGCGCCGGCAGCAGCAGCGCGGCCGGCGTCGCCAGCCGCACCAGCCCGGCCCCGCTGCGCAGCGCGCCGAGCGCGCAGAAGCACGGCGCGCCGAGCATGGTCGCGCAGCCGCCGATCACCACCACGGTGCCGAAGGTGCCCTTGTGGCCGTCCTTCGGGCGGTGCGGCGGGGCCGGCAGCGGCGCCGCGCCGCCGGCGCCGCGGACGGTGGAACGGGGCGGGCGGGTGGACGTGGTCATGGCAGATGCACCGCGGAAAAGGAGGGTCCGGGAGATGATCGGAAGGGCCGGTTGCGAGCATGGCCGGGATCCGGAACCATGGCCACCAGCCCCACCAGGAGGATGGGCGACCATGCCCCAGGCCGCAGCCGGCGCTCCGCGCCCCCCGGACCAGCCCCGCCCGCCTGGCCTCGGCGCCCCCTTCGCATCCCGCCTGGTGGCTGCCCGGCGCGCAGCTCCAGACCATCTGGCCCGCACTGCTGCGCGCGGTACCAGCCGTCCCGTCGTGCCGCGCACGGCTCGAACTGCCGGACGGCGACGTCACCGATCTCGACTGGGTCGGCGCCCAGGCGGGTCCGATCGTCATCGTCCTGCCCGGTCTGCAGGGTGGCCTGACCTCCCCCTACGTGCGCGGACTGCTGCACGCGCTCGCCGCGCAGGGCCGGCGCGCGGTGCTGCTGAACCACCGCGGCTGCGGCGGCACACCGAATCGGCTCGCGCGCAGCTACCATTCCGGCTGGACCGCCGACCTGGACGTCCTGGTCGCGCGCCTGCGTCCGCTGGGCGTGCCGCTGGCGGCGATCGGCGTATCGATCGGCGGCAACATCCTGCTCAAGTGGCTTGGCGAAAGCGGCACCTCCGCCCTGGTCGCGGCCTGCGCGGTCTCGGTGCCCTGCGATCTGGCCGGTTCGGCGCGCGAGCTGGACCGCGGCTTCGCCCAGGCCTACCAATGGCACCTGGTGCGCAGCCTGCGCCAGGACATCGCGCGCAAGCTCGCCGGCGGCGACCTGGGCATCGGCCTGGACGCGCGCACGCTGGCCGGCCTCGACACCTTCCGCCGCTTCGACGAGCGCGTCACCGCACCGCTGCACGGCTTCGCAGGGGTCGACGACTATTATGAGAAGGCCAGCAGCCTGCCGTGGTTGCGCTCCATCGCGGTACCGACGCTGATGCTCGCGGCGCGCAACGACCCGTTCCTGTCGCCATCGTGCTTCCCGTCGCCACACCATCTCTCCTCGTCGGTGCGCATGGAGACGACCGGCACCGGCGGCCATGCCGGCTTCATGAGCGGCCCACCCTCCGCCCCACGTTCGTGGTTGGAGGAACGGGTGGGCGATCTCCTGGAGGAGGTCCTCGGAGAGGTCCGTGAGGCCAGCCCTGCTCCACGATGATCAATGCGGCCCGACGGACCGCGGTCCCGGGGGAGAGGCATGACCACGACCCCGGGGCCAGCGGCTCATCACTTGCCCGTCTCCTCCGGGACCAAGGCCCGCTGGGCGATGCCATCAAGCTGAGCTCTTCCCTGGTTTCTCTGGTCCTCTGTGTCCGATCGGCTGTCGGCTCCACATCCACAGCTCCGACCCACATCGACCGGAAGGCAGGACATCCAGATGGAACACAGAGGAGAGAGCCCAGAGCAGCGAGAATGACAGCTGCAGCCCGATCCCGGGACGACGTGGGGACCTCAGCGTGATAGCATTGCCCGCTGGGCCGCTCTCGCCTCATGCTCTTCTGGAAATCCAGCACGACCTGCATCCGATCGCCTCGCCTCGCGCCTCCCGCACCCCCCACCCCCACTCATTGCACGCACCCCGCACTGGACGCACCCGGACCTCCGTCGAAGGTATCCGCCCTGGAGCCCGCATTGACCACCTCCCCCACCCCCGTCCGGCTCGGCATCATCGGCAGCGGTGAGATCGCGAAATCGCACGTCGCCTGCTACCGCGGCATGCCCGGGGTCGCAGTGGTGGCGATCGCCAGTCCCTCGCACGGCCACGCGGCGGCGCTGGCGGCCGAGCACGGCGTCCCCCACGCCTACACCGACGTCGCCGCGCTGCTGCGCCACGACGACATCGAGGCGGTCGACGTGTGCGTGCACAACAACCTGCACCGCGCGGCCACCGAGGCGGCGCTGGCGGCGGGCAAGCACGTCTACTGCGAGAAGCCCCTGGCCGGCTCCTACGCCGACGCGCTCGCCATGCACACCGCGGCGCAGCGCGCCGGGCGCATGCTGCACGTGCAGCTCTCGACGGTCTTCTCAGGCGAGGTGCGCGCCGCGCGCGAGCTGGTCGAGGCCGGCGGCATCGGCACCCCCTACCACGCGCGCTGCACCGGCTTCCGCCGCCGCGGCCGGCCCTTCGTCGACGGCCACGGCGCCGCTGCATTCGTGCAGAAGCGCGTCGCCGGCGGCGGCGCGCTCTACGACATGGGCGTCTACCACCTCACCGAGATGCTGCACGTGCTCGGCAACCCCAAGGTGCTGCGCGTCAGTGGACAGACCTACCAGCAGCTGCCGATGGACGAGGCGCGGCGCGCGCAGTCGGGCTACGACGTCGAGGAGCTGGCGGTGGGCCTGGTGCGCTGCGCCGCCGGGCTGACCATCGACCTGATCGAGGCCTGGGCGCTCGACCTCGACGGGCTCGAGGGCTCGAGCGTGGCCGGCACCCAGGGCGGTCTGCGCCTGCGCCCGTTCGCGCACTTCCGCAGCGCCGGCCACCTCGCGCTCGACGCCAAGGCCGACCTCGGCCTGGCGCAGTTCCGCTGGGAGCGCGTGCGCGGCGACCACCCCGGATTGAGCGACACCCACCGCCACTGGATCGCTGCGCTGCGCGGCGCGATCACGCCGCTGCCGACCGCCGACCTGGCGCTGAACGCCATGCTCATCAGCGAGGGCATCTACCTGTCGGCGAGCCTCGGCCGCGAGGTCTCCGCCGACGAGGTGCGCGCCGCCTCGCGCTCCACCGCTCTGCCCCTGTGAGGACCCGCCGATGAGCGACCCCGCCGCCCCTGGCGCCGCCAGGCCATCGCGCGCCTACCTGTACGTGCTGATCGGCGTGGTCGTCGGAGGGGCGATCGGCGCCACCTGGCCGAGCTTCGGCGCCCAGCTCAAGCCGGTCATGGACGCCTTCATCAACTTGATCCGGATGATGATCGCGCCGGTGATCTTCTGCACGGTGGTGCTCGGCATCGCCGGCATGGGCGACCTGCGCAAGCTCGGCCGCGTCGGCGGCAAGGCCCTCCTCTACTTCGAAGTGGTGTCGACCCTCGCCCTGGTCATCGGCCTGGCGGTCGCGAACCTCGTCCAGCCCGGCGTCGGCGCCTCGACGGCCACGAGCGCGGGCGACGTCAAGAAGGCGGCCGAATACGCGCAAGCGGGCGCCCAGCTCACCATCCAGGACCACCTCCTGAAGATCATCCCGAGGACGCTCTTCGAGCCGCTCGGGGGCAGCGGAGACCTGCTCCAGGTCCTGCTCGTCGCCGTGCTGTGCGGGGTCGCCATGGCCACGCTGGGTGCGCGCGCCCAGGCCCTCCAGGACACGCTCGCGGCGACCAGCCGCATGCTCTTCGTGGTCGTCGGCATGATCATGCGGCTCGCGCCGATCGGGGCGTGCGCGGCCATGGCCTTCACCGTGGGCAACTACGGGACCGGGGCCCTGGTCAAGCTCGCCTGGCTGGTCGGGGTCTTCTACCTGACCTGCGCCATCTTCATCGGCGTCGTGCTCGGCGCGATCGCGCGCGCTCATCGGCTTCAGCCTGCTGCGCTTCATCGTTTACATCAAGGATGAGCTGCTCACCGTCCTCGGCACCTCGTCGTCGGAGTCGGCGCTGGCGCCGCTGATGGTCAAGCTGGAGGCGCTGGGCTGCCCGAAGAGCGTGGTCGGCGTGGTGGTGCCGGCCGGCTACTCCTTCAACCTCGACGGCACCAACATCTACATGACGCTGGCGGCGCTGTTCATCGCCCAGGCGCTGGGCATCCAGCTCGGGCTCGGCCAGCAGCTGACCATCCTCGGCGTGGCCATGCTCACCAGCAAGGGCGCCTCGGGCGTGACCGGCGCGGGATTCATCACCCTCTCCGCGACCCTGGCGGTGGTACCAGGCATCCCGGTCGAGGGGCTGGCCTTGATCGTCGGCGTCGACCGCTTCATGAGCGAGGCCCGCTCCTTGACCAACTTCATCGGCAACGGCGTGGCGACCCTGGTGGTGGCGCGCTGGGAGGGCGAGCTCGACGTGCCGCGCCTGCGCGCGCTGCTCGCCAGCCGACCCGCCGGACCGGATCCCATCGAGGTCCCATGACGACCCGCTGGGGCATCATCGGCTGCGGCGACGTCACCGAGGTCAAGAGCGGCCCCGGTTTCCAGAAGGCCGTCGGCAGCGCGCTGGTCGCGGTGATGCGCCGCGACGCGCGCCTGGCCGAGGACTACGCGCGCCGCCACGGGGTCGCGCGCTGGTACGCCGACGCCGACGCGCTGATCGCCGATCCTGGAGTGGACGCGGTCTACGTCGCCACCCCGCCCGGGGCGCACGAGCGCTACGCCCTGCGCGCCGCCGCCGCCGGCAAGCCGTGCTACGTCGAGAAGCCGATGGCGCGCCACCACCCCGAGTGCCGGCGCATGGTCGAGGCCTTCACGGCCGCGCGCGTGCCGCTCTTCGTCGCCTACTACCGCCGCGCCCAGGCGCGCTTCATCACCGCGCGCGAGGTCGTGGCGACGCGCATCGGCGCGCCCCGCGCCGTGCGCTGCCGCTTCGCCCGCCCCGCGCCGGCCGCCACGGCCGGGCTGCCGTGGCGGCTCAGCGCCGAGCAGGCCGGGGGCGGCCTGTTCCTGGACATGGGCAGCCACACCCTGGACATCCTCGACTTCATCCTGGGACCGCTGGAGGACGTCAGCGGGCGGGCCTCGCGGCGCGGGGCGGCGCCGGCGGTCGAGGACCGCGTGGAGGTGCGCTTCGCCGCCGGCGGCGCGGCCGGCAGCGCGACGTGGGACTTCGCCGCCACGACCAGCGAGGACCGCATCGAGTTCGACGGCAGCGCCGGTCGCCTGTCCCTGTCGACCTTCGGCGACGAACCGCTGGAGCTGACGACTTCCGCCGGCACCGAGCACCTGTCGCGCCCGCAACCCGCGCACGTCCAGCAGCCGCTGATCCAGACCATCGTCGACGAGCTGCACGGCCGCGGTGCCTGCCCCAGCACGGGAGCCTCGGCGCTGCGCACCCAGGTGGTCATGGACCAGGTCCTGGCCGGGTACTACCGCGGCCGCGACGACGCCTTCTGGGAGCGGCCGGAGACCTGGGTCGCCCCGCCCGGGAAATAGACATCCCCCCGTGCAGCACTATGGTGCGCGCACCGGCCTGCGCCCCGACGGAACCGACGCGTGTCCAACTCCCCCTTCGCCACCGCGGACTTCCAGTGCCGCGTCGCCACCCTGGTCTTCACCGATCTCGAGGCCTCGACCGAGCGCAAGCGCCTGCTCGGGGACCGCGCCGCGGCCCAGCTCATCGCGCGCCACCAGCACCTGGTGCGCGGGCTGCTCGCCGCGCACGGCGGTGAGGAGATCGACAACGCCGGCGACGGCTTCTTCCTGGTCTTCGCGGTGCCGAGCGCGGCGGTGCGCTTCGCGCTGGAGCTGCAGACCGCGCACGCCGCCCAGGCGGACCTGCCCAAGGTGCGCGTCGGCGTCCACCTCGGCGAGGTCTGCACCTCGCCGACGCCGGCCGGGGCGAGCAAGCGCATGAACGTCACCGGGCTCTCGGTCGATGTCGCCGCGCGCATCCAGTCGCTGGCCTGGCCCGGGCAGGTGCTGGTCTCGGACGTGGTGCACCGCAACGCGCGCCAGCAGCTCGGCGCCGGCGCGCGCGAGACCTGGCGCGAGTACGGCGCCTACGCCTTCAAGGGCCTCGACCACCTGCTGCACGACATCGTCGAGGTCGGCCTGGAGGGGCTGTCGCCGCTGCGCGCGCCCGCGGACGGCGAGAAGGCGCGCCGCGCCGAGGCCATCGGCCCCTACCGGCTGCTGCGCAAGCTCGGCGAGGGCGGGCGCGGCATCATCTACCAGGCGACCACCGCGCGCGGCGAGATCTGCGCGCTCAAGATCCTGCACCCGCGCCTGGCCGCCGATCCGGTGCAGGCCGCGCTGTTCCGCCGCCAGATCGCCTTCAGCGTCGCGCTGCGCCATCCGCGCATCGTCAAGACCCACGCCGGCGGCGAGTCGGATGGGCACCTGTGGCTGGCCGGCGACTTCCTGCCCGGCGGCAGCCTCGAGGACCTGCTCGCCGCCAGCGGCGCGCTCGACGCGGAGACCACCTGGGGCGTCCTGATCGACACCCTGGAGGCGCTGGTCGCGCTCGAAGCGACGCTGCTGGTGCACCGCGACCTCAAACCGGCCGCGCTGCTGCGCGGCGGCGACGGGCGCTGGCTGGTCTCCGACTTCGGGCGCGCGCGCAGCGTGCTGCCCATCGGCGTGGCGCGCACCGCCGAGGGCAACCAGGCGCTGTCGCCCTACCTCGCCCCCGAGCGGCGCTTCGACGACACCGGCGCGGACATCCGCGGCGACCTCTACGCCCTGGGCGCGATCGTGCAGCGCTGCCTGGGCGCTGCGCCGGGCGGCACGGCGGTGCCGCCCGGCCTGGGCCCGGCGGCGGCGCGGCTGGTGGCGACGCTGCTGAGCGCGGACCCGCAGCAGCGCCCGGCCGGCGCGGCGGCCGCCCTCGAGCAGGCGCTGGCCGCGGCGCAGGGCGGGGTGGCGCCGGTGGGGGCATCGGCGCCGACGGTGCCGGAGCCCGACCCGCTCTCCGGGCGCGGCACCATCTCCGCTGGCGCCACGCTCGGCCAGCGTTCCTACGGCGTGCGCGCGGTGGGCCGCCCCGGACTCGGCCGCGCCAAGCTGGTGGTGATCCCCGACGATCCCTCCGCCAGCCTCGCGCTCGAGATCATCTTCGTCTACGCGGCGACCAGCCTGGTCCTGGGCCGGAAGAACCTCGACCACCCCGGGCAGGACGTGTGCCTGCGCCTGCGTCCGGCGGAAGCGCACAAGGACGCCAACCTGCGCATCTCCGGCCAGCACCTGCGCCTGGCCAGCAGCGCCGACGGCGCCAGCGCCACGGCCCTGGCCGGTCTGCTGACGGTCGACGACCGCAGCGTCGGGACCGGCCACACGACCACCCTGCCGCTGATCGCCCGCCTGCGCGTGGCGCAGGTGCTGGACCTGACCGCGCGCCAGATCGCCTGGAGCGGCACGGCGCCGCTGCTGGCTGGCCAGGCGTGCGACGTCCGCGCGCCGGCCTTGTGGGTCAGCCGCCCGACCAATGGCTCCGACCAGTCCTACCTGCTGGTGCCGGGCGCGGTGGCGCTGTCGTGCGCCCCGGGCGGCGCGCTGGTCGCGGGCGAGGGCGGCGGCCTGGTGCTGATGCAGCGCGACGGCGTGCTGCACCTCGCCGGGGAGGGCCAGCCGCCCGGGCTGGCGGTGCCGCTCCACGACGGCCTCGCCCTGCGCCTGCCGCGCGCGCGCCTGCAGGTCAGCGCGCTCAGCGCCGAGGACCAGAAATGAATCCCGCGAGCGACGGCCCCGGACTGCCCGACTCCGAAGTCATCGCGCTGTGGCAGCGCACCCTGGGCACCCGCCTCGACGCCGTGGACCTGCCGCCGGGCGCGACGCTCAAGCCGCCGGTCACCGCGCACGGAGCGGCGCCAGCGGTGCCGCTGCCGACCGCGCGCACGCTGTCCGGCACGGCGATCGCGGCCGGCTCCCCGCCGTGGATCGGCGCCGCCACCGCGCGCACCCACGGCGGCCCGGCCGCCACGCCCCCTCTCGACGCGACCCGCGCCACCGCCGCGGCCCAGCTGCCCGGCGCCGGCACGCTCAGCGACGAGGCCACCGTGGACGCGCCCCTCGGCGCGCCCGCCATGGCCGCCACCACGCCGGAGGCGCCCGCCGGCGGGCAGGCCTTCGACCTCCAGGACGAGGTCGGCCGCGGCGGCATGGGCGTGGTCTACCGCGCGCGCCAGCGCAGCCTGGCCCGCGACGTCGCGGTCAAGGTCATCCTGCCCGAGCAGCGCAGTCCGCAGGCCGAAGCGCGCTTCCTGGCCGAGGCCATGGTCAACGCCGCGCTCGACCACCCCAACATCGTGCCGGTGCACGAGCTGGCGCGCGACCAGGACGGCGCGGTGTTCCTGGCCATGAAGCTGGTCGGCGGCCACTCGTGGCGGCGCCTGCTGCACCCCCGCGACGACGGCGAGCGCGCCGCCGCCGCGGCCTACGACCTCGAAGGACACCTGGCCATCCTGCAGAGCGTCGCCAACGCCGTCGCCTTCGCGCACAGCAAGGGCATCGTCCACCGCGACCTCAAGCCCGAGAACGTCATGGTCGGCGGCTTCGGCGAGGTGCTGGTGATGGACTGGGGCATCGCGGTCGACATCCGCGAGCGCGCCGACGTCGACCTGCGCGCCCCGCACAAGAGCACGGTGACCTCGCCGTCGGGCTCGCCCAGCTACATGCCGCCGGAGCTGGCGCACGGTCTCGGCCAGGAGATCGGGCCGTGGACCGACACCTACCTGCTGGGCGCGATCCTGCACGAGGTGCTCACCGGCCGGCCACCGCACCGCGGCGGCAACCTCACCGAGGTCATCCTCGCGGCGAGCCGCAGCGCGCCGCCGGACTTCCCCGCCGAGGTCTCCGCCGGCCTCGCGCAGATCTGCCGCCGCGCCCTGGCGCGCCGGCCCGCCGACCGCTACCAGAGCGTCGCCGAGCTGCAGGAGGCGCTGCGCACCCACCTCAAGCACCGCGCCTCGGAGCGCATCGGCCAGGGCGCGGCCGCGGTGCTGGCGCGCGCGGCCGCCGACCCGGGCGGCGATGCGGCGACGCGCGGCGAGCACTATGGCGACTACGCCGAGGCGGTGGCCGGCTTCCGCCAGGCCCTGGTGCTGTGGCCGGACAACGCCGCGGCGATCACCGGCGAGCGCCAGGCGCGCCTCGCCTACGCCGGGGCCGCGCTCGCGGGCGGGGACCTCGGCCTGGCCGAGACCCAGCTGCAGGCGCTGACCGGCGGGGACGACGGCGCCAGCAGCGCCCTGCGCGCCACGGTGGGCGCGGCGCGCGGCGCGGCTGGGCGCGCCGCGCGCCAGGCGCGCACCAACCGGCGCGCGCTGGCCGCCGCGGTGGTGGCGATCGTCGCCGGGCTGACCGTCGGCATGGGCCTGCTCGCGCACGCCAAGCGGCTGCGGCAGGACGAAGCGGCGCAGACCGCGCGCGAGCGCGACCTCGCGCTCAGCGAGCGCCGCCACGCCGAGCAGCTCACTTCCTTCATGCTCCACGACCTGAGCGGCAAGCTGCAGGCGATCGGGCGCGTGGCGGTGCTCGGCGACGTGGCGCGGCAGGCGCGCGACTACTACCGCTCGCGCCAGGCCACCGCCGGCGAGGCCGGGGACGCCTCCGTGCAGGCCAACCTGGCGATCGCGCAGGAGAACCTCGCGCAGGTGCTGAAGGCGCAGGGCGACCTGGGCGGCGCGCTGGCGGTCGCGCGCGACTGCCTGGCGCTGCGCAAAGGCCTCGCGGACGCGCGGCCGGGGGACGCGCAGGCGGCCATCGACCAGGCGCGCCTGCTCGGGCTGGTCGGCGACACGCAGCGCGACCTGGGCGACCTCACCGCCGCGGACGCCGCCTACCAGGAGGCGCTCGCGCTGCTGCGCGCCCGCGTCGCCGGCCACCAGGACCAGGCCGACTGGCAGGCCCAGCTCGCGGAGGCCCTCGACGGCCACGCGGCGATCCAGCAGACGCGCGGCGACCTCACCGCCGCCGGTGCGGCCTACCGCGACGCGCTCGCCATCCGCGAGCGCTTCCTGGACGGCGTCGGCAAGAGCGAGCCGCGCTGGCAGGCCGGCGTCGCCACCAGCCACGAACTGCTCGCCGAGGTCGAGCGGCGCACGGGCAGGGTCGGCGAGGCGTCGACCAGGCTCGAGCGCGCGCTCGCCCTGCGCCTGGGGCTCGCCCAGCGCGACGGCACCGACCTCGCCGCGCAGGCCGCGCTGGCGCGCTGCCACGAGCGCATCGCCAAGGCGCTGCGCCTGAAGGGCCAGACCGAGTCCGCCCTGGCCGCTGGCCAGAGCGCCCTGGCCTTGCGCCTGCAGCTGGTCGCGCGCGATCCCGGGAACGCCCAGTGGGAGAGCGACCTCGCCGGGCTGCGCGGCAGCCTCGCCGAGCTGCACGAGGACCACGGCGACGCCGAGGCCAGCGCGGCGGACCTGGTCGCCTGCCAGGCCATCCGCAGCCGGCTGGCCAGGCAGGACCCGGACAACCTCACCTGGCAGCACGCCCTGATCGAAGCCGACGACCACCTGGGAGACCAGCGCCTGCTCGCCGACGACGAGGACGGCGCGCTCGCCATCTTCCTCGCCGACCTCGCGGCGCGGCGCGCCCTGGGCGCCAAGGCGGCCGGCAACGCCGCCTGGGAACACGACCTGATCGATACCCTCGACCGCGTCGGCGACCTGCGCCTGCGCCGCCACGAGCTGACGGCGGCCGAGGCGGTGGTCACCGAGAGCGTGGGCCTCGCCGACCGGCTCGCCCTGCGCGACCCCGCCAACGAGGACTGGCAGCGCGACCGCGCCATCGCCGCCACCAAGGTCGGCGACCTGCGCCAGGCGCAGGGGCGCCTGGCCGAGGCCGCGACCCGCTTCAACGAGTTCGTCGCCATCCACGAGGCGCTGGCCAAGGGCGACCCGGGCAACGTCATCCGGCTGCGCGAGCTGGCGATCAGCCACGACCGCACCGGCCAGCTGCACCTGCTGCGCAAGGAGCTGGACGAGGCGCAGCGGGACTTCGCCCGCGAGGTGGAGATCCTGAGGCCGCTCGCCGAGCAGCATGGCGACAACGCGACCTTCCAACGCGACCTGGCCGGCGCCTGGGAAGGCCTCGCCACCGTCAAGCGCCGCGATCCGACCCGGGCCGAGGCCCTGCGCGACCAGGCCAACGGCGTCGACATCCGCCGGCGGCTGGTCGCCGCGCAGCCCACCAACCGCCTGTTCCAGCGCGAGCTCGCCTTCGCACTGGAGTGGATGGCGGTCTACGGCCTGGAGGCAGATCCCCAGGGCGGCGCCGAGGTCGCCGGCCTGCTGCGCCGCCAGGCGCTGGTCCTGCACCGCGCCCTGGTCGCGGCCGAGCCGGCGCGGCTGACCTGGGCCTGCGACCTCGCGACCGCCCTCGGGGCGAGCGGCGCGGCCGAGGACGCCAGCGAGTCGCAGGCGCTGTGGGAACAGCTCGGCGCGCGCGCGCCGGCCGACCGCGACGTGCGCACCGGGCTGGCCGCGAGCCTGGTGCAGCAGGCGGAAGCGGCCGTGGCGGCGACGGCCGGGAGCGGTGCCCAGGGCGACGCCGCGGTCGCACGGGACCGGGCCTTCGCCGCCGCCACGGCGACCTGCCGGCGCGCCGTCGCCCTGCGCCAGGCGCTGAGCGCCGGACGGCCGGACGACCGCGGCGCGCTCGAGGCGCTGGGTTCCGCGTGGAACAGCCTCGGCAACCTGCAGTACCGCTGGGGCCACGGCCAGGAGGCCCTGGAGTCCTTCGGCGCCTTCCGCAGCGCCAACGCCGCACTGCTCGCGCTGGTGCCGGACAACGAGACCTGGCTGCACGACCAGAGCACCGGCGCCTACAACGTCGCGACCTCGGCGGAGCTGGCGCACGACTACGCCCGGGCGAAGAGCGCCTACGCGGACGCGGCGGCGAGCGCGGGCGCGGAGGCCTCCACCATCTCGTCGTACGCCTGGTTCCTGCTCACCTGCGCGGACGAGGCGCAGCGCGACCCGCCCGCCGGGCTGGAAGCGGCGCAGAAGGCCGACGCCCGGGCCAAGCACCAGAACAGCGACATCCTGGACACCCTCGCCTGGGCGCTGTTCGTCAACAAGCGCACGCGCGAAGCCCTGGCCAACGGCGAACTCGCCCTGGACCTGCTACCCGCGGACGCTGCGGACAGCGACCGCGAGAACCTGAAGCGGCGCGTCCAGAAGTACCGCGACGCGCTCACGCCGGCGCCGTGACCTGTCACTGGGCGCGGCGCTGCGCCAGCCAGGCGCCGCCGGCCGCGGCCAGCAGCGCGCCCACCACCGCGAGCGCGCCGAGCAGCGGCCACAGCGGGTGCCACACGCCCTCGTCGCCGATGACCAGGAACCAACCGCTGCAGAACACCAGCGCCGGAGCGCCCGCGTAGAGGCTGGTCAGCCACCAGCGCCGCATGAAGGTCCAGCCGCCGAGGAAGGCGACCGCCGCGATCACCGCCAGCGGCCACGGCACCCGCCCCGCGAGCAGCGGCGGCGCCGAGAGCAGGCAGATCAGCAGCAGCCACACCCCGGCGCCGAGGCCGGCCAGGCTGCACAGGATCGCGATCAGGGGGCGCGGCATGGTCGCATCTGACGAGCAGGTGCGCGCCGGGGAAGCGGTTCGGGGGAAACCCCCGACGAGGGATCGGCACCGGGGCAGCGAGGTTTTGCGTAGGGAGCGACACGTTGGGCGCCGCCTGGAATGACAAAATGTTCCTCATACGTTCGTGCGGTTTCCGATTTGACCAGGAATGCGGCCCAGTGGGCCGCGGTCCCAGGGGGACAGCCTTCCGCTGTCCAGAGCATGCCCTTTCAACGGCATGCCTCCCCCCGGGACCGCGGCCCACTGGGCAATGCCATCAAGCTAAGCTCTTCTCTGGTCTCTCTGGTGCTCTGTGTTCGATCGGCGGTCGGTACCACCCACCATCATTCCGGCTCGGCCGAACGGAAGATCAGACAGCGTGAGAGAACACAGAGCACCAGAGGGACCAGAGCCGCGAGAAAGACGACTCCTGGCTATCGTAGGAACGGCCTTGTACGCTTAGATTGATAGCATTGGCCACTGGGCCGCTCTCATATTGCACTTCGTTCACGAGCCGTGGCGCTGATCCCCTGTCCACTGTCCACCTCGAGCATTGCTTTCAAAGGTGCAGCCATTTTCCTCGCGCCTCGCGCCTCGCGCCTCGCGCCTCGCGCCTCGCGCCTCGCGCCTCGCGCCTCGCGCCCCCTCACTGCAGCACCGGCCCCGCCACCTCCTTCCCCACCTGCCGGTACCGGTAATACACTTCCAGGCACAGGCAGCAGTACGCGGTGCTCAGCACCCGCCCGGTGTCGTGCCCATGGAACACGGTGCCCGCCGGATCCCAACTCCCCTCGAAGCAGCCGGGCTCGCGGCGCATGCTCCCCAGCAGCATGCCGCTCATGGTCTTGTTCCAGCGCTGCCAGCGCTCACCACCGGCCTGGAAGATCGCCAGGGTGTCGTAGTACAGGTA
Source organism: uncultured Planctomycetota bacterium (assembly GCA_963818245.1). Lineage (GTDB taxonomy): Bacteria > Planctomycetota > UBA11346 > UBA11346 > UBA11346 > BOG-1363. The sequence continues at coordinate 22,974 of CAWFSD010000047.1, forward strand.
GTAGGTGTTGCAGGGGTAGGTGGTCGGATGCTGGTAGGCGTCGATGTGGTTGCACAGCGACTCCAGCATGATGTCGCCCTGGTGGTGGCCGAGGAACACCGCGCAGACCGCGCCGACCGGCGCCAGGTCGTGGGCGGGGCTGCCGGGCGGATCGATCTGCACGGCGTCGGTGGTGGCGTCCCAGGTGTACGGGAAGCCCGAGCGCGCGGCGTACGGGTCCACCAGGGTGCGCCACCCCGGGTTCGCCGCCTTCCACGACTTGTCGAGCCAGGTGCGGGCGCCGGCCAGGCCGGTGCCGACGTTCAACCCGGATGCGACCGCGCTCTTCAGCGCCATCACGCACCAGCCGCTCACCGAGGAGTCGTTGCGCGCCGGATTGCCGTCGACGTAGTCCCACCCCAGACCGCCGTAGGGCTTGTCCGCCTCCTTCGCGTCGTTGCGCGCCTGGCGGCTGACGAGCAGGGTGATGGCCTTCTGCGCCGGGGCGCGCAGGGTCGGGTCGCTGGTCATGCCATAGGCCTCGGCCAGGGCCATGGCGGCCACGGCGTGCTCGTAGTTGCGCACACCGATCAGGCCGTCGGGCTTCTGGGCCGACAGCAGGTAGTCGAGGGCCTTCTGCACGGTCGTGCGGTACGTCCCGAACTTGTGGTCGTAGCCCGCGCCGAGGTAGCAGAGCAGCGCATAGCCGGTGAGCGCGACGTTGACATCGCTGCCGCCGCCGCTCGCCGCGCTGCCCGGCTCGCACCTGGGTCCCGCCTGGCAGTTGTCCTGGTAGTGCTCGGCGTCCCACATGCCGTTCGCGCTCTGGTGGCGCTTGAACCAGCGCAGGGCGTCATGGACGGCCGCTTCGGTCGGGAACCGCCACCGCCCTTCTTCACCGCCTCGTTGTGGCCGCCGCCTTTGCGATCACCCAGGATGCCGCTGGACGCTCCACCGCCACCGATGGCGATGAATCCCCCCTGGCCGCCGGTCTCGACCGTGGAAACCGCGGTCGGATCGCCCTGCTTTCCAGTATCATCGGTGTCGCATCGGTGGTGTCGAGGAGGTCCGGCTTCACCTCGATGGGGGTGATCGGGGCCGCCTCGTCCGCAATCTGCGTGGTGTCGATCTCGGGACGTGGCTGGATGGCGACGACCGGTGGCTGCTCCGGTCGTGGGATGCTCGGAGTCTGCGGCGGCGGCATCCATGGCGGCAGCTCGACGACCGGTTCCCTGCCGACATAAACCAGGCTCGCGAAGATCAACGCGACCACACCATGGAGGCCGATGCTGAGGACCCACGCCGGCGGACCGGCCCTGGTCCGCCCCTCTTCCTCCTCGTGTTCGCGGACGGCAGCTGGACCTTCCGGACCAGCCTCCGTATCCGCCTGCTGCCTGTTGCGCTGGTGCGCGGGATCCGCGGTGCTGCCCATGGTCGTCTCCTGTCCGGTGCGCTGATGAACGCCCCGCGCGCGCCAAGGTTCGGCAGCAGGGTCGCAGTCGCGGCACCGTTACCGAAACCGGACTGAAAACCTGTTTCCACCGTGCTTATTTGATCTCCGCCAGAACCCTGGAACGAGCTCCGGAAGGCGCTGAACCTAACCCGGGCACATGCGTTGCCGCCGCAACGCGGGCGCCCGGTTTGCAATTCCACCCTGCACCCGTCCACCCACGCCCGGCATTTTCCCCCGACCGCGCGCCGGCTGGCGCCTCCTCGGTCGAGCCCACCAGCCACGCGCCGTCCCAGGAAGCACCCACCGCGGCCACCGCACCCCCGTGACGCGATCGAATCGAATTTTACACGGGCCGGAGACCTGCTATCCCAGGAGCACGGCGGTGAACTTCCGCACGCCACGCGAGACCCACGACGCGTCCGCTCCGGCGAATGATCGCATCGTTGTACCTCTTTCCGTCACGACTGCGCCAGAGCGCACATCGTCCGGCGGCGCGGGCCAGCCCCCTCACCTTCCACGCCCCGGCCCGCCAAGCGCTTCCCGACCCGAACGCTTCTTGCGGTTTTGTCCGTCAGCCCACAACATCCCCGCACACCGCTGGTATACCAGTGGGCCGCGGCGACCGGGTTTCCCGGACCCGCCCGAGCCAGCCAGGAGAGAGCCATCAAATATATCCGATTCCGCGACCAGGCGAACTCCACCGGATACGGTGCGCTCGCCGCCGATGGCACCGTCCGCCGCCTGCGCGGCGACCTCTTCGGCGCCCACACCGTCAGCGATGAGATCGTCCGCCCCGACCGCGCTGCTGGCGCCGGTGGCGCCGAGCATGATCTGGTGCATCGGGCTCAACTACCGCCGCCACGCCGCGGAGAGCAAGCTGCCCGAGCCGCAGCGCCCGGTGGTCTTCGCCAAGGGCCCGAACACCGTCTGCGATCCGGGCGCGCCGATCATCATCCCGCGCACCCTGGCCAGCACCCAGGTCGACTACGAGTGCGAACTGGCCGTCGTGATCGGCAAGACCGCGAAGAACGTCAGCCGCGCCAACGCCCTCGACCACGTGCTGGGCTACACCTGCGCCAACGACGTCAGCGCGCGCGACTGGCAGCTCCAGTGGGGCGGCGGGCAGTGGTGCCGCGGCAAGACCTTCGACACCTTCTGCCCGCTCGGCCCGTGCCTGGTCGGGCGCGACGAGATCCCCGACCCGCAGGCGCTGCGCATCGCCACCGTCCTGAACGGCGAGACCGTGCAGGACTGGACCACCGGCGACATGATCTTCAGCGTCGCCGAGATCAATCGAGTTCCTCAGCGGCAGCACCACGCTGCTGCCGGGCACGGTGATCCTCACCGGCACGCCGCACGGCGTGGGCATGGCGGCCAAGCCGCCGCGCTGGCTGAAGGCCGGCGACCAGGTGACCATCTCCATCTCCGGCATCGGCGACCTCACCAACCCGGTCGCCGACGAGACCTGACCCGACCCCGCCGCGGAGCCGCCGACCCATGCCCATCACCATCACCTCCGTGACCGTCCACGACGTGCGCTTCCCGACGTCGCGCCTGAAGGACGGCTCCGACGCGATGAATCCCGACCCGGACTACAGCGCCGCCTACGTGGTGCTGGGCACCGACCGCCCCGGCCTGGCGGGGCACGGGCTGACCTTCACCATCGGCCGCGGCAACGAGATCTGCGTCGCCGCCGTCAAGGCGCTCGCCCCCCTGGTCACCGGGCGCACGCTCGAGTCGTTCACCGCCGACATGGGCGGCTTCTGGCGGCACATCACCGGCGACAGCCAGCTGCGCTGGATCGGCCCGGAGAAGGGCGCCATCCACCTCGCCACCGCGGCGATCGTCAACGCGGTCTGGGACCTGTGGGCCAAGGTGGCCGGCAAGCCGCTGTGGCGCCTGCTCGCCGACATGACGCCCGGAGGAGCTGGTGCGCTGCATCGACTTCCGCTACCTCAGCGATGCGCTGACCCCGGACGAGGCGCTGGCCATCCTGCGCGCAGCGCGACGCGACCAAGGCGGAGCGCGATCGCCGACGCTGCGAGCGCACCGGCTACCCCGCCTACACCACCTCCGCCGGCTGGCTCGGCTACTCCGACGAGAAGCTGCGCCGGCTGTGCCGCGAGGCCATCGCCGACGGCTTCACCCACCTCAAGATCAAGGTCGGCCGCGACCTGGCCGACGACCTGCGCCGCTGCCGCATCATCCGCGAGGAGATCGGCTGGGAGCGCAAGCTGATGATCGACGCCAACCAGGTGTGGGAGGTCGGCGCAGGCGATCGAGAGCATGAAGGAGCTGGCCGCCTTCAAGCCGTGGTGGATCGAGGAGCCGACCAGCCCCGACGACGTGCTCGGCCACGCCGCCATCGCCAAGGCGCTGAAGCCGCTCGGCATCGGCGTCGCCACCGGCGAGCACTGCCAGAACCGCGTGCTGTTCAAGCAGCTGCTGCAGGCCGACGCGATCAGCTTCTGCCAGATCGACAGCTGCCGCCTGGGCGGCGTGAACGAGATCCTGGCGGTCTACCTGATGGCCGCCAAGTTCGGCGTGCCGGTGTGCCCGCACGCCGGCGGCGTCGGCCTGTGCGAGTACGTGCAGCACCTGTCGATGTGGGACTACGTCAGCGTCACCGCGACCACCGAGAACCGCGTCGTCGAGTTCGTCGACCACCTGCACGAGCACTTCCTCGACCCCTGCGTCGTGAAGAACAGCCACTACATGCCACCGACCCGCCCCGGCTACAGCATCGAGATGAAGCCACAGTCGATCACCGACCACATCTTCCCGGACGGCCCGGTGTGGCGCGCGACCGCGAAAGCGTGAACAGGTGATCGCGACGCGTTCCAGCTCGCGCGCTTGCGTTCTCGCGGAATCACATTTTCTCGCTTCTCGCTTCTCGCTTCTCGCTTCTCGCTTCTCGCTTCTCGCTTCTCGCTTCTCGCTTCTCGCTTCCAGTGCCTCGTGCCTCGCGCCTCGCGCCTCGTGCCTAGCGCCTAGCACCTAGCGCCTCCCCCAAGGACCTCCATGCCCCAGACCATCCTCATCACCGGCGGTTGCGGCTTCTTCGGCACCTGGATCATCCGCCGCCTGCTCGATGACGGCGACCGGCCGGTGGTCATGGACCTGGCCAGCAACACCAAGCGCTGGGCGATCCTGCTCTCGCCCGAGGAGATCCCGCGCATCGAGTTCCACGCCGCCCCGATCGACGACAGCGCGGCGGTCCTGGCGCTGGTCGAGCGCATCGCCCCCGACGCGATCATCCACCTCGCCGGCCTGCAGGTGCCGACGTGCCGCGACAACCCGCTCGCCGGCGCGCGCGTCAACGTGCTCGGCACCCTCAACGTGTTCGAGGCGGCCAAGGTGCGCAAGGCGAAGACCGGAGCCGCGCCGCGCATCGTCTACGCCTCCAGCGCGGCGGTCTTCGGCCCCGACGCCGAGTACGCCGAGAAGCAGGTCGGCGACCAGTCCATCCCGCGCCCGACCACGCACTACGGCGCCTTCAAGCTGTGCACCGAGCACGCCGCCAAGGCCTACTGGACCGCCAACCAGGTGGCGAGCGTCGGCCTGCGCCCGCTGACGGTGTACGGCCCCGGCCGCGACTCCGGGATGACCAGCTTTCCGACCCGCGCCATCGCCGCGGCCATCCACGGCAAGGCCTTCGACATCCCCTTCGCCGGCCCGACGGCCTACATCCACATGCGCGAGGTCGCGGACATGTTCGTGTCCTGCGCGCGCAAGCCGATGAGCGATGGCCAGGTCTACACCGTGGGCGGCGACGTCGTCGACACCGCCGGTTTCATCCGCGCGCTCGCCGCGCAGATACCGGGCGCGGAGAAGCTCATCACCGCCTCGGGCGGCAACCTGCCCATCGCCGCCAACCTCGACGACGCCGCGCTGCGCACGGCCTATCCGGGGCTGCTGCGCATCCCGTTGGAGCAGGGCTTGGCGGAGACCATCGCGGTGTTCCGCAAGCTGCATGCGCAGGGGCGGCTGGAGATTTGACGCTCGCCCGCCTCACTTCCCCATGCAGCACTTCTTGAACTTCTTCCCGCTGCCGCACGGGCACAGCTCGTTGCGTCCGAGCTTGTCGGCGGGTCGCACGAAGGTGGCGGGCTTGCCGCCGGCGGCGAGGAAGGCCTCCTTGAGGGCGCCGACGTAGCGCCCGCGCGCGGCGCCCTCGGCGAGCCGGCCCTGCGCCTGAAGATCAGCGAGGAACGCGCGGGCCAGGCTCGGCACGAAGGCGCGCACCTCGGGCTCGAGCGGCAGGCGCGCGACCGCACCGAGCAGCGCCGTCTTGAGGTCCTCGTCACCGAGCGCCCCGGGCTCGCGACCGCCCGCGGCGCAGGCAGCGGTGAGGAGGGTCCCCAGGATCTCCTGCGCGTGCTCGGCCACCGGCCCAGGGAACAGCTTCGCGGCATCGCCATGGCTGAAATCGGCCGCCCACGATTCGCAGGTCTCGGTGCGCCAGTGCTCGTTCATGCGCGCGCGTCGCCTTCCCCGAGCTTGCGCCGGAACAGTTCCACCACCAATCCGTACGTCAGGTGCGCCAACGACGGGTTGTAGCGGTTCCCCTCATCGCGCAGGAAGGCGTGCGCGGCATTGAATTCGTGCCACTCGAAGTGGCGTTCGGCGCCGCTCAGCGCCTGGTAGATGGCGGCGCGCGCCTCGGCGGGGATGTGCGGGTCCTGGCGGCCGAAGATCATCAGCAGCTCGCCGCCGATCTCGCGCGCGCGGTCGAGGCTGTCGTCGGCGCTGCCCTTGCCCAGGCTGCGCTTGTGCAGGTCGGTGGGGTAGAGGCAGGCGGCGGCGAGGATCTCCGGCTGGAGCGCGGCGCGGAAGGCGAGATGGCCCCCCAGGCACATGCCCATCGCGCCGATGCGCCCGGTGCAGTGTGGCGCGGATTTCAGGAAGGCGATGCAGGCGCGCGCGTCGCTGTCGTAGCTCTCCAGGGTCTTGGCGACCTTGTGCGCGTTGCCGCGCGCCGAGCCCTCGGGCGTGTAGCCCAGCACCGTGCCCGGCGCCTCCAGCTCATGGTAGACCTCGGGCACGGCCACGCTGAAACCGTGCCCGGCCATCATCGCCGCGGTGCGGCGGATGGGGCCGGTGACCTGGAAGATCTCCGAATACAGCACCAACCCCGGATAGCGCCCCGGCGCGGCCGGCCGGAAGAGGTGGGTGCGCATCGGCCCCGCCATGGTCGGCAGGTCGACGGTCTCGGTATCGAGGATGATCATGGCTGAACCATGCTCGACGAAGGACGGAAGGGAAGGAGGGGACGTCTTCCCCTCCCCCTCCGCCCCTGCTATCCTCGGTCATGCCCGTGGCGACCTCGGCACTGGTCTACCTGCTGCGCTGCCGCGACGGCACGCTCTACTGCGGCTGGACCACCGACGTGGCGAAGCGCCTCGCCACCCACAACCGCGGCGCCGGCGCCGCGTACACCCGCGCGCGCCGGCCCGTGAAGCTGGTCTGGCACGAGCCCTGCGCCGACCGCAGCGCCGCGCTGCGGCGGGAATGGCAGATCAAGCAGCTCACCCGCGTCGAGAAGCTGCGCCTGATCGCGGCGTCGCGCCGGCGCAAGACCGGCTGATCGCCAGCCCGTTCCTTGAACCCGATCGACCCCGGAAGAGTCCATGAACACCCACCTTCCCACCGCCACCGCGCGCGCCGCAGCCACCCTGGCCCTGCTGGTCGCGCTCGCCTCGACCGCCGAGGCCGCGCCTGCGGCCGACGACCAGGGCATCCGCACGGTGCAGGCGCTCGGCGTGTCCGTGCCGCTGGTCCTCGACGCGCCGCTCGCGGCCTCCGCCGAGATCCCCGGTTTCGTGCACGCGCACGGCGCCCAGGTCGACTGGCAGTTCGAGGCCGAGGACCTGCGCTCCGTGCACCGCGCCGCCGACACCCCCAACCACACCGTCCTGGTCGTGCAGACGCCGCTGGTCATGGGGCGGGGCGACACGTTCATCTTCGTGCCGGACGCGGTGATGACCTATGAGCAGGTGCTGAGGTTCGTGGCCGAGGTCAAGCGGGCGCGGTAGCGGGTGAAAGGAGCGGCTCGATCGTTGGACGGGGAAGGGTGACCGGAGGTGGTGCGCCAGGCCTGAGGACCCTGATGATCCTGGTCGAGCTGGCGCTCGACCCTCCCGGGGGTGGGTGCCGGCGGGGACGAGGAGCCAGTGGACTCGGGGCTGTCGCCGGGAGGGTCGAGCGCCAGCTCGACCATGCGCGTCGGTTCACCCGTGCTCGTAGCCGGTCCACTCCAGCGGCACCATGCGCCCGCGCGCGTCCTCGCGCCAACTGCCGGGCTCGGCGAGCAGCCAGCCGATGGTGGTGAGCGGGCGTGGGAAGGGCCAGGCGAGCTGCAGCGTCGGCCACTGCTCGGCCGAGACCGCGGCGAGCAGTTCGAAGTCCTCGCCATCGCAACAGGCGGCGCGCGCCTGGTCACAGAACAGCGGCACGTCCGCGTGCACCGGGACCTGCGCCGGCAGCAGCAGGATCCCGCAGCCGCTGGCCTCGGCCAGCTTGGGCGCGTCGGCGGCGAGGCCGTCGCTGAGGTCCATCATGGCGTGCGCCAGCCCGTGCGCGGCGAGCCACTGGCCTTCGGCGAAGCGCGGCTCGGGGCGCAGGTGCCGGCCGCTGGCGAGGCTGCCGCCGAGCGGGCCCGTCACCACCAGCAGGTCGCCCGCGTGGGCCCCGCTGCGCCGCAGCAGGCGGCCGGGCGTGCTCCCCTGGGGCACGGCCTCGCCCCACACCGTGACGCTGATGACCAGCGACTCGCCGCCGGTGGTGTCGCCGCCCAGCAGCGGGCAGGCGTGGCGCTCGAGTTCAGCGATCAGGCCCTCCATCACCACCCGGCCGTCCCAGGCCGCGGGGCAGGTCAACGCGACGACCGCGCCGACCGGCCGCGCGCCCATCGCGGCGAGATCGGAGAGCGCCGCGCCCGCGGCCTTGCGCCCGACCAGGCCGGGCTGCTCGCCAGCGAGGAAGTGGCGGCCCTCGACGATGGTGTCGACGCTCAGGCACGTCGGACCGCCCGGCGTCCAGATGCAGCAGTCGTCGCCGATGCCGAGCGTCCCCTCCGAATCGCGCACGCGCCCGCGCAGCGCGCGGATCAGGTCGTTCTCGCGCATCCGAGCGGCCGGCTCAGCCGGCTTTGGCGATCGCAGCGGCGAGGTCCTTGCGCCGCGCGACGATCTGCCCGCGCAACTCGTCGACGCGGCGCTCGAGCTCGGCGACGCGCGCCGGCCGCGACGGGTAGACGGGGTGGTGCAGCTCATTGAGCGCGCCGAGCTGGGCGCGCAGTTCGTCCTGCAGCGACTCGAGGACCGGATCGTGATCGGGCGGCGTGGTCATGGCGCGGATCGTCGCCAGCGCCCACCATGGTCAAGGGCGGAGCGCGCACCCCATGCCTCCCATCCGGATCGAACGTGATGGCTGGCAAGACTGGAGGCTATCGCCGCAGAGGCGCAGAGAACATGAACGTCGGAGCCCTGTACCGGCCCGAGGCTGGGCATGGATCGGATCAGACCGCCGACCCCGCCGCGTGGCCCGAGGCCCAGGCCCACTGGAAGTTGTAGCCGCCCAGCCAGCCGGTGACGTCGACCACCTCGCCGATGAAGTGCAGGCCGGGGACGCGGCGCGCCTCCATGGTCTGCGACGACAGCTCGCGCGTGTCGATGCCGCCGCGCGTGACCTCCGCCTTGCGGTAGCCCTCGGTGCCGGCGGGCACCAGCTCCCAGGCGTGGAAGGAGGCGGCGATGGCGGCCAGCTCGCGCGCGGCGAGCTGGTGCACCGGGCGGTCGCCGCCCTGCGCCAGCCAGCGCTGGACCAGGCGCTTGGGCAGGCGCTCGCTGAGCAGGGTCGAGACCAGCGCCTTGGCGCCCGCTCGCCTTGGCCGCGGCCAGCTCGGCGGCGACATCGCGGCCCGGCAGCCAGGTCGATCACGACCCGCTCGCCCGGGTGCCAGTACGAGGAGACCTGCAGGATCGCCGGACCGCTGAGTCCGGCGTGGGTGAACAGCAGGTTCTCGCGGAACACGCCGTCCCCGCAGCGCACCTCGGCGTCGGCCGACACGCCGCTGAGTTCGGCCGAGCCCCATGACCCCGGCAGGGTGAAGGGCACCAGGGCCGGCGCGGTCGGCACCACCGCCAGGCCGAACTGCGCCGCCAGGCGGTAGCCGAAGTCGGTGGCGCCGATGGTCGGGATCGACAGGCCCCCGGTGGCGAGCACCAGGCGCGGCGCGCGGAACGCCCCGCGCGAACTGGCGACGCGGAAGTCCTGGTCGCGCTCCACCGCGGACACCACGCAGCCGGTGACGATGGTCACGCCGGCGGCCTCGCACTCGTCGATCAGCAGCTTCACGATCTGCTTGGCCGAGCCGTCGCAGAACAGCTGGCCCAGCTTCTTCTCGTGCCAGGCGATGCCGTGGCGCTCGACCAGGGCGAGGAAGTCCTCGGGCGAGTAGCGCGCGAGCGCCGACTTGCAGAAGTGCGGGTTGGCCGAGAGGTAGTTCTCCGGCCCCGCGCCGAGGTTGGTGAAGTTGCAGCGCCCGCCGCCGGAGATCAGGATCTTGCGCCCCAGCGCCGGGCTGTGGTCCAGCACCACCACCGCGCGCCCGCGGCGGCCCGCGGTGAGCGCGGTGAAGAGGCCGGCGGCGCCGCCGCCGATCACCAGCACGTCGCACGAGCGGACTGCGTCGTTCACGGGCGGCGCGTCTGGCTGGGGGCATGGGCGGGACGGGAAGGATCCGACATGAGCGGCGGGAGGTTACCCCAGGCCGCGGGGAAGCAAATGCCGCGGGGAGCCCCCAGCGGACCGCGGACATGGATGTCCGAGGCGGAAGCCGGTTTCCTAGCGCCTTGCGCCGAGCGCCCGACTCACGGCTTCGCCCCCGTCAACTCCTTGATCAGCGCGACCTCCTTCCCGTCGTACGCCGTCCCATCCGCATGCAGGATGTCGTGGAACCACAGCGCGGGCTCCGCGGTGTACTTCTCCTTCCACGAGTCCCACGGGTACTTCGTCTGCGACTTCCCGTCGACGAAGCCCCAGTTGACCGCGGCGATCTTCTCCTCCTTGAAGTACGGCATGATCGCGGCGAAGGTGCTGCCGCGCGGGCGCGCCATGTATTCGGTGCACAGCAGCGGTCGGCCGTAGCTGCGCAGGCGCGCGATGCCGGGCTTCAGGGCGTCGAGCGGATCGTAGCTGTGGAAGGTGATGACGTCGGACGCGGTGAGCTGGAACTTCTGCCACGGCTCCTGCTTCTCGAATTCGCGCGCCAGGTCCATCCAGACGCAGAACGTCACCGGCTGGCTGGGGTCGGCGGACAGCGCCCACGCGCGGGTGCGCTCGGCGAGCTTCAGCGACAGCTCCTTCTTGTCCGGCAGGTCGTCCTTGTCGAAGGGCGGCGGGCCGAACTTGTTGTCGAGCTCGTTGAACAGGTCCCAGAGCAGGATCCGGCGGTCGTCGCGGAAGTGCCCGATCACGCCGGTGACGTAGTCCTTCAGGCGCGCGTCCCACACCGCCGGATCACCGACGATGGCGGCGCCGGGCGCCTGCACCCAGCCGGAATTGTGCGTGTGCGGCAGCGGCTCGCGCTGCTTGCCGAGGTGCGGCAGCGGGTCCCAGCACGAGTCGAAGACCACCAGCATCAGGCGCAGGTGGTGCTTGTCGGCGAGCCCGAGCACCTGCTCGATGCGCGCGATGAAGCCGGCCTTGTCCTGCTCCCACGGCAGGTTGTGCAGGAACACGCGCATGGTGGTGAAGCCCAGGCCCTCGGCCCAGCCGAACTCCTCGTCGATGGTCCTGGGGTCGAAGGTCTCGGCCTGCCACATCTCCAGCTCGTTGATGGCGCTGCGCGGCAGGTAGTTGGCGCCCGCCATCCACGGCTGCTTGGCGTACCAGGCGTTGGCGACCTCGGTGGACCACTGCTCGCGCGCCTGGGCCGCGCCACCGCTGAGCAGCAGCGCGGCGGACAGTGAGGTGGCGATGAGCGCGCGGCTGGGCGTGCGGTGGGTCGGCATGGAGGTTTCCTCGCGGTGGTCGCGGCCAGGAGCGCCACGGCACGCGCCGTGGCGGTCGATCACAGGTGCGCGCAGAGGCGCGATGTCATCCGCGCCTGCTGCCGACGCGGACGGGAGTGTGATGGCGATGGAGCCCTCCCGCCAGGGGCCGATGGTGGAGCTCCGGCCGTGCGGCGTTCCGCTGCTGGCACCGCTTTCACGGAACAGGCACCAGTCTGACTTCCTGCAGGTTCATCAACCCGACCCCATCCATCTCCACCCCGTGCACCTCCACCGTCGTGGCCTGCGCCCCGATCGTCACCGGACCCATCTGCACCCGGTTGAACGCGTACCAGGACGTCGTCATGGGCAGGCCGGCCTCGACCTGGGCGTCGCCGACCTCGACGCGGCACACGCTGCGGCGACAGCCGTTGCGATCGATGGCATAGAGGAGCTGGACCATGAACCGGCCAGGCCGGGCGACGCGCACCTGCCAGCGCACGAAATCGCCGAGCTGGCCCCAGAAGCCGATGGTGGGGCGCTCCAGCTCCTGGCGCTTGAGCGTGCCGATCAGCTGCGCCGTCGCGGCCGGCAGCGTCAGCGAGCCATCGGCGGCCTGGGCGATGCGCTCGCGTTCGACGGCGTGCAGCGCGAACGCGCACCCGGACAGCAGGCTGGACAGCACGATCTTCGCCCGGCACGCACGCATGGGGAACTCCTTGGCGTCCGTGCCGGTTCCAGCGTCCTTACCAGCCAGCGGCTGGTAAAGCGAGTCGCGGACCCCTCGCTGGGCCCCCACCTGGAGAGGGGCGGAGCCTCAGGGATATCCACAAGCTGTTGCGCGACGCCGATTAACGCTCCCCGTACCGCCACATTGGGAATTGTTCCGGTTGCGGACCGCCTATGGTCAGCCCCCCGGCATGACGAACCGAAACCCACGCACCGCCGATGCCGCTCCAGGGGGGCACCGCCCCCGGCTCAGCGCGGGTCGCGCTGCCGCCGCCGTGATTTCCGGTAATGAAAACCCGCGCCAGGCGAATAACCCTCTCCTGGAGCGCGCCCTGGTCACGCCGCTGTACGTCCTCCCCCTCCGCCGGCTCCCGGGGCTGCATGCCCCGACCTCCGGAGAGGTCCAGCCGGGCAGCGCCCGGGAAAGGTCCTGACCGTGCCCCACGCCCCGCTCCCGCGCGCGACTCCGAACCATCCGCTGGCGCTGCGCGCTCTCGCGTCCGCCTCCCTGCTCATGGCCGCCGCCGGCGCACGCGCCGCCGACGCCATCCCCACGGCCCACGAACCCAGCGGCGAGCCCGGCTTCGTGAAGGTCGAGCTGCCCAAGGAGGCCGAGTACCTGAAGACCCTCGCCCTCGACAAGGGGCTGGAAGCCAGCGTGTGGACGGTGGGTCCGGAGCTGGCCAACACCGTGGCCATCGACCTCGACTTCCACGACCGCCTGTACGCGGCGCAGACCTGGCGCTTCCGCCTCGGCGGCATCCTCGACGTGCGCGAGCACCTCTACCTGTACCGCGACGACCTCAAGAACCACACCAGCGCCGACCGCCTGGCGATGATCACCAAGTGGGCGTCGCAGGGCAAGCTGCCGCTCGACGTGTACACGCGCTACTCCGAGCGCGTCACCTGGGCCGAGGACCGCGCCGGCAGCGGCCGCGCCGACACCTTCAAGGTCTTCGCCGAGGGCTTCAACGGACCGCTCGACGGCACCGCCGCGGGCATCCTGGTCACCGACCCGACCACGGTGTGGTTCGCCTGCATCCCGGCGATCACCAGGCTGAGCGACAACACCGGCACCGGCGTGGCGGACGCGCGCACCGTGATCAGCGACGGCTACGGCCCGCGCTTCAGCCTCAGCGGGCACGACCTGCACGGGCTGGTGCGCGGCCCGGACGGGCGCATCTACTGGTCGGTCGGCGACCGCGGCTACGACGTCACCGGTCAAGGAGGGGCAGGCCTTCGCCGACAACATGTCCGGAGCGGTGTTCCGCGCGGAGCCGGACGGCAGCGGTCTCGAGCTCTACTACAGCGGCCTGCGCAATCCCGAGGAGCTCGCCTTCAACGCCGATGGCGACCTCTTCACGGTCGACAACAACGCCGACATGGGCGACCAGGCGCGCGTCACCTGGCTGCTCGAGGGCGGCGACACCGGCTGGCAGGCCGGCTGGCAGCTGCTGCAGAGCGCGTCCTTCGCCAAGACCGCGGGCCTGGGCGCGCCCCAGCCCGACCCGTGGCTGGACGAGGGCCTGTGGAAGACCCGCCACGAGGGCCAGCCCGAGTACCTGCTGCCGCCCGCCGGCTACTGCACCAGCGGACCGTGCGGCGTCGCCTACTTCCCCGCCGCCGGCTGGGCGCCGTCGGACCAGGGGCGCTTCCTGGTCTGCGACTACCGCGGCGGGTTCAACTCCGGCATCTGGTCGTTCGGAGTCGCCCAGCACGGCGCCACCTACGCCGTCACCGACACCACCAAGTTCGTGTTCAACACCCCGGCCACCGACGTCGCCTTCGGCTACGACGGCAAGCTCTACATCAGCGAGTACCTGGGCCAGTGGTGCGTCGGCGACCAGGGCCGCATCCTGACCGTGACGCGCCCGGAGTTCGCCGGCTCCGCCGCGGTCCAGGACGTCAAGGCGCTGTTCGCCGCCGGCTTCGGCCGGCGCAGCGACGCCGAGCTGGCGGGACTGCTCGCCCACGACGACCTGCGCGTGCGCCAGCAGGCCCAGTTCGCGCTGGTCGGCCACCGCCAGGGCTACGACACCCTGCTCGAGGCCGCGACCTCGGCGCGCGACGTGCGCGCGCGCCTGCACGGCATCTGGGGCATCGGCCAGCTCGGGCGCGCCCAGGCGCGCGCGGACGCCGCGCTGCTGGCCCGCGATCCCGCGGCCAAGCCGGGCGAGCCGGTGCTGGCGCCGCTGGTGCGGCTGCTGCGCGACCGCGATCCGCGCGTGCGCGAGCAGGCCGCCAAGGTGCTGGGCGACGACCGCTACCAGCCCGCCGGCGACCGCTTGGTGCGCGCCCTGCGCGACGACAGCGCGCGCGTGCGCAGCTTCGCCGCCATCGCCCTCGGCCGCCTGCGCTTCCGCGACGCGGTGCCGGGCCTGGTGCGGCTGCTCGCCGAGAACGACGACGCGGACGCCGGCCTGCGCCACGCTGGCGTCATGGGCCTGGTCGGCTGCGCCACGCCGGCCGAACTCGCCGCGCTGGTCGGCGACCGCCGCCACGCCGTGCGCCTGGGCGCGCTGCTGGCGATGCGCCGCCGCCACGATGCGCAGATCGCAACGTTCCTCGCCGACCCGGCCACCGACATCTGGGCCGAGGCGGTGCGCGCGATCTACGACCTGCCCATCGCGGACGCGATGCCGGCGCTGATCGCGCAGTTCGGCCGCGAGCTGCCCAGCGGCCTGCCCGAGAAGGCCGCGCACCTGCTCGCCCTGCGCCTGATCCACGCCGCCGCGCGCCACGGCGACGACGCCTGCGCGCAGCGCCTGGCCGCCTACGCGGCCGGCACCGCGGGCACGCCCGACCTGCGCGCCGCCGCGCTGAAGACCCTGCTGACCTGGAACCACCCCAACGGCATCGACCCGGTGCTGGGCAGGTACCGCCCAGCGCTGCTGCGCGAGAAGCCGCTCGACACCGCCGCGCTCAAGGACGCGGTGCTGCGCATCGTCGCGCGCGGCGAGAACGAGTCGCTGGGCACCGCGGTGGTCCTCGCCAACCAGGCCGGCTTCCCGCTCGGCGACGCCACCCTGCTCGGCATCGTCGACAACACCGTGCTGCCCGCGGCGGTGCGCATCGAAGGCCTGCGCCAGCTGGTGGCGCGCGCCAACCCCGACCTGCGCGGGCGCCTCGACCGCCTGCTGCGCGACGACCAGGCCGAGGTGCGCAGCGCCGCCTTCGACGCGCTCGCCTCGTTCGACCAGCCGGCCAGCGTCCAGGTCGCCGGGCGCATCCTCGACGGCAGCATCGGCGCGAACCCGGTGACGGTGATCACCGAGCGCATCGACGGCGACTGGAGCGAGCTCGGCATCCACGCCCCGGCCCTGAAGGCGCTGGCCAGCGACAGCAGCCCCGCCCTGGGCGCGGTGGTGCGCTGGGTGCCCGGCTTCGCGCCGCCGCACAAGGACGCCGGCGCGGTCGACGGCACCCTGCCCCGCCTGCTCGACGACCAGCTGCCCGCGAACGACGACGACCCCGCGCGCAGCACCTGGCTGGACGGCGGCGAGAGCCGCTTCGTGCTCGACCTGCAGCAGCCCATCGAGGTGGCGCGCATCGCCACCTATTCCTGGCACAAGGCCGAGCGGGCGGCGCAGCAGTTCGTGCTCTACGGCGCGGACGGGGCGACCATGCCCGACCCGGCCACCGGCACGCTCGCGGGCTGGACGCGCATCGCGCGCGTCGACACCACCGGGCAGCGCGCCGGCGGCAAGCAGGCGAGCTGCGTGCTCGCCAACGGCCGCAGCATGGGCCGCTACCGCTGGCTGCTGTGGCAGAACCTCGCGCACGGCGTGGGCACCTTCTACGCCAAGCTCAACGTCTTCGCCGCCGCCCGCCCGCTGCCCGGGGTGGTGCGCGTGGTCGCGGCGCGCAGCGACGGCGACTGGAGCGAACTGCCGATGGGCGCCCCCGCCGCTGGCGATGACGCCGCCGGCAAGCCGGTCACCTGGGTGGCCGGCGCCAAGCTGGTCGGTCCCGCACCGCGACGCCGGCGCCCAGGGCCAGGCGCTGCCGCGCCTGACCGGCGGCGACCTGCCGGTCAGCGACGACGACACCCTGCACAGCACCTGGCTGGACGGCGGCGAGAGCCGCTTCGTGCTCGACCTGGGCCGGCCGACCGCGCTGGCCCGCGTCAGCACCTATTCCTGGCACAAGGCCGAGCGCGCCGGCCAGCACTACGCGCTGTGGGGGTCCGACAGCGCGCAGCAGCCGGACGCCTCCGGCGATGACCTGTGGAAGACCGGCTGGAAGCGTTTCGCCCAGGTCGACACCGGCTGGCTCGGCCAGGGCGGCAAGCAGGGCAGCGCGGTGGTGGGCGTGGGCGGCGACCTCGGCGCCTGGCGCTGGGTGCTGTGGCAGAACCTCGACCGCAAGCCGCTGAACGGCACCTTCTATTCCCGCCTCAACGTCTTCGCGGTCGGCACCAAGGTGGCGGCCATCGCCAGCGCGCCCGACCGCGTGCAGCTGCAGGCCAGGCAGCACGTCGTGCTCGCCCTCGGCAGGGACCCCTCGCCGGCCGCCGCCGCGCTGCTCGGGACCTGGGTCGACCGCCTGGTCGCGGGCGATGCGCCGCCGACCCTCGCCCTGGAGCTGCGCGACGCGGCCAAGGCGCGCAGCGAGGCGCCCTTCGTGGCCGCCAGCGCCAAGCTCGAGGCCGACCTGCCGCCGGGCGACCCCCTCGCCCCCTACCGCGTCGCCCTGGCCGGCGGCGATGCCGACCGCGGCCGCGACGTCTTCCGCCTGCACGCCGCGCAGTGCATCCGCTGCCACGCGGTCGACGGCGACGGCGGCAACGTCGGGCCCGACCTGCGCGGTGTCGCCAACCGGCTGGCCCGCGAGAAGATCCTCGAGTCGCTGATCGTGCCGAACGCCGTGGTCGCCCCCGGTTTCGGCACGGCCTCCGCGACGCTGGTGGACGGCAGCTCGGTGAGCGGCGTGTGGTCCGGGCAGACCGCCGACGAGGTCGTCATCCGCCCCGCCGGCGCCAAGGAGGTGCACATCCCCCGCGCCCAGATCGCCAAGCTGACCCCGCCGATCTCCCCGATGCCGCCGATGGGCGGCATGCTGAGCGCGTACGAGCTGCGCGACGTCCTGGCGTTCCTGAACTCATTGCACTGAGCCGACCTTCACCCTCGTGACCCGCTTCCACCCGACCCCCTGAAAGGGACCCTCCGCATGCTCAAGAACCTCGCCCTCCTCCTCGCGGCCGCGCTCGCCTGCTCCGGCAGCGCCACGGCCGCGGACTCCGCGCGCGACGACAAGGCCGCCGAGAAGCTCGGCTGGATGCTCGGCGTCCAGTGCTGGACCTTCCGCGCCAAGACCCTGTTCGAGACCATCGAGCTCGCGCACCAGCTCGGCCTCAAGTACATCGAGACCTACCCCGGCCAGAAGCTGGGCGACGGCACCGACGCCAAGAACGACCCGGGCATGAGCGCCGAGAGCAAGAAGGCGCTGCACGCGCAGCTCGACAAGTTCGGCGTCAAGATCATGGCCTGCGGCGTGATCGGCATCCCCAAGGACGAGGCCGGCGCGCGCAAGGTCTTCGACTACGCCAAGGAGTTCGGCCTGCGCAGCATCACCACCGAGGCCGGGGAGGACGCCTTCGACACCATCGACAAGCTCATCAAGGAGTACGGCGTCAAGGTCGGCATCCACGAGCACGCCAAGCCCAACCACTACTGGAACCCCGAGATCGTGCTGAAGGGCATCATGGGCCACAGCGCCGACCTGGGCGCCTGCGCCGACATCGGCCACTGGGGCCGCTCCGGCCTGACCGCCGTGGACTGCATCAAGCAGCTCGACGGGCACATCATCAGCCTGCACCTGAAGGACATCGAGAAGGTCGGCGAGCACAGCCGCGACGTGCCGCTGGGCACCGGCCAGACCAAGCCCGGCGAGGTCCTCGCCGAGCTCAAGAAGCAGGGCTTCAAGGGCCTGTTCTCGCTCGAGTACGAGCACGAAGGCCCGACGCTGGTCGACGAGGTCAAGCAGTGCATCGCGTACTTCGACGCGCAGGCCGAAGCGCTGTCCAAGTAAGCCGGATCATCATGAGCGCGGTGCACCGTTCGCGGTGCGCCTTCCTCACCGCCCGCGTCGATCGACGCGGGCGGTTTCGTTTCCTGGAGCGATCCCATGGACCCTCTCTTCGACCGCCGCTGACAGATGGACGACGATGACGACGTCGGAGTCGACATCGTGAGCGCCAACGACGCGGCCCCGGTCCAGAGCCCTACTCATTACCCACATCTCTCGCCCGTGACCCGCTCCCACTGTCCAGAGCGCCGGAGGCGCGGCCCAATCCCAGCCCAGGGCAACGCCCTGGGTACCTGAGTACAATAGGAACCGAGCCCTGCAGGGGCGGCCCAATCGTCGCTGGCGGCACACGGATTGGGCCGCCCCTGCAGGGCTCGTGAATGTTTTTATGGGGATCTCGTTCCCAGGGCGTTGCCCTGGGCTGGGATTGGGGCGCGCCGTTGGCGCTCTCGATTCCCGGCCGGCGGTTTCTTCGTTTTCAGGGCCGCGCGTGATCCCATGAGATGTGGGTAATGGGCAGGTCCAGAGCCCAGGGCGACGTCCCGGGTCACATCGCAAATCCTGGTTCGGGCCCTGCAAGGGCGGCCGCGATTCGAAACCAGGCCATGCTTGATCGGGGCCGCCTTACGGGGCTCGAACCCTTGTCTTCCACGGTACCCAGGGCGTCGCCCTGGGCTCCGGATCGGGGCCGCGCCGTTGGCGCTCTGGGCAGGCGTCCACGGCGCTCAGGGACGACGGCGCTCCTTCCGTCAAACGCTCGATTTCACCGGTCCCTACTGCTGGCCCGCGCCCGGTCCGGCAGCCGGCGCGTCCGGGCTCGCTGGCGGCACTACGACGGCACCCTCTCCTGGATTCTCCGCCGCGGTCCCCACTGCGTGTTCCGCCGCGGCCACCGCCGCACCCTCCGCGCGCGCCGCCCCATCCCCGCCCCTCCCCTTCTCCTTCAGCACCTTGCGCGCCTCGCGCATCTTGCGCACGCTCTCCTGCACCGTCGCCTCCTTGCGCGATTCCCGGCGCGCGACCGCGATCAGCAGCGCCGCCATGCCGACGGCGATGGTGAAGACCACGAAGTTGAGCCACTTGAGGTCGTACGCGGCCGGCGGCGGCAGGCCCTGCCAGCCGGCGGTGACGAACAGGAAGGTGTAGGCGCGGTCGCTCTGGCGCATCACGTCGTTGGCCAGGTCGCGCTTGAAGTTGGACTCGACCTCGATCGCGCGCATGCGCAGGAAGCGGCCGCTGGCGGTGATGACGTCGCCCGGCTTCGGCAGCGGCTTGTCGGTGATCGCGGCGATCTCGAAGGCGCGCAGCACCAGCTTGTTCTTCACCACCTTCTTGCCGTTCTCGATCAGGGTGTAAGGGCCGTAGTCCTCGTTCCACAGGATGGCGCGCACCACGCGCGCCGCGCCGAAGGGGTGGTCCTTCGCGACCGCCTCGTCCTCCCAGGCGTGGAAGACGTGGCCCTTGAGCGCGAAGGGCTGGCCGCGGAACGCCTTGGGATCGTCGTGGAGGTCGCTGCCCTTGGCGTTGGCGCTGGGTGCGTTGGCGTAGGCGTTGCCCTCGGCGATGTCGCGCAGCACCGCGCCGATGGTGTTGTAGTAGGGCCGCGTCTCGATCACCAGCAGGTCGTCGTCGACGTCCTGGTAGGTGTCGTCGGGCAGACGCCACTCCTGGGTCATGCGGTAGGCGCTCTCGACCGCGGCCTCGGCCTTGGGGCGGGCGGCGGAGCGCGCGATGAGCAGCGGCAGCGGCACCGCCGGTCCGCCCGCGGTGGCGTTCGGCAGGTGCGCCGTGCCCAGGTAGCGGCCCAGCACCTGGACCTCCTGGCCGATGGCGAGGTCGGTGGCGGCGTCGACCGGCACCAGGACCTCGGCGTGCTGCTGCGGCTCGAGTTCGATGAGCAGGCGCTGCCAGTCGCGATCGCCGCCGGCCACGGTCGCGGTCTGGGCGTCCTCGAGGGTGCCCGAGATCACCGCGGGCAGGCCCACGCGCGCGTGGCCCAGGACCAGATCGCGCGCGACCAGGCGCTGCGGGATGGGCGGGGAGCGCAGGTCTTCCGCCAGCACCATCTGCGCCCAGGCGAACGCCGCCGCGTCGGGCTGGTCGATCCACACCTGCAGGGGCACCTTGCGCTGGGCGACCTGCTCCTTGGCGGCCGCGGCCTGTTCCGCCAGCGCCGCCGCATCGGGCAGCCCCGGCACGCCATCGAGGGTCGGCCGCGCCATCGGCTTCAGCGCGAGCTCCGCGTGCAGCTGGTCGATGTAGGGCGCCGCACTCTTCTTGAGGTTCTCGACGAAGCTCCACAGGCCATACCCGCAGCCGACCGCCACGGCGAGCATGATGAGCAGGTGCGCGACCCGCCGGCCCTTCATCCCGCGCTGGCCCTTGGCGCGTTCCAGTTCCACGCGGTCGAGGGTGAAGAGCGGGGCCTTGCGGGATTGCTTCGGTCTGAAGTCGAACATGGACGGTCCCCGGTGCATGCGGCTGACGGCAGGGTGAACGTGCGCGCCGCGCACGGTTCACCTGCCGTTGGCAGATCCTCACGGGGGTGTCCTGGACACAATGGGCGCCGGGGCTGAATCGCTGCAGGCCTGGAATCTCAGACCCTAGACTAGACCCTAGACCCTAGACCCTAGATCCTAGATCAGCGGACCATTCTGTCCTCGGACCCTTGAAATATTGGACTGACCCGGTCATAGGACCTAGGGTCTAGGGTCTAGGGTCTAGGGTCTAGGGTCTAGATCTTAGATCTAGATCTAGGATCTAGGGTCTTCCGAAGTCACTTCCCGCCCGGCTTGTCCGTCCCCACGAAGGTCAGCGTCTTCGCCGCGCCCTTCTTGGGAGTGAAGGTGATCGTCCCGGTGACGTTGGCGCCCGTCACGTCGCCGGTGATCGCGACCGTGCCGCCGGTGTCGTCGGTCGTGGTGCCGTCGAAGCTGATCGCCTTCTTCTTGGCCTTGAGCGTGTACGGCATCTTGCCGACGGTCTTGCAGTTCAGCTCCTTGTTGTTGAAGACCAGGCGGTCGGGCATCTCGCCGGCGTCGCCCTTGACGGTGAGCGTGAAGGCGCGGCCGGAGAGGGTCGGCTCGGCGGCGGCGGCCGAGGCGATCGGCGCGGCACCCAGCACCAGGACCAGCGCCGCGGCGAGCGCGAGCAGGAGGGACGGGCGCGCAGGCAGGAAGGCGGAGCTGGCGGCGGTCATGGGCGGTCCTCGGAGTGGGCGGAAGACGGGAAGGTGGTGGAGGCGATGCGCCTCAGCGCTCGGCCGGATGGGCGGCCGGCTTGCGCGGGGGATCTCCCATCTGCTGCTGCTTCGGCCGGGTCACGACCAGCAGGGTGGCGAGCAGCGGCCCATCCTTGGCGGCGTGCGCCTCGACGTGGTCGCCGGGGTGGAGGTCGCCCAGGGTGGCCTCCGTTCCATCGAGACGCACGCGGGTGGCCGGGCTGACCGCGATGGTGCGCATGGTCTCGTGCCCGGTGATGACGATGTTGGCGTTGGTCCCCGTGCCCGGCGTGGGGAAGAACTTGAGCGCGCCGCGCAGGACGCGCTCGGCGGTCAGGGTGCGGCCATCAGCGCTGAAGACCCGCGCCTGGTCGGCCTCGATGATGACGTGCGGCTGGCCCTTGAACTCGACGCGCGCCTGCCCGGAGCGCACCGCCACCGCCAGGGTCTTGGCGTGGGCGGCGGCGCGGTGCCCACCGGGACGGGTCAGCTCCTCGCCGGGGAGCGCTCCTGGCGCGGTCCCGGTCCCGACCTCGGCCATGGGGGCCTCGCCGAGCGTGGCGGTGAAGTTCGCGTCCTGGCCATCGCCGCTGCCGCTGACCGTGCCGCCGGCGGTCTCGACGCGCATGCGCCCCTGCGCCTCGACGTGGAATTCGCCGGCGCCGGCGTCGAGCTGCACCACCTGCGCGCTGGTCGCGCGGTCGCGGCTGATGGTGCCCGCGCTGGCCGGCGCGAAGCTGGCGTGGGAGGCGCCGTCGAGGCGGATGACCGCCGCGCGCTCGCCGGCGACGGTGAAGCCCGCGCCGTCGGGCACGCGCTGCACCTCGTGGTCGGCGACCACCACGCTGCCCTGGATGACCTCGGGGGCGCCGCGGTGGCCCGACGCCAGCAGCGCGGCGCCCAGCACCAGCAGCAGTCCGGCCGCCGCCGCGCCGGCCCACAGCGCGCGCCGGCGCCGCGGCGCGGGCGCGCGCCGCGCGCCCGCCGTACGCAGGCGCACGCTCGGGCGCAGCTCGCCCACGGCGGCCTGGCCGTGCACGCGCGCGATGAACGCCGCGGCCGGCTGCGCGCCGACGACGTAGCGCACGCGGTTCGCGAACTCGCCGCGCTCGGGCTGGTGCAGGCGCGCGAGCAGGTCCTCCATGCCGAGCTGCTCGCGCAGCCAGGCGCAGGCCTGCGGGTCGGCGGCGAGCAGGCTGCGCACCGCCTCGGCCTCGGCCTCGTCCAGGTCGTTGCGCCGTTCGAGGTAGCGCAGCAGCAGGTCGTTCACGCGCCGGTCTCCTGGGGCTGGCCCTGCACGCAGCGGCGCAGGGTCTCGCGCAGCCGCGCCAGCACCATGTGCACGGCGCCGACGCTGCGGCCCTGCGCCGCGGCGATGTCGGCGGCCTGCCGGCCATCGCGGTAGTAGCTGGCGAGCAGGTCGCGGTGCGGCGTGGCCAGGCGCTCCACGCAGGTGCGCAGGCGGTCGACGCGTGGCGCCGCCTCCGGCTCGTCGGCCTCGGCGGCGGGCACCGCCGCGAGCAGGTCGGCGATCGCCGCCAGGCTGCGCGGCTGGCGGGCGCGGCGGCGGAAGTACTCGTGGCTGCAGTTGCGCGCGATGCCGCGCAGCCAGCGCAGCGGTTCGACGTCCGCCGGCATGCGCTCCGGCTGGCGCGCGAACACCAGGTAGACCTCCTGCGCCACGTCGTCGACCTCGTCCACCGGCACGCCCATGCCGGCGATGTGCGCGCGGATCAGCCCCTGGGTCTCGCTCAGGATGCGCGCGAAGGTCGCCTCGGGATCTGCTGCCTGGTCCATCGGTTCCTATGATCGGATACGGGCGCGACTCACGGCCTTGTTCGCTGAGGGTGCACAAACGCGCGATGGCGGTAGACCCTAGACCCTAGACCCTAGACCCTAGACCTTTTGACCATGCAAGTCCTGTATCCATGAGTTCGAACACCGACCTCGTCCCACGGCCTAGGGTCTAGGGTCTAGGGTCTAGGGTCTACCAGCTCCAGGCCGCGATCGTCCCATCATACGGCAGGTACACCTGCCCATCCGGCGCCAGCGCCAACCCGGCGATGCGGGCGGTGCCCAGGTCGGCAGCCTTGCGCGCGGGGCCGGCGACGGCGTTGCTGCCGCGGAAGTCGATGACCTGCAGGTCGCCGCGCTTGCCGTCGGCGACGTAGAGCAGGCCGAGGCGGTCGACGCCGAGGCCCTTGACCGCGCGGAACTGGCCGGGGTCGTCGCCCTTGCCGCCGCTGTTGGTGACGTGCGCGGCGGTGGCCTTGGCCGGGTCCAGGGCGAACTTCTTGATCTCGTAGGTATCCTCATCGTAGATGTAGGCGGCATCGCCCGCGGGACTGACCGCGATCAGCGTCGGCTCCGACAGCTCATCGGGCATCTTGCCGCGCTCGTAGCGGCCGAAGCCGTAGAGGAAGGCCCCCTGCGCATCGAACACCTGCACGCGGTGCTGGCGCGCGTCGAGCACGTAGGTGCGGCCGGCGGCGTCGCAGGCCAGGGCGGTGACCTTGGCGAACTGGCCGTTGTTCTTGCCCGGCTGGCCGAACACCACCGGCTTGTCCTGGGGCTTGGCCAGGTTCCAGCGCACCACCTGCAGCTTGTCGGCGTCGAGCACGGACAGCCCCTGGCCGTCCGGCGTCACCGCCAGCGCGCTCGCCTCCGAGAACGGCCCCCCGCTGCGCAGCGTCCCGCCGAAGCGCGCCAGGCGCCAGCCCTCGCCATCGGCGACCGAGATCATGCCGCTGCCGGTCTCCAGCGCGAACAGGCGGCCGCGACCGTCGGCGGCGTACAGCGACTCGCTCCACAGGCCCGGCCCGCGCACCCCGGTGACCAGGCCGTCCGCGTCGTGGCGCGCGATGAGCTGGCTGCCGGCGTAGGTGACGAAGACCTCGCCGCTGGCGTCCACGAACAATCCGTCGGCGTTGCCGACGCGCTCGACCAGCCCGGCCTCGCCGAGGCCCTTCCACGACTGCGTCGCCTGACCGCGGCCATCGGCGATCAGCACCTGGCCGCTGGCGAGCAGCACCAGCAGCCCCTTGGGGTGGATGGCGAGGTCGACAGGCGGGTTCTTGGCGTCGACCTGCAGCGACCACGCGTCGAGCCGGCGCTGGAAGCGGTCGAAGCGCGCGATCTGGCCCTGCGCCGGGTCGAGCGCGTAGAGCTCGCCGCCCGGCCCGAGCGCGATGCGCGTCAGCCCGGTGAAGGCGTCGTCGCCTTTGCCGTCGTGCCCGAGGCGCGCGCGGAACTTGCCGTTCGCCTCGAAGACCAGCACGCCGCCCGCGCCCTGGTCGGCGATGAACAGCGTGCCGTCGCCGGCGATGGCGAGGTCGGTGGGGCGCTGGCACGGGCCGACCACGGACTTGCGGTTGCCGTCGGCGCCGAACACCTCCACCTCGTTGGCGCCGCCGTCGAGGACGTACAGGTCGCCCTTCCAGCCGGCGGCCGCGAGCGGGCGGCGCGGCGCGGCGCCGGTGGCGAACGCGACCGGCGCCACCACCGCCCAGCCGGGCGCGAAGCGCAGCACCTGACCGCCGCCCTCGTCGACTCCCAGCCAGGTGCCGTCCGCGTCGCGGCGCAGGCGCGCCGCGCCCGGCTGGTTGCCCGGGCCGAAGCGCGCGAGCGGCTTGGCTTCCCGCTTGCGCCAATCATCGTCCGCGATCGCGGCGAGCGGCACGTCGATGGCCAGCTCCTGGCCGAGCGGGTCGCGCGCGACCACGTGCAGCGTGGCGGGGCCGGGCAGGCCGGGCGCCGTCCAGCGGATCTCGGGCCGGCGCGTGGTGTGGGCGGAGAGCGCGCCGCCGACGCCCGGCGCCCCGGTCAGGGTCCAGGTGTAGCTGAGCGCGTCGCCGTCGGGGTCGCCGATCGGCAGCGCCACCTTCACGCTGGCGCTGACCGGGGCGCTGACCGCGGGCAGCGCCCCGGTCAGCGCGGGCGCGGCGTTGGGCGCCGCCTCGCCCGGCAGCGGCACCACGTCCATGCCGCCCGCGAGCGCCACGCCGCTGGTCCACAGCACGCGCGCGCGCAGCAGGCCGTCCTTGCCCGTACCGCCCACCACCTGGGCCTTGGCGACCAGCTGGCGGCGCTCGACGATGGTCTCGTGCGTCAGCGGGTGCTTCTCGACCTTGCCCGGCCCATAGACAGCGAGCATCGCGCCGGGCGCCAGGCGCACGCTGGCGTCGAAGCGCACCGCGACCGCGCCGGCCTCGGCGCTGTCGACCAGCCCCAGCGGCAGCTCGGCGGCGCCGGCGGCGCCGGCGAGGATCAGGGTCAGGAGCGTGGACAGCGTGCGCATGCGGCGTCTTCCATGATGGCGGCGGGTCTCGGGGCTGTTCTGGGGATGCTCTACGGCTGGATGTGCGCCGCGGTGACGACCCAGCCCGCGTCGTCGTGGCGCAGGTCGTAGAGCACGGTCATGCGCTGCTCCGGGAACACGTCGAAGCCGTGGCGCAGGCCCACGCGCGCGCGCGCGGTCCGGTCGGTGCGGAGGAACTCGTCGAGGTGCTCGACGAAGACCAGCCCGGGGTGCGTCACGAGCTGGCCGAGCGACTCGGCGTAGGCGGGGTCGGCGACCACCCTGGCGATGGCCGGCGCGTCGCCCTTGGCGACCGCGGCGTCGAGGCCGGCGAAGAGCTGCTCGACCTGGACGCGTTGGCGGCGGTCCTCGAGCTTGCCCTCGAGCAGCGCCTGCTCCGGCCGCTTGCCGCCGGCGCCGGCGACGAAGGCCGCCACGGCCTGCTCCAGCGCGGGGATGGGCTGGGTGGGGTCGTCGATGCGCTTCGCCAGCGCCTGGGCCTCGCCACCGAGCCTGGCCTCGCGCTCGGCCGCGGCCTTCTGGGCGGCCTCCTCCACCAGCTTGGAGGCCGCGAACTGGTTCTCGGCCAGGACCAGCGCCGGACTGGCGGGCGCGACGGTGCGCAGCGCGGCCAGCTCGGTCTGCGCCTTGCCCAGGTCGCGCGCGGCCAGCGCCGCCTCGAAGCGGTCGCGCACCGCCGCGATCTGCTGCTTGACCACGGTCACGTCGTTCAGCCCCTGGCTGGCGCGCGCGCTGGTCGGGTCGAGCTGCTTGGCGGCGGTGAACGCGGTCAGCGCGCCGTCGAAATCCTTGCGCGCCAGCGCCTGCTCGCCCTGGGCGAGCTGGTCGCGCACCGCCTGCGCGCGCGCCTCGGCGTCGGCCTTGAGCTTGCGCGCCAGGCGCAGCGCCTGCTCGACCGCGGGGTCGTCCGGGTGCTCGCCGGCCAGGCGCGCGAGCAGCGTCTCGGCCTGCTCGGGCTTGCCCTCGTTCATCAGCCCGGTCGCTTCGTCGAGGGCGCGCGCGCGCTGCTTGCGGTCGCCTTCGCGCGCCGCCAGCTGGGTGAGCAGCGCCTGCAGTTCGGGCGCGTCGCCCAGCCGTCCCTGGGCGGTGGCGGCGTGCGCGCCGGCGGCGTCGAGGTCGCCGCGCGCCAGCGCGGCCTGGGCGGTGGCCAGCTCGGCCCGGCCTTCGGCGCGGTCGACCTCGCCGGACAGCGCCGTCCACGCCCGATCATCGGGGTGGTCGCGCCGGCCGGCGTCGACCAGGGCGCGCGCGAAGGCCAGGTCGCCGGCGGCCAGCGCCGTGCGCGCCGCCGGCAGGCCGGGATTCGCCGCCACCGCCGCGGCGGGCGCCGGCGGGGTGGCCGCGATGGCCGGCGGGGTCGGGGCGAGCGGCGCCGTCCCGGCTCTGGCCGGCGCAGGTGCCGGGGTCGAGACCGTGGCGGCCACGACGGGCGGTGCGGACGCCTCGCGGGCGCGCATGACGATGACCGCGGCCGTGCCGGCGACCGCGACCAGCAGGCCGGCCGCGAGCCACTTCCCGCCACCGCCGCCCTGCGCGCGCGTGAAGGTGTCGGTCTTGACGATGGTGCCGCCGCTGCGCAAGGCGTCGGGATCGATGAACGCGGTGGGCGGCGACTGCCCGGCGCGCACGCGCCTCGAGGTCGGTGAGCAGGTCGGCGGCGGTCTGGTAGCGGCGCGCCGGGTCCTTCTGCAGGCACTTCAGCACGATCGCCTGGAAGTCCTCCGGGATGTTCGGGTTGATCTCCTTCGGCGGCTTGGGCTGGCTGTGGATGTGCTGGTAGATCACCGAGGTCGGGTCGCCGCCGGTGAAGGGCAGCTTGCCGGTGAGCAGCTCGTAGAACACCACGCCCATCGCGTAGATGTCGGTGCGGCAGTCGCAGGCCTCGCCGCGGCCCTGCTCGGGGCTGAAGTAGCTGACCGTGCCCATGATCGTGCCGGCCATGGTCAGCCCGGTCTCCTCGCTGCGCGCGAGGCGGACCAGGCCGAAGTCCATGATCTTCACCTGGCCGCGCTTGGTGACCATCATGTTGGCCGGCTTGATGTCGCGGTGCACGATGCCGAACTCGCCGGCCGCGACCAGGCCGCGCGTCGCCTGGATGACCAGGTCGAGGCTCTCCTGCCAGGTCGGCTTGAAGCCGTTCGCGATGCGCCGCGCCAGGTCCTCGCCCTCGACGTACTCCATCGCGAAGTAGTGCTGGCCCTCGTGCACGCCGGCGGCGTACACCTGGACCACGTGCGGCGACGAGATGCGCGCCACCGCGCGCGCCTCGAGCAGGAAGCGCTTCCTGAAGCCCTCGTTCTCGCTGAGGTGGGCGGGCAGCACCTTGACCGCCACCTGGCGGTCGAGGCTGGTCTGGCGGCCGCGGTAGACCGAGCCCATGCCGCCCTTGCCGAGCAGGTCGGTGAGCTCGAAGTCGCCCCAGGTCTGCTTCGCGGCCCCCAGTCCGGAGCTGCCCTGGCCGCGGCTGCTGCCGTCCCCGGGCCGGCCCTCGACCTGCAGGTTGGTGATCACCGTCGGCTGCGCCGCGCGCGGCAGGTCGGAAGGCGGGCGGTTGCCGGCCGGCGCCGCGCGGCCGCGGCCCAGCCTTCGCCGCAGGCGGCAGGGTGGACAGGGTCGCCGCCAGGTCGGGCGTGGCGGGGTCGCGGCCTGTTGCGCCATGACGACGGTCTGGCCGGTCGCGCGCGGATCGGCCGGCGGGGCGCCACCGGACGGGCCACCGGCATCAGGGTCATGCTGGTCTGGTTGGGGTCGAACGCGGCGGCGCCGCCGGCGCGATGGGCGGGGCGACGGGCGGAGCGACCGGACGGGCCACCGGCACCATCGTCAGGCTGGTCTGCTCGAGGTCGACGGGCGGCGGCACCGGCTTGGCCACCGGTCGGCTTCACCCGCGTCAGCATCGTCTCGTCGGGCGCCGGCGGCCGGGACGACGTGGACTTGGCTCGGGATCGCGGGTGGGCATGGGCGGGCAACCGGCAGGGAGCGGGGCGAGGCGGAGCTTGGGCGGACGGCGCCAAGCCACGGCGCGGAAAGAGACTATGCACCAGGAACCCGCCCATGGGAAGTCCGCTCCGGCCGGCTGGTTGACCACTTCCGGGCACCGCGTAGGGTGCTGACCCCTTTCCGCTCACCCCGTCGCCATACCGCCTCCGCGGGCCGCGTCCGGAGCATCGCATCATGGCCAAATCCGTCGCCAACCCCCACGCCGCGCTGATCGCGGATCTGCTCAAGGTCTGCGAAGGCCTGGAGGAGCGCTACGGCCGCCGCAAGACCCAGAAGTTCACCGACTTCATCGAGGCCCTGCTCTACCAGATCCTCGAGCTCGGCGCGCAGGAGAAGCACGCGCGCGACGCGCTCAAGCGCCTGCGCGACGAGTACGTCGACTGGAACGACATGCGCGTCGCCTCGGTGCGCGAGATCGAGGACATCCTCGGCGGCAAGTACTACCTGGTGCGCGAGAAGGCCGAGGACATCAAGCACCTCCTCGCCGACCTCTACACCGCCTTCCGGCGCATGGAGATCAACGACCTGCTCACCGCCGAGGGCATCGAGACCCTGCGCGCCCTGCCCGAGACCACCAACATCCGCAAGGACATGGTCGAGCGCGCGCTGCTGCTGGTGCTCGAGGTGCGGCTGTTCCCGTGCGACGAGGACCAGTTCAAGCTGCTCAAGTTCCTCGGCGGCGTGCCCAAGCCCCTGACCACCGCGCAGGGCATCAAGAAGGTCGAGGAGGCCCTCGACGTCGAGCAGATCCTGCGCCTGTCGCGCGGCCTGCGCGAGCACGTCCACGTCTACAGCAAGGACGAGGACGAGCCGCAGATCATCGCCTACGGCTGGAACAAGCCCGACCCGCTCGGCATGGACAAGCCGGCCAAGGCCGCGAAGAAGAAGTAGCGACCGCCCGGCCGGCCCGCGGCGCGCCCTGGTGGTGCGCGCCGCGCGCGGCCCCGCCCGCGCCCCGCGCGATCCCGCGGTGGCGCCCACGCGAAGGAACAGCACATGGCGAAGCACTCCCACTGGGACAACATCAAGCACAAGAAGGCGGCGAACGACAAGAAGAAGGGCAAGGTCATCTCGCGCATGGGCAAGCTGATCACCGTCGCGGTGCAGCTCGGCGGGCCCCACCTGAACGAGAACCCGCGCCTGCGCCTGGCGGTCGAGAAGGCGCGCTGGTCGAAGATGAACATGGACGCCATCGAGCGCGCCATCAAGAAGGCCGCGGGCCTGGCCGGCGACGGCAAGACCATGTCCGAGGTCGCCTACGAGGGTTACGCCCAGGGCGGCGTCGCGGTGGTGGTCGCCACCCTCACCGACAACCGCACGCGCACCGCGCCCGAGATCAAGAAGCTGTTCGAGCGCGGCGGCGGCTCGGTCGGCGTGCCCGGCTGCGTGTCGTGGCAGTTCAAGGACAAGGCGGTGTTCCTGGTCGACACCGCCAGCGAGGACGCCGTCATGGAGGCGCTGATGGCCGGCGATGCCGACGCCGAGGACATCAGTCCGGTCCAGGGCGAGGAAGGCACCCAGGTCAGCATCACCGCCGCGCCCACCCAGTTCGACGCCGTGCTCAAGGCCCTGGCCGCGGCCAAGCTGACGGTCGTCTCCTCGGACATCACCAAGTTCCCGGACAACCTCATCCCGGTGCCGACCCTGGATCTCGCCAAGGCGGTCCAGGAACTGATCGACAGCCTCGATGACCACGAGGACGTGCAGAACGTCTTCCATAATGCGGAGTTCAGCGAGGAGATCGCGGCGCAGCTGGCGCCTGCGGAGAGCTGAGACGCGCATCGGAGGGAGGTATCTCAGCGCCTCCGCGTCTCCTGTTTCATCCTTCCCGTCGACCGTGGTTCCGGATTCCCCCTTGCAACCCGTGACGTGTTTCAGAAGCTTCCAGCCCCTTTCGAAGTGGAGATTCTCATGGCCAGAGGCATGCACCGGCACCGCCGCATCCGACTCGACAACCTGCGCGACACCAAGATCGCCACCCGCGCCTTCAAGAAGCCGGGCAAGATCAAGGCCCGCACCCGCCGCGACGCCAAGGTGATCGCCAAGATCAAGGCGACCCCGGCCGGCGTCGGCTACGCCGCTGAGATCCAGAGCTGGCTCTCCGACCTGCTCGAGAAGCCCTTCACCAAGATCAGCGCTGAAGAGATCAAGACCGCGATCGCCTGAAAAGGCTTCCCGTTCTGATCTTACGGCAGTTCCCCGACCGGGATGGCGCCCTGCGCCACCCCGGTCGTGCGTTTCGGCCCAGCACGAGCGGCCTCCCCTCTGGGAATCAGGGTCTAGGGTCTAGGGTCTAGGGTCTAGGGTCTAGGGTCTAGGGTCTAGGGTCTAGGGTCTAGGGTCTAGGGTCTAGGGTCTAGGGTCTAGGGTCCCGCATCCCGCGTCCCCCCGTACCACCCTCCCCGGATTGGATTGCCCAGCTGTCCCACAGCGGGTATGTTCCCGCTGGAGAACGGCCATGGATGCTCCCGCCGCCGCATACCCCGCTTCCGGATCCGCCGCGACCGCCCCTGTCCAGGCGCCGCCGCCCACGCAGAGCCGTCCGCCGGTGAAGCCGGACAACGATGGCCCCGACACCGCCACCGTGCAGCGCACCCGCGCCGACAGCGCGTCGTTCAGCCAAGAGGCCCTGCGCCGCCTCGCCCAGGACCAGCAGGCCAGGCAGACGCCCAGCGCCGACGGCACCTCGGGCGGCTGAGCCATGGCGGTCGACTCCGTCGGCGGCGTCCCCCTCGCGGCCTCAGTCGCCGTGCAGCGCCGCGTCGTGGCGGTGGAGCAGGCGATGGTCGAGCAACTGCTCTCCGCCCTGCCGGCCAGCGGCGATTCGGCCGAGATCAGCAGCGAGTCGCTCGCCCTGCTCACCAGCAGTGGCGGCAGCTGAGAGGGCGCCTCCGCCCCGCAAAAAAGAAGGAAGACAGAATCGCGCCGCGGGCCGTCCCTGGCCAAGGCGATCCGCCTTCCCCCGAAGCTCGCGTCGACCGGGGCATCTGCCGCGGGTCGACCCTGACACATATCCCGCGTCCCCCGCGGAACCGGAAGTCTTTCCGCACAGCGCGCCCATGCGGGTCGACCGCGGACGCGTGACGCGCGCGGACCGGCCGCTGCGGGCACCTGGTTGACCGCGACCGCGCCCTCCTGAGCCTTGGTCATGCTCCTGCACATTCCCGCCCTGCTCGATGCGGGCGAACTCGCCCAGATCCAGGCCGGCCTCGCGGGCGCGACCTGGGGCGATGGCCGCGCGACCGCGGGCCACGAGGCGGCGCTGGCCAAGCGCAACCAGCAGCTGCCCGAGGACACGCCCGCAGCGCGCGACCTCGGCCGCATCGTGCTGCAGGCCCTGGGCCGCACGCCGCGCTTCACCGCGACGGCCCTGCCGCTGCGCCTCTCGCAACCCATCTTCAACCGCTACGCCGAGGGCATGGGCTACGGCGACCACATCGACAGCGCGCTGCGCGGCAGCGCCAGCGTGCTGCGCAGCGACCTGGCGGCGACGCTGTTCCTGAGCGATCCCGCGACCTACGACGGCGGCGAACTGGTCAGCGAGGACGCGTTCGGCGCGCGCGCGGTCAAGCTGGCCGCCGGCGACCTGGTGGTCTACCCGGCGAGCACCGTGCACCGCGTGACGCCGGTGACCCGCGGCGCGCGCCTGGCCGCCATCCTGTGGGTGCAGAGCCTGGTGCGCGACGACGCGCGCCGCGGCATGCTCCACGACCTCGACCGCGCGCTCGCCAGCCTGCGCGCCCGGGGCCTGGGCGGCACACCCGAACTGGTGACGCTGTCGGGGGTCTACCACAACCTGCTGCGGCAGTGGGCGGAGACCTAGGACAGCGGAGGACAGGTTGCGAGCTGCGAGCTGAAAGTTGCGAGTTTCGAGCTGCGAGTTTCGAGCCTTGCAGAAATCATCACTCGCACTCCGAACCTGTAGCAGGAATCCCAGGGCGCAGCGACCTCTGCGTCGCCGACATCGCCCTCCCGGCCGTTCTTCTCTGCGGCCCTCTCCGAAACTCTGCGTCTCTGCGGCAATGACGGCTCGCCTCCACCAAGGACGTTGTCAGCAGGATCCTGTGATGGAACCGCGTTCAGGCCAGGCGCGCCGCCAGGCGGATGGCCTCGACCAGGCTGCGATGCGTTGCGACGCCCTGCCAGGCGATGTCGAAGGCGGTGCCGTGGTCGACCGAGGTGCGCACGATCGGCAGGCCGAGGGTGACGTTGACGCCCTCGTCGAAGGCGAGCGCCTTGAACGGGATCAGGCCCTGGTCGTGGTAGAGGCAGATGTAGCCGTCATAGCGCCGCCGGTTGGCGGGCGTGAAGGCGGTGTCGGGCGGCAGCGGTCCGGTGACGTCGAAGCCGGCGGCGCGCAGCGCGTCGCCGGCGGGCGCGACGATGCGCGCCTCCTCGCTGCCGAACAGCCCGTCCTCGCCGGCGTGCGGGTTGAAGCCGCACAGGGCCAGGCGCGGCGCGCGGCGCAGGCCGCGCATGCGCACCAGGGCGTCCGCCAGCAGCCGGCCGACCGCGACGATGCGCTCGCGGCGCAGGGCGCGCGGCACGCTGGCCAGCGCCTGGTGGCAGGTCGCCAGCACCACCGCCAGGCGGCGGTGGTACATCAGCATGGCCTCGCCGGCGACGCCGCAGCGCGCGGCGAGCAGTTCGGTGTGGCCGGGGAAGGTCACGCCGCCGGCGGCCAGCGCCGCCTTGTTGAGCGGGCAGGTGACCATGGCGGCGAAGGCACCCGCCAGGCAGCCATCGATCGCGGCTTCGACCCAGCGCGCCGAGGCCGCGCCGCACGCGGCGGACAGCTGGCCAGGGACCACCGCGGCCGCGTCGAGGTCGACACCGGATGGATCGAGGATCTCCGCCGGCAGCGCCAGCTTCACGGTGCGGGCGACGCGCCGCAGCAGCGCGCGGCTGCCGACCAGCACGGGTACGCAGCACCCCAGCACCAGCGGATCCGCGGCTGCTTTCAGCGCGACCTCCGGACCGATGCCCGCCGGATCGCCGATGGTGATCGCCAGTCGCGGCAGGGCCGCCTTCCCAGACCGCCGGCCCGGGACCGTCCCCACCGCCTCCGGAGCACGGCCTCGCGCCCCGCGCCTCGCGCCTCGCGCCTCGCTCACTGCTCCCCCACCACCTGCAGGTCGTCCAGCGACCAGTCCAGCCCGGCGAGCTCGACGTGCAGCTGGCTGCCGGCGGGGATGAGCGCGGTGGCGCACTCGGCGACCACCTGGCCCTCGATGACCACCTGGACGTGGGCGGCGCGGCTGACCAGGCGCAGGTGCAGGACCTTGCCGGCGGGGCGCTGCGGGCGGGTCTCCTCGAAGCCCTGCTGGGCGTGGATGACCACGCGCAGCTCCTCGCCCTCGATGCGCAGCAGCAGGTCGGGGCGCTCGCCGTGCGTGCAGCTGATCACCGCCTGGCCCGGGTTGCCCGCCTCGTGGTCGGTCAGCGCCAGCACGCACGACGCGCTCCAGGCCGCGCCGCCGACCGGCACGCTGCAGGCCAGGGCGCAGGCCTCGCCGGGCCGGCCGGTGAGCTTGCCGCCCTCGATGCGCACCTCGCCCGAGCCCGCGAGCGTGTCGATGAACTGGAGGTCGCCGGGGGAGTCGAAGCCGAGCACCGCGGCCTCGCGCCCGAACAGCGCCTCGCGGCGGCGCAGCGCGGCGCCCTGGGCGAGCGCCGGTTCGCCCATCAGCAGGGTGCGCGCTTCCGCCGCGTCGTCGTCGATCAGCAGCGCGGCGCCGGCGCCCAGCGCCGCCGCGCCCTTGGTGCGGGGCAGGGCCGCGCGCGTGGTCGGCCAGTCGCCGCGCCACAGCGGCTTGACCGCCGCTGCCTCGCCGACCACGGCGGCGAACTGGCGGTAGAGGCCGGCGACCGGGGTGCCCGCGAAGGCCGGTTCGAGCGGACCGGCGAGCGCCGGCAGGCCCTCGGGATGACCCCCGGCCAGCAGCAGGCGCGCCTGGCGGCGCGCGTTCTGCAGCTGCTGGACGAGCTTGGCCAGGGTCTCCTGGTAGAGCGCCTCGGCCTCGCCGCGGTTGCCGGACAGGGCGAGGTCGCGCAGTTCGTCGAGCCCGGCGAGGCGCTGCGCCACCGCGGGCGCGCCGGGCGCGGGCAGCGCGGCGAGGCGCTCGCGGTACCAGCCGCTGCCGTCGAGGGCGAGCTGGCCGAGGCGCAGGCTCACCGCGGGCTTGATGTCTTCGGTGCCGGGCGCGCCGGTCAGCTCCTGGGCGAAGCGGCGCAGGCGCATCTCCGCGGCACCCCAGGCGTGGTCGGCGATAAGGGCGTCGGCCGCCACCTGCACGGCGCGCCAGCGCGCCGCCGGACTGCCGGCGGCCGGGCCGACCGCGACCGCCGTCCCATCGCCGCCGCTCTTCGGCGTGGGTCCGGTCGCCGGCCTTGCCGCATCGGGGTCCGGTCCCAGCAGCTTGTCGAGCCCCGTGTGGATGCCGTGGCTGAGCGACAGCCCGGACATCGCGTAGGCCACGCCGATCACCACCACCACCAGCACCCACGTCAGGGTGCGGCGCAGGCGGCGGTGGTCCTGGGCCTCGATGCGGTCGACCGCGCCCTGGGCGGCGGCCTCGATGCGGCTGCTGATGGGCGCGGCGGCGCGGCGCGGCGCCGCGCGCGGCGGCGGTGGCGTCGGCTCCTTCGCCTTCTCGGCGGCGCGCGGCGGCATGGCGGCGACCAGGCCGCGCACCACGCGCAGCTCTACGAGCATCTCGTCCATGCTGGCGTGGCGCCACGCGGGGTTCTTCGACAGCATGCCGTGCACCAGCTCGTCGAGCTTGGCGGGCAGGGCGAGGTCGCGCAGGCGCTCGAGCAGGTTCGGGATCGGGCGGTCGCGGTGCGCCTCGAGGATGGCGCGCGGGCTGGCGTCGTCGAAGGGCGGCTCGCCGGCGATCAGGTGGAACAGCACGCAGCCCAGGCTGTAGACGTCGCTGCGCGCGTCCCCCTCCTTGCCGTCGGCGCGCTCGGGGCTGGTGTACCAGGGGTTGCCGACGATCTCGGCCTGCGCGTCACGGGTGCGGTGGCGGGCGCTGTCGAGCACGCTGACCAGGCCGAGGTCGAGCAGCTTGACGTGGCCATCGCTGGCGAGCATGAGGTTGGCGGCGGTGACGCCGAAGTGCACCACGCCCTTGGCGTGCGCCGCCTGCAGGGCGGTGGCCGCCTGGTCGACCACCAGCAGCGCCAGCGCGGGGTCGACGCGCCCGTCGCGCGCGATGAGGTCCTCGAGGGTGTCGCCCTCGACCAGCTCCATGCTGTACCACAGCCGGCCGCCCTGCTCGCCGCAGTCGTGGATCTGCGCGATGCCCGGGTGCTGGACGCTGCCGGAGCGGCGCGCGGCCGCGAGCAGGCGCGCGGCGAAGCCCTCCTCGCGCGCCACCAGCGCCGGGTTGAAGACCTTGACGGCCACCACGCGCTTCATGGCGACCTGGGTGGCGCTGTAGACCACGCCCATCGCGCCGACCCCCAGCACCGCGTCCAGCCGGTAGCCGCCCAGGGCCTCGCCGACCAGCTCCGCGCCGTCGTCGGGCAGGGCGGCCTGGCCGGCGGCCGGGGTGGTGGCCGGGCTCTCCCCGTGCAGCACCACGCTCGCCTTGCCGATGATGATGCGGTCGCCATCGACCAGGCGGCGCGGCGAGAAGATCTCCTCGCCGTTGACGCGCGTGCCGTTGGCGGAGTCGAGGTCCTCGACCCACACCGTGGCGTCGGGCTTGGTGAAGACCCGGGCGTGGTGGCGGCTGGCCTTGCCGTCGGCGATCACCACCCCGCAATCGCGCTGGCGGCCCAGGACCAGTTCGGCGGCGATGGGGTACTCGGTGCCCTCGTAGACCAGGTGCGTCATGCGCTGCCAGCCTAGGCCGCCGTGCGGGGGCGCCAGCCCAGGCCGTCCGGCACGCCCGGTGCTCCCTGCCACACCAACGTGTCGGAATGCCAGGGCACCGGGTGGACGCTCCGGGGCACCATGTCGTTTGCCTCTGGTGTGCCCCGATCTGGCGTCTATTTTGCCCCTCCGCCCGGCGCTCGCACGCGCTGCGGTGCCTCCAAGGAACCGGCATGCCGCTCATCGAGACCGTCACCAACGTCGCCAAGCGCCTCCTCGGCACCACCAACGAGGCCGTCCTGCGCCGGGTGTGGCCGACCGTGCTCGAGGTCGCGAAGCTCGAGCCGGACATGCAGCTCGCCGACGACGCCACCCTGCGCGCGCGCAGCAAGGCCCTGCGCGAGCGCGTCCTGGGCGGCGCGCCGCTGGAGAGCGTGATGGTCGAGGCCTTCGCCCTGGCGCGCGAGGCCGCCGACCGCCGCATCGGCATGTGGAACGCGCTCGACCCCAAGCGCGGCTTCCCCGAGGAGGCCTGGGGCGAGGCCCGCGGCGCCATCGAGACCGCGCGCGCCCAGCTCGCCGCCGGCACCCCGCCGTGGGACCTCGACCTGCCCGCCAGCGCCTACGCGGCGGTGCGCCGCCACGCGCCGCACTCGGTGCCCCCCTTCCGCATGCGCGCCCACGACGTCCAGGTGCTGGGCGCGGTGGTGCTGCACCAGGGCAAGATCTCCGAGATGCGCACCGGCGAGGGCAAGACCCTGGTCGCGTCGCTGACCTGCTACCTGAACGCCCTGGGCGGGCGCGGCGTGCACGTCATCACCGTCAACGACTACCTGGCCGCGCGCGACGCCAACTGGAACGCGCCCACGCTGCGCTTCCTGGGCGTCAGCGTCGGCGCCAT
Source organism: uncultured Planctomycetota bacterium (assembly GCA_963818245.1). GTDB lineage: Bacteria > Planctomycetota > UBA11346 > UBA11346 > UBA11346 > BOG-1363. The sequence goes on from CAWFSD010000047.1 coordinate 60,418, forward strand.
CCAGAGCAACCAGCCGCCGCACCTGCGCAAGGCGATCTACGCCAGCGACGTGACCTACGGCACCAACAACGAGTTCGGCTTCGACTACCTGCGCGACAACCTCGCCAAGAGCTCCGACGAGCAGGTGCAGACGCGCCGCACCTTCGCGGTCATCGACGAGGTCGACTCGGTGCTGGTCGACGAGGCGCGCACGCCGCTGATCATCAGCGGCCCCGCGGTCGGGCGCATGCAGCACTACAAGCCGGCCGACGAGGTCGCGCGGCAGCTGGTCAAGGACACCGACTTCGAGGTCGACCTGAAGGACCGCCAGATCACCCTCAGCGAGGCCGGCATCGACAAGGCCGCCAAGCTGTTCGGCGTCGCCAACCTGTACGACGGCGACGCGATGCAGCTGCCGCACTACCTCGACAACGCGCTCAAGGCGCACCACCTCTACCACCGCGACAAGGAGTACCTGGTCAGCCAACGGGCAGGTGAAGATCATCGACGAGTTCACCGGGCGCACCATGGAGGGCCGGCGCTGGTCCGACGGCCTGCACCAGGCGATCGAGGCGAAGGAGGGCGCCGAGATCAAGGAGGAGAGCCAGACCTACGCGACCATCACCCTGCAGAACTTCTTCCGCCTCTACGGCAAGCTCGCCGGCATGACCGGCACGGCGATGACCGAGGCCAACGAGTTCAACGCCATCTACAAGCTCGAGGTGGTGGCCATCCCGCCGAACAAGCGCGTCCAGCGCGTCGACTACGCCGACCTCATCTTCGGCAGCGAGAAGGAGAAGTTCGAGGCCATCGGCAAGGAGGTCGAGGACCTGCACGCGATGGGCCAGCCGGTGCTGGTCGGCACCATCTCGGTCGAGGTCTCGGAGCGCCTGTCGGAGCTGCTCAAGCGCCGGGGCGTGCCGCACGAGGTGCTCAACGCCCGCCACCACGCGCGCGAGGCCGAGATCGTCGCCAAGGCCGGGCAGTTCGGCGCGGTCACCATCGCCACCAACATGGCCGGGCGCGGCACCGACATCATCCTCGGCGCGATCAGCGCGGCCGAGGCCTTCAAGCACTGGCAGGCGCACGGCCTGATGCCGAAGAAGCTCAAGCCCGACAGCAGCGCCGCCGAGATCGACGAGGCCACCCTCGACCTGTGGGCGACGCACTTCCTGGGCGAGCAGGACGCCGCCAAGCTCAAGAACCAGCCGGCCGACCACGTGCTGAAGGCGATCAACGAGCGCCGCCGCCAGAACGGCTTCCCGCCGCTGCCGACGCCCAGCACCTTCGCCGCCGGCGTCGACGTGCGCCAGCTCGGCGGCCTGCGCATCACCGGCACCGAGCGCCACGAGAGCCGGCGCATCGACAACCAGCTGCGCGGCCGCTCGCGGCCGCCAGGGCGACCCGGGCTCGTCGCGCTTCTACCTGTCCCTCGACGACGACCTGATGAAGCGCTTCGCCGGCCCGATGGTGGCGAACATGATGCGCCGCCTCGGCCTGAAGGACGGCATCCCGATCGAGTCGCGCATGGTCACCAACCAGGTCGAGAAGGCGCAGAAGAAGGTCGAGGAGTTCCACTACGGCATCCGCAAGAACCTGCTCGAGTACGACCAGGTCGCGAACAGCCAGCGCAGCCTGATCTACCGCCAGCGCCAGCAGATCATCGAGGGCAAGGACCTCGACAAGCTGCTGCTCGCGCTCTACCGCCAGTCCACCGACCAGCTGGTGCAGAAGGCCGCCGACGACGGCACGCGCGGGCCGGAACTCGCCAAGCGCGTCAGCGAGGAGTACGCGAAGGACTACGGCCTGGCCGCGCCCGCGCCCGAGACCCTGCCGGTGCAGGCCGGCGGCGACGCCACCCGCGACTTCCTGATGAAGGAGATCGCCGCGGCGGTGGAGCTGCGGCGCAAGGAGATGGGCGAGGTCTTCGACCACGTGCTGCGCTTCGTGCTGCTCGACACCATCGACCGGCGCTGGAAGGACCACCTCTACTCGATGGACCACCTGCGCCACGCCATCGGCCTGGAGTCGTACGCGCAGAAGGACCCGCGCCTGCGCTTCAAGGAGGAGGGCTACCGCCAGTTCATGATGATGAACGAGCTCATCCACCAGGAGGTCGGCCGCATCTTCTTCCGCCTGCAGGTGCAGGCGGCCCCGCCGGAGCCCGAGGTCCCCGGACCCGCCGGCCACATTGAAGCCGGCGGCTTCCGCCCAGCGGCCCAGACCGCCACCATGGCCGCGCAGGCGCCGGCCGCGCCGCTGGCGGCGACGATGAGCGCGGCCGCGGGCGGCGGCCTGGACCTGCTCGCGCCAGCGGCCAAGCCGCGGCCGGCCGCCACCGATCCCTGCCCGTGCGGGTCGGGGATGCTGTTCCGCCACTGCCACGGCAAGTGAACGGCGCCGCCGTCCCGGGATGAAGGCGGCGGTGGATCGGAGATGCCGGTGAGCCGCGGCCCGTCGCCGCGCCTGCTGGCGGTGGCGCTGGCCGGCCTGGCGGCGAGCGTCACCCTGTGGCTGGTCCTGCGCGCCTCCGAGGAGGAGCGCGTGCAGGGCGAGTTCGCAGCGCTGGGCGCCGCGCAGGCGCGCGGCATCGAGCAGTCCTTCGCCGACCTCGTCGACCAGCTCTACTCCCTGCGTGGGCTGTACTCCGCCAGCCGCCACGTCGAGCGCGGCGAGTTCCACGCCTTCGCCCAGGTCATCCTCGAGCACACCCCGGTGCTGCGCTCGCTCGCCTGGATGCCGCGCGTCCCGGCCGACCTGCGCGTCGCCACCGAGGCGCGCCTCCGCGCCGAGGCCGGCGACGATCCCCGCGCCGCGGAGTTCGTCATCCGCGAGCGCGGGGAGGGCGGCGGGCTGGTGCCGGTCGGGGCGCGCGCCGACTACATCCCGGTGGCCTTCATCGAGCCGCTGGCGCCCAACCTGGCGGCCTATGGGTTCGACCTGGGCAGCGAGCCGGTGCGCCGCGCGCTGCTCGACCGGGCGCGCGACCTCGACCGCGCCTGCGCGTCGCCGCCGCTGCTGCTCGTCCAGGAGACCGCCCGGCAGCCGGCGCTGGCGGTGAGCCTGCCGCTCTACGCCAACGGCGCCGCGCACGGCACCCTGGCCGAGCGGCGCGCGGCGCTGGTGGGCTACGTGGGCGCCACCGTCACCATCGCCACGCTGGTCGAGGCGGCCCTCGCCGACCAGCCCGCGGCCGGCCTCGAGCTGGCGGTGCGCGACGTCCTCGCGCCGGAGGCCGGCGACCATCGTGCACCGCTCGCGCCTCGACGGCGCGCCGGCCGCGGACGCGCGCGCCCGCCGCGGCCGCCTCGAGATCGCCGTCGCCGACCGCCGCTGGGGGCTGGACTTCACCGCGCTGCCGGCCTTCGCCGCGCGGCACCGCGGCTGGCACGCGGAGCTGGCCCTGGCCGCGGCGCTGCTCGCCACCGCGCTGGCCTGCGGCCTGGTGCGCAGCATCGACCGCCAGCAGGCGGCGATCGCGCACGAGGTCGCCGAGCGCACGCGCGCGCTCACCGCCGCGATCGCCCTCGCGGGCGAGGCCGAGAGCGGCCTGCGCCGCAACCAGGAGGCGATGGCGCGCAGCGAAGCGGCGCTGCGCGCCAGCGAGGAGCGCCTCAAGCTGGCGCTGCGCGGCACCAACGACGGCATCTTCGACTGGGACCTGCGCACCAACCGCTCCTTCATCTCCGCGCGGCTCGAGGAGATGCTCGGCTACGGGCCCGGCGGCATGAACGCCGCCGCGGCCGGGGACTGGAGCGCCAACCTCATCCACCCCGATCACCAGGAACTGGTGCGCGCGCGCCTGCAGCAGCACTTCGCCGGCGAGAGCGCCTTCCACGAGGCGGAGTTCCGCATGCGCACGGGCGACGGTGGCTGGCTGTGGGTGCTGTGCCGCGCCCAGGCGGTGCGTGGACCGGACGGCGCGCCGCTGCGCATGCTCGGCTCGTTCACCGACATCAGCGTGCGCAAGCGCGCCGAGCACGCGCTGCACGAGAGCCAGCGCCAGTACCAGACCCTGGTCGACAGCCTGGGCGTGGTGGTCTTCCAGACCGACCTGGAGGGGCGCTGGACCTTCCTCAACCCGTCGTGGACGCGCCTCACCGGCTTCCCGGTCGAGAGCAGCCTGGACCGGCCCTTCCTGGACCTGGTGCGCCCGGACGAGCGCGCCGCCTGCGGCGAGCGCTTCGCGGCGATGCTCGCCGGCACCGCGGAGGTGACCCAGCACCAGGTGCGCTACCGCACCGCGGCGGGCGAGGAGATCTGGGTGGCGATCACCGCGCGGCTGCTGCGCAACGCCAGCGGGCGCGTGGTCGGCACCAGCGGCACGCTCAGCGACGTGACCGCCGAGCGCGAGGCCCAGGGGCAGATCCTGCGCGCGCGCGACGCGGCCGAGGCCGCCGACCGCGCCAAGTCGGAGTTCCTCGCCACCGTCAGCCACGAGATCCGCACGCCGATGAACGGCATCATCGGCATGGCCGAGCTGCTGGCGCGCACCCGCCTGGAACCCGAGCAGCGCAGCCAGCTCGAGGCGATCAGCGCGTGCAGCGGCGGGCTGCTGGCGCTGATCAACGACATCCTCGACTACTCGAAGATCGCCGCCGGGCGGCTCGACCTCGAGAACGTGCCCTTCGACCCGCGCACCCTGGTCGAGGACGCGGTCGCGCTGCTCGCGCCGCAGGCCACCGCCAAGCGCCTGGAGCTGGCCTGGACGGTCGGCGACGACGTCCCGGAGGTGGTGCGCGGCGACCCCGGCCGCCTGCGCCAGGTGCTGATCAACCTGCTCGCCAACGCGGTGAAGTTCAAGCGATACCCTGGTCTGCTCCTTCGTTCGGCATCTGCTGGCGGAGCCACTACTGCTGAAGGCAATCGGCAAGAGGACAGCGTGTTCCATTGCGGCGAGCCGGCTCCGGCCAGGCGGCGAAGATCTGCAACAACATGATCCTCGGCATCTCCATGATCGGCGTCAGCGAGGCCTTCGTGCTCGGCGAGAAACTCGGCCTGTCCCACCAGGCGCTGTACGACGTGGCCTCCACCTCGTCGGGCCAGTGCTGGGCGCTCACCACCAACTGCCCGGTGCCCGGCCCGGTGCCCGGCCAGCCCGGCCAATCGCGACTACAAGCCGGGCTTCGCCGCCGCCCTGATGCTGAAGGACCTGCGCCTGGCGCAGGCGGCGGCCGGCGCGCGGGCGCCCGACACCGGACTCGGCCGACATGCCGCCGAAATCTACACCGCGTTCGACGAAGCGCCGGGCACGGCGGCGAGGACTTCTCCGCCATCATCCATACGCTCCGCGGGCCAGTCGAGGAACCAACGCCCGATGAGCGAACCGTACGAAACGATCCTCACCGAGACGCACGGCCGCGTCGCGCTCGATCACGCTCAACCGGCCGAAGGCGCTGAACGCGCTGAACCTGCAGGTGATGACGCGAGGTCGTCGCCGCCACCAGGCTTCGACGCGACCCGGGCATCGGCTGCATCGTCATCACCGGTTCGGCCAAGGCGTTCGCCGCCGGCGCCGACATCAAGGAGATGCAGCCGCAAGGCTACATGGAGCATGTATCTGCGAGCGACTGGTTCGCCGGCTGGGACGCGGTTCGTCGCAAATCCGCAAGCCGATCATCGCCGCGGTCGCGGGCTTCGCCCTCGGTGGCGGCTGCGAGCTGGCCATGATGTGCGATTTCATCCTGGCCGCCGACACGGCCAGGTTCGGCCAGCCGGAGATCAAGCTCGGCGTCATCCCGGGCATCGGCGGCTCGCAGCGGCTCACCCGCGCGGTGGGCAAGGCCAAGGCGATGGAGATGTGCCTGACCGGCCGGATGATGGACGCGGCCGAGGCCGAGCGCGCCGGCCTCGTCTCGCGGATCGTGCCGCCGACCGAGCTGCGGACGAGGCGCTGGAGACCGCCGCGACCGATCGCCGGCCATGTCGCTGCCCGATCGCCATGATGGTCAAGGAAGCGTCAACCGCGCCTTCGAGACGACCCTTGCAGAAGGCGTCCGCTTCGAGCGCCGCGTGTTCCACGCGCACCTTCGCCACCGAGGACCAGAAGGAGGGCATGGCCGCCTTCGTGGCCAAAGCGCCCGCCCGGTTCGAGAACACCTGAA
>CAWFSD010000048.1:0-8639 GCA_963818245.1 uncultured Planctomycetota bacterium
ATCACCGACCACGACATCGACGGGATGGTCGTCAAGCTCGACGACACCCGCGCCTACGACGCGCTCGGCGTCACCGAGCACCACCCGCGCTGGGGCATCGCGTACAAGTTCCCGCCCGAGCGCAAGGCGACGCGACTGAACGGCGTCGTCGTGCAGGTCGGCAAGACCGGGCGCCTGACGCCGGTGGCGGAGCTGGAGCCGGTGTTCGTGGCGGGCTCGACCGTGGCGCGCGCCTCCTTGCACAACTTCGCCGAGGTCGCCGCCAAGGACATCCGCATCGGCGACACGGTGATCGTCCAGAAGGCCGGCGAGATCATCCCGCAGGTGGTCTCTGTCGACCTCGCCAGGCGCCCGTCCGGCGCGGTCCCGGTGCCGTGGCCCGAGCGCTGCCCGACCTGCGCGAGCGCCGTGGTGGTGGAGCGCCGCAGCGATCCCAGCGGCAAGGAGAACATCACCCACTTCTGCCCGAATCCCGCCTGCGCCGACCAGGTGCGCGAGCGCCTGCGCCACTTCGGATCCCGCGGCGCCATGGACATCCGCGGGCTGGGACCGGCGGCGATCGACAAGCTGGTGGCGACGCTGGGAGTGGTGCGCCCCGACCAGCTCTACGCGCTGCGCGCCGACCAGCTCGAGGGGCTGGAGGTCGAACCCGACGCCAACGGCGTGAAGCGCACCTTCGGGGCCAAGAGCGCGGCGAACCTGGTCGCCGCGCTCGCGGAGAGCAGGACCAGGGGGCTGGCGCGCGTGCTGGCCGGCCTGGCCATCCCGAACCTCGGTGAGAAGCTGTCCGAGGACCTCGCGGGGCATTTCGGCTCGTGGGCGGATCTGCGCGACTTCGCCCGCGACTACCTCGCCGATGAACCACGCGCCGCGCTGACCATCCGCAAGAACCTGAAGGTGCCCCGTCAACGCGACTACGCCGTGCGCCTGGGCTTGGCGATCGACGAGAAGGCCAAGGGCAAGGAGATCGCCCAGGCGGTGCAGGCGGCGGGCGTGGTGCAGCTCCCCGGCATCGACGAGACCGTCGCCGACGTGGTCTTCGCCACACTGCTGAATCCCGCGATGGTCGCGGTGATCGAGGGGCTGGCCGCCGCCGGGGTCGCCCTGGAGGCGGAGCGCTCGGTCGGCCAGGCGGTCACCGGCGTCGCCGGCAAGTCCTTCGTCCTGACCGGAACCCTGCCGACCCTGTCGCGCGGTGAAGCCGAGGCGCTGATCAAGGCCGCCGGAGGCAAGTGCGCGGGCTCGGTGTCGAAGAAGACCGACTACGTGGTCGCTGGCGAAGAGGCCGGCTCCAAGCTCGACAAGGCCAAGGAACTCGGCGTCACCATCATCGATGAGGCGGGCTTGCGCGGCTTATTGGGTGGGGGATGAGTGGGAGACCATGACGGTGGTGCGGAGTACGGAGTGCGGGAGGCACTCCGTTCGATCGCGCAGCCGGTATCCAACACATTGGAACAGCACACGCTCGATCGACCTGTGGCACTTCGCACTTCGCACTTCGCACTTCGCACTTCGCACTCCGCACTCCGCACTCCGTCCCGCCCGCGACCTGATCTCCTGAGAGGACCACGTATGCTCCGCCAGCCCCTCGTCATCCTGGTGGCCTGTGTCCTCGGCACGGCCCCGCTCCACGCCGCCGACAGCTTCATCGAGCGTCGCCTGCACGACGCGGTGACGGTGATGCAGGAGCCGCCCACGCCCGGGGTGAAGGACGGGCCCGTGGAGCGCGGCACGCGCATGCTGCTCGAAGGTGGCGCGCTCGAGCCGCAGGTGCCGGCCTTCGCCGCGCTCCTCGCCGGGCAGTTCGACGTCCTCGGGCGGCCGACCGGCCTCGCCGAACTCGGCGTGCGGCGCTTCGGCGCGCGCGCCGAGGTCGCCTATTTCATCATCCCCTGCGCCCGCGGCGTGGCCTTCGTGCGCGTGGTCGCGCTCAAGGCGGGCGACAACAACCGCGTGGTCTCCGACCTGGCGGTCAGCCAGCACCCGTCGGAGGTGCTGCCGCCCGACCTGCTCACTCCCGAGATCCAGCTCCCACCGCGCTGAGCGGAGCCTGGCGCCGCCCAGCGGCGCGCAGCGCATCGATCGGCCAGGGCGCGGGCATGGGGCCGCCACCGAAGCGCGCGGCGAGGTGGGCGGCGAGGTGCCCGTCGAGCGCGACCCCGGTGCACGCGCTGAGCGCGTGCGCGACCTCGGTCAGGGTGGTGGCCGGGCCCACCGGCACGCCCAACGCCACCGCCACCCGGAACAGGTTCTCGGTGTGGCGCTGCAGCTGGGCGAGGCGCGGGTCGATGCCGCGGCGCCGGCGCAGCAGCCAGAACGCCACCGCGGCGCCGGCTCCGGTCAACCCCACGGCGACGATCAGTGAACGCTGCCGCTCGCCGGCGCCCTGCGGCGCTTTCGTTGCGGTCTCCGGCGCCTGCCCGGGCTGGGGCGGCGGCGCCTCACTGGTCTCATCATCCAGGATCCCGTGGTTGCGGATCCCCAATCCACCCGGTGGCGTCGGGTCGCAGCGCAGCCACTGCCCGTGGCTGTCGACCACCTCGACCCAGGCGTGGGCGTGCAGGCCGCGGAACACCACGCCACGCTCGTCCAGCTCGTCCGAGGCGAAGCCCACCACGCAGCGCGCGACGTGCCCGGCGTGGCGCAGCAGCAGTACCGCCGAGGTCGCGAAGTACTGGCAGTGGCCGACGCGCTCCGCCTCGCGCCCGAACAGGAAGGTGCGGATCACCCCGCCCGCGCCGGCGGCCGGTGCCGGCAGGTCCACGAGACCGTAGTGGCAGCGCTCCTGCAGCGCCTTGCGCACCGCGTCGGCGGCGCGCTCGGGGGTCATGGTGCGCCAGCGGGGCTCCTCGAGCTCCGCCCAGGGCAGCGCCTCGAGCTCCTTGGGGAAGGCGCGGTAGCCGGCCAGTTCGGTGGGGTCGGCGTCGAGGCGGCCCTCGTCGAAATCGGCCTGGTAGATGTGCGAGATGTCGCCCAGGCCGGCGCTGTAGAGGTTGCCGTCCTGGTCGCGCACCACCTCGGGGAGGTCCCTCAGGGCTTCGCCGCCGTCCGGGCGCAGGATCACGTCGCCGCCGCCGGGCAGCCGCCAGATGCTCGCCCAGCGCGCGGGGTGGTGCGCTGGCGGCGGCGCCGGCACGAGCACGGCGCTGTGCGCCGCGCGCCACGACAGCACGCTGCCCTCGAGAGTGAGCTCCGACAGCGCCATGGCGCGCAGGTAGACCATGCCGCTGGGGTCGGCGCCGCTTTCCCAGAACAGGTGGGCGGCGATGTGCGGGTCGAGGTCGACGCGCTGGCTGTCGCCGATGTGCAGGCTGTTGCCGAGCCCGGCGATGGGATCCGACCTTCTCCCTGGGTGCGCCGCGTGCCCCTGGTCATGCGCGGCGTTGTAGGCGATCGCCCGGCGCACCACCATCCCGCCGCCACCGATCCCGATGATCATCGCCAACGACGCCGGGATCAGCGCCCAGCGCAGCAGCGACAACCCCGGCGGCATGGCCAGGCGCAGGCTGCGCTTCGCCGTGAGCGCGCCGAGCAGCCAGCTGTCGACGGCCAGCGCACCCAGGCCGACCGGGATGATGACGAGCGCGGCGAGGGGGGCGCGGACGCCCGCGCCCTGCACCACCAGTTCGACGATCGCCAGGCTCAGCACCCAGCGCAGCATGCCCAGCCGGCTCGGCACCAGCATCCAGTCGGCGAGGGCCATGCCCAGGGTGGCGTGCAGGGCTTCGGGCGAGCCGTGCGGCATGACCCACAGCCAGCAGATCGCCGAACCCAGCACCAGCAGGATCTCGGCCAGGAAGAGGCGGCGCAGCACGCCCGGCAGCAGCTCGCCGATCACGCCGACCGCGCCCATCAGCCACACGCCCTGCTCGCCCCCGCGGTGGAAGGCGCACAGGTAGGCGCCGACCAGCACCAGGAAGGAGAGGTGGCAGAGCGACAGCGTGGTGATGACCGGAGCCGCGTCGCGCCGGCCGGCGCGCAGGCGCCGGCCGCCCTGGGCCTCGCTGCCGCCCGGGGGGCTCGCCTGGGTCCTGGATTCGGGGTTCGCCATGGGGTTCTGCCGTGCGGCGGAAAGGCCCGGCCGCTCGCGTCAGCATGCGCCGCGAGCCTAACGGCCGCCAGGGGGAAACCGCGTTCCTGGTGCTGGTGTCGGACATGCCGGCGGCCCTGACGCGGCGTCTGCGGCCAGTCCCGCTCCGCGCTACCCGCGCAACCGTCGCGGCAGCCACACCAGCTGCTCGCACTCCGCCAGGGTCAGCACCAGCGGCCGCGGCCAGCTCTCCTCCGGAGTGAAGGCGGAGATGCTCAGCACCACCGTGGTGCGCCCGTTCGGAATGAACTCCTGCACCGGGGTGGTGGTGGCTCCGGCCAGGGCCAGCGCCTCCATCAGGCGCGCGCGGTCGCCGGCCATGCCCGCGCTGGGCGTCTCCGCGGAGGAGCAGAACGCCCCGTGCAGGGTGAGCGCCCAGCCCTGCTGCAGGAAGTGGTCGACCAGCGTGGCCGCGAGCGCGATGAGGCGCTCGAAGCGCCGGCCGTCCAGCACCGCGTTGGTGTCCACCACCAGCGCCAGGCGGCGGCAGCCCGGCGCGTGGCGCTCGGCGACCAGCAGGCTGCGGTGGCGCGCGCTGGCCTTCCAGTGGATGCGGTGCGGGTGGTCGCCCGGGCGGTAGTCGCGCAACCGCGCGAGCTCGTCGTCGCCGCTCTCGGGCGCAGTGGCCCGGCTCTCCAGCCATTGGTTGAGGCGCGTGCGCAGGTCGCGGCGCACGCGGCCCAGCGCGGGATAGACCAGCACCTCCTCCGCGTCGCCGACGCTGCGCTCGGCGATGATCAGGCCGAAGGGCTGCACGGTGCGCACCACCAGCGGCGGCAGCAGCGTCACGCCGCGCACGCGGAAGCGCGCCGTCCAGCTCGCGCGCGTCGGCTGCGCCTCGAGCCCGCGCAGGCGCGCGGCGAGCTCGCGGCGGCGGCTGCTCGGGTGCCAGGCCTCGAGGGTCAGCGGCGGGGCCCCGCGCGCGGCGGAGAGCTGGGCGCCGAGGGTGACCTCCTCGCCGGCGTGCGGCGTGGGCGGCAGCAGCCAGCGGCCGGCGATCGGCGCGAGCGCGCGCTGCGCCATCCAGCCGGAGATGATGAGCGCCACGACCAGGGCGAGGGCGAGCGCGGCGCCGAGCGGGCTCGGCTGCCACAGCGTGGTGCTGGCCAGGATCGCGGCCTCGGCCAGCACCAGCCAGCCGAGCGCGGTGAAGTGGCTGCGCGGGCGGGCGCGCGCGGACGGGGCCGCCACGGAGCGCGTCGGCCGCGCCAGGGTGCGGGTCGGCGGCCGGGTCTCGGCCGCTGGCGTCACCGCGGCACCGCCAGGGCGTCGAGCAGGCTCTGCACCACCACGTCGGCGTGCTGGCCGGCGCGGCTGCTGACGCGGTGGGCGAGCGCGGGCACGGCCAGGGCCTGGACGTCCTCGGGGATGACGAAGTCGCGGCCCTGGACCAGAGCGCGCGCCTGCGCGGCGCGCTGCAGCCCGAGCCCGGCGCGCGGGCTGGCGCCGTGCAGCAGCGCCTTGGTGCCGCGCGTCGCGCGCACCAGGTCGAGCAGGTACTGGCGCACGCTCGGGTCGATGCGCACGGTGCGCGCCTGGGCGCGCAGGCGGCGGCCGGCGGCCTGGTCGATGACCGGCGACAGGCGCGCGAGATCGGCCTCGGCGCCATCGTGGCCGAGGAGCTCCAGCTCATGGTGGGCTTCGGGATAGCCCAGGCGGAAGCAGAGCAGGAAGCGGTCGCGCTGGCTGTCCGGCAGGGGGTAGGTCCCGGCGTGGTCGAGGGGGTTCTGGGTGGCGACGCAGAAGAACAGGGGCGACAGCGGGCGGGCGTTGCCCTCGATGGTCACCTGGCCCTCGCTGAGGGCTTCGAGCAGCGCCGCCTGGGTGCGTGGCGGGGTGCGGTTGAGCTCATCGGCCAGCAGCACATCGCAGAACACCGGGCCCGGGTGGAAGGTGAAGGCGCGCTCGCGCTCGTCGTAGATGGATACGCCGGTGACGTCCGCGGGCATCAGAATCGGGGGTGCATTGCAGGCGCTTGAACGACCCGCCGACGGCCTGCGCCAGGGCCCGCGCGAGAGTCGTCTTGCCCACCCCGGGGATGTCCTCGATGAGAACGTGACCACCTGCCAGAAAAGCAGTTATGAGAAGTTCCACGGCTTGCCGGTTGCCCCGGTACACGATGCCCATGGCGCTCAGGAGGTGGTCGATCTCGGGGCTGGTCGGCATGGGGAGATGCTCGCAAGCGGATGGTGTCGGAAGGGTTCTGGAAGATGCTGCCGGCGGGTGCAAACGCCACCCGCCTTCCCAGGTTCACCTTGCTCTGGCGCCTGCAAGGGTTTATAAGCCATACGGCGTCACACTGCATGAGGAGGAACCATGCCACGGGAGACCATCGCCAAACGTACGATCGCCGAGCGCATCGCCGAACGCCACGGGCTGGGCCAAGTCCAGACCCTGCAGGTCGTCCAGGCCTTCCTCGATGAGATCGTGCAGGAACTTTCCCGCGGCAACCGCCTCGAATTCCGAGACTTCGGCGTATTCGAGACGGTGACGCGCAAGGCCCGCACCGCCCTGAACCCCAAGACCCTCGAGAAGGTTCCGGTCAAGAGCCGCGTGGTGGTGAAGTTCAAGGTCGGCCGCCTCCTCAAGGAGAAGGTCGAGCACTTGGCGGATGCGCCCGAAGGCGCCAGCGATTCTGCTCCCGCCGCTCCCAGCGGTGGCGACGTCGCGCCCGGCTGATGCTCTACCGGCGTGCGCCGGTCCTCTCCCCGAGACCCCCCGATGCGCGCCTTCGCGTTCCTCCTGCCCTTCCTCGTCGCCGCACTGACCGCGGCGGAGCCGACGGACCCTCCGGCGCCCGTTGGCGGGGGGGGCGCGTCCACCCAGGCGGATGAGACCACTGCTGCGCACAGCGCACCGTCGCCCGCCCTGCTCACCGTCGAATCGGGCAGCGGCGTGTTCAGCCTGCTCGAGAGCGAGCCCAGCGAACTGAACGACGGGGTGCATATCGGCTACGCCGGCGCCCTGCTGCTCAACAACCGCATCCGCCACTGGCAGTCGACACCCAAGGGTTTGACTCGCGCGATCCTCGACCACGCCCTGCTGCTCTCCGGACGGCCCAGCGTCGACCCGGCGCACGTCATCATCGACACGCGGCAGTGCGAGCTGCCCGCGCTCGGCTTCCGCGGCCTGCTGACCCCCGATGGCGTCGAGGTGCAGCGCGTCGACATCGAGATGCTGCCGCCGCTGGCGGCTGGCGCCGTGGCCAAACCGCCCGGTGCCGACGCGGCCGAACCCATCACCGCACCGCCAGCGCCCGGTACGGACGCGGCTGCGGACGGTGCCACCGCCAAGCGCGCGCAGCGCGGCAAGGGCGAGAAGGCCGCGGTGCAGCCGATCGCCCTCGTCCACTACCGCATCCTGCTCCACCACCTCGACGAATTCCAAGGCAAGCTGCGCGGTACCAACGGCTGGAAGGACCACATGGGCTGGGCCGACGAGGCCGAGCTGATGATGGTCGCCGACCTGCTGCCCACCGGCCTCGCCAACCCGCGCTTCGAGACCATCCACCTCTTCGGCCGCCAGGCGCGCGGGGATGTGGCGAAGCGGCCGGCGAAGCTCATCCGCCTGCGCCAGGGGGTGAGCGCGCCCAAGGCGATCGAGCTGATCCACGCCGACCAGCTCGACATGAGCATCGAGAGCATGACCCAGACCATCGAATTCGACGCGCTTGGCCAGGTCAAGCGCATGCTGCAGGGCCAGGATGTGGTGATCAAAGGCACGCCCAGCCTGGACATGCCGGTCGGGCGCAGCAGCCAGCCGAAGCTCGAGCCGGCGCCGGCCAAGCCGTAGGGCGACCATCCACCGCCGGCCGCGCGCACCGGCGGCGCGCGCCCATGCCGAAATCCCTCCGCCCAAGTCTTGTGTCCGTGGTCGCATCGACGATATTCAGGCAGGATGATCGTCCTCCGCCACCTCCTGGCCGAATGCGTCAAGCTGCCGCTCGATCTGGTGCCGACGGAGCCGGCCGAGGCGGAGACCCCGGCGCAGGCCGCGCGCCGCCTGGCCGCGGACAAGGAGGCCGCCATCACCGAGCTGTGCGCGCTGCTCGGGTGCAGCGGCCAGGTGAACAACCTGACGCGGCTCACCCGCGACATGATCAATCGCGAGCGCAAGGCGACCACCGCCATCGCCCCTGGGGTGGCCATCCCGCACGTGCGCAGCATGCAGATGCGTGGCTTCGTGATGGGCTTCGCGCGCGCCCGCGATCCCGGCATCCCCTTCGCCAGCCTCGACGGCGAGCCGACCCGGTGGTTCTTCCTGCTGGCCAGCCCGCCGTGGGAGGACCGCACCTACCTGCAGGTCTACCGCGAATTGTCCACCCTCATCCAGGATGAGGAGGTCATGGCCGGTCTCATGGAGGCGCAGACCGTGCAGGATGTGTTCAATGCGCTGCGCACGCTGCTCTTGCGTTAGTGCGTGAACTGAGCACCGGCTGCGAGCTTCGAGCTTCGAGCTTCGAGCTTCGAGCTTCGAGCTTCGAGTTGCGAGCTGCGGGTTCCAGGGCTCGAGCTCGCGACGCGCGACTGCCCAACGTCCCTGCCCACCG
>CAWFSD010000049.1:0-36337 GCA_963818245.1 uncultured Planctomycetota bacterium
CTGATCGGACCGACCGGCCTGGTATCGCCCGCTGGACATGCCAGGCACGCGCACGTGAACGCGTGGGCATTGAGCCTCAGGAATCCTCTGCCATGCGCACCCTCATCACGCTCCTCCTGCTCGCTGTCCTCGCGAGAGGAGCCCAGGCCGCGGTCGCCACAGGAGATGTCTTCACCTTCGACCCGAAGACGCAGACCTACGTGGCCACGGCGGACGTCATCCTCGGTGATCGGACGTTGAAGATCCGCACCAGGATCGGTCATACCCCGGGTGGAGATGCTCTGACCTACGACCTGCTCACCAGGACGACGGGCCTGCCAGAGCGGAAGAACACGATCCAGGTCTTCCTGCGCTGGTCCCTGACGAGCACCGAATACGCCGCCCTGGGTCAGACCATGCCTTCCGCGGAGCCGGTTCGCGGCAGGAACGACGTCATTGCTGACGCTGAATTCGACGCCATTCAGGGCTCCGACATCAAGGAACTGCATCCCGCTCGACCCGTTCCTTGACCACCAGATCGCGCACGCCGCGCAGCAGGCGTGCGGAGCCATGCGGGGCGCAACGGCCTCACTGGGTTGGCCAGGTTGCAGGCTCATGATGCCGAAGGGGCGTCAGGATCCTCGATACCCACCCGGTAGAGAAGTCGACACGCTGGGCAGGCCTCACCTGAAACGCGGAACCGCTCGCACACCCGGAACCATCCGTCGCGCGGAAGTCGCAACCGGACGCCGAGTTGCTGCGCCTGAGCGACCATCGCCACCGCTGCGTCCCGATCCAGGTCGACCCAGAACAGTCCCACCGGGCCCGAACAGCTGGGGCAGCGCGAAACGGCTTGTCTGATCGACTGGCCGATCCCCACGGCGAGGAGCGCGGCGACGATCAGGAGCGCCCGGGCCGGAACTCCTTCGACGAGCCAGCAGGCGATGATCGCCGAGACCAAGCCGCCCGCGAGCAGGCACCACGCGACCGATGCCCAGAGCGGGTAGGCCATCTTCCCGCCGAATCCGTGCCGCACCAGCTCATCCGGCGTCATGCTCAATCGCGATTCTTGATGTAGGTCCACGGGCCGATGGTCTGGACCCATTGAGGATCGGGTCGGGTGATGTGCGCATGGTGATCACCCTTCTCGACATCGCCGGGATCGTAGATGAGCACCCGCGTCGGTCCGTCGAAGACCTCGAGTCCGTAGCTGAATACGACCGTCCCATCCTTGTTGTCCCAAACGGCATTGATGCCGAGCGCCGCGAGCCCGGCTGGCGGGGCATAGTCCCGGTCCTGGTACCTGGGAGCCAGCTTCTTCGCCAGCACGCTGTCGGCGGTCGCCTGGAATTCGGCGATGTGCCTGGTGAAGGCCCTGACATCGTCGTGGGGATTGCCCGGTAGTCCGAACATGAATAGGAAGAGGGTCGGCGCCCAGGATGGCGGCCATCGGTGCCCATGCCCAGCCCGAGGATGAGCAGGGCTTTGCAGAGGCTCGTGGCATCGCGCAGGAGGCGAGAGAGAGCATTTCCCATGTGGATGACCCGTCTTGCTGGGGCGAGCCTAGGGCTGCAACCCTGCCCGCCAACGAGCAGCGTTTTCCCGTTTTCCACGGCTTGGCCACCAAAAAAGACGCCCCCTGCGCTGACCAGCGCGGGGGCATGAGAGCATCGCACTCCGACCGCGGCCATGGCCGCAGCCAAAGCCTCAATCGCGGCGGTTGTGGCGGATGTCCCGGCGGTCGCGGCCGATGTCGCGCTCGTCGCTGCGCACGCCGCGGCGGTCGGCGTGGATGTCGCGGGTGTCGCGGCGCTCGTCGCGCCAGTCGGTGCGGCGGACGGCGCGATCGTGGTGGATGTCGGCGCGCATGGCCTTGGCGTCGGCGGTGTTTCCGTCCTTGCGGTCGGCGCGCAGCTCGGCCTCGTCCTTGCGGATGTCCTGGGTGTCGGCGTGGGCGTCGACGCGGTCGGTGTGGCGGTCGGCCTCATCCTTGTGGATGTCCTGGCGGTCGGCGTGGATGTCGACGTTGTCGGCGTGGATGTCCGCGCGGTCGGCGCCGGTGCTCTCGGCGAAGACCGCAGGAGCCAGGGCGAGGGTGGCGGCGAGGGCGAGGATGGTGCGGGTGAGGTGCATGGGAGGCGTCCTTGGGTAGGGGTGACGACCGCATTATAGACACGGGGGTGGGTGGCTCGCCTGGGGGAAGGGTCCACACCCGCGCAGCGCGAGCGCGCCGACCCCGGAACCATGTAGGAAAGCCACACACACCGCAGTACGGAAGTACGCACCCAGCCCATCGAAGTCCCTATCACCGGCGGAGATTCCGACATTTCCCGGCTTGTGGGATGCCTGCGGCCGCTCACCGACCCGAGCGTCATGGGGCCGGTGGACCGGCCCTTGGTCCTTCCGGCCTTGCCGGCAAGATCCAACGCGAGACCGAGCCCAGCATGTCAGCCGAGCACTCCCACCGCGACGACCATGGCCACCACCACGGCCACGATCATGCCCATGGCCACGAACGCGGCGCGGTTGCTCGCGCGGCTGAGGCGCAAGCCCGCGGCGAAACCTCCGGTCACGGTCACGCGCACGCCGGCCACAGCCACGCACCCGCCGATTTCGGACGCGCCTTCCTCATCGGCATCGTCCTCAACACCGCCTTCGTCGTGGTCGAAGGCGTCTATGGCGCGCTCTCGCACTCCCTGTCGCTGGTCGCCGACGCCGGCCACAACCTGGGCGACGTCGCTGGGCTGGCCCTGGCCTGGGCCGCCGCCTGGCTGGGGCGCCGGCCGCCGACCCCCGGGCGCACCTACGGCCTGCGCCGCTCGTCGGTGCTGGCGGCGCTCGCCAACGCCATCCTGCTGCTGGTCGCCATCGGCGCGATCGCATGGGAGTCGGTGCACCGCCTCCTCCATCCGGAGCCGGTCGCCCCCCTGACGGTGATCGTGGTCGCGGCCATCGGCATCGCGGTCAACGGCGTCACCGCCTGGCTGTTCATGGCCGGGCGGCACGGCGACCTCAACATCCGCGGCGCCTACCTGCACATGGCCGCCGACGCGGCGGTCTCGCTGGGCGTGGTCGTGGCGGGCATGCTCATGCTGGGTACCCGTGCGCTGTGGATCGACCCGCTCGTCAGCCTGCTGGTCTGCGGGGTCATCCTGTTCGGCACCTTGGGCCTGCTGCGCGATGCACTGCGCCTGGCCCTGGACGCCGTGCCGTCTGGCATCGATGCGGGTGCGGTGCGCACCTGGTTGGCTGGTCTGCCCGGCGTGACCGCCGTCCACGACCTGCACATCTGGGGCATGAGCACCACCGAGACCGCGCTCACCGTCCACCTGGTGATGCCCGCGGCCGGTCCGCACGACGCCCTGCTGGCCAGCATCGGTCAGGAACTCGCCGCGCACTTCCACATCGGGCACGCGACCGTGCAGATCGAGTCGGGCGACACCGCGCATCCCTGCCGGCTGGAAGGTGAGGCGGTGATCTAGAAGGGTCGACCCTGACGACCGCGAGGATCCTTGAACGCGAGATCGGGAGTCCGATGATCGCAGTGAGGGAAGCGAGACGATGGCTGTGCAATCGAGATCCCATGGTCGGATCGTGTGGCGCCTCGTCCTCTGCCCCCTGCTCGCGGCCCTGCTCGTCGTCCCGGCTGGTTGCGGGCAGGGCCGGGCGGAGCACGCACCTGGCAACCTCAGCATCACCGTCGAGCGGGGTTTCGTGAAGCGCCAGGCGGCCTACGGGGTCTGGCCCCACGGGGACGACTCCCTGTTCTCGTCCCACGGCGGCGGGGGCGGGGGTGGGGGCGGGGACTGGAATTTCGGAGGAGGCGGTGGTGGCAATGGTGAAGGCGTGGTCGTCCTGATCGCCATCGTGGTCGCCGCGGTGGTGCTCGCCGAAACCATCGACGTCACGTACCACAATGTGCATGGCCTGCAGCTCACCGTGACCATCGAAGGCGAGGCCGTGTACCAGTCCTTCCCGTTGCGCTGGGGTGACAACCACCTGCAAATCTCGCCATTTTCGCTGGCGCGCCTGGCGGACGGCAGCGCCGCGCTGTTCCTGAGCGGCACCGGAACCCGGCACCTGCGCCTCCTCCTGCCCACCGCCGGACTCGATTGGGAGCGCGAGACCCACACCATCGCCTTGCTCGGATCCGGCGAGCTGGTCGCGGACGGACGGGCCGTGGCGATGCCGCCTCCGCCCCCGATCGTGCGCGTGGACGATGCCGCCACGCGCGGTCGGCGGTGAGGCTGGTCGCGATCGGACCGATGCGCGCCCCGAACTGCGCTCGATGCAACGATCGCCCCCCTCCAGGACGGCATTCCCCGTCAGGCACATTGCACGATCATCCGCAGCCGATTGGCGAGGGGACGTCCAAGAGCGCTCACCTGGTTCTCGACTTGGCACCGCGCTTCACTAAGCTGGTTGGTGAATCGTCCTGACCCGCTGGAAAGGGACGTCATGGCCGCTCCCGAGATCCTCATCATCGAAGACCGCAAGGACGATCGCGACCTGTTCACGGCCGCGGTCTTCGCCAGCGGCCTGCACGCCACCGTCACCCACGCGAGCGATGCCACCGAAGCGGTGGTGCGCCTCAACCGCCTCGGGGGCTATGCCGGCAAGCCGCTGCCGGCGCTGGTCGTGCTCGACCTCGGACTGCCCGGGCTGAAGGGCAAGACACTCCTGCAGGTCATCCGCACCGCGTACGGGCCGCGCGAGGTGCCGCTGGTGGTGCTGACCGGCTCGCGCCGGCCCGATGACGAGACGATTTGCACCTCGTGGGGGATCGATGAGTTCATGGTCAAGCCACAGGACTTCGCGGAACTAGTGCGCTGGGTGAGATCGCTGGAGCGCTTCCTGCCGAGCAGCGATGAGAGTGGGGACGAGCGGCGGCGGGTGATGGGGGTGGCGGACGATGCGGAGGGGCGAGTCGTTGAGGGACGGTAGCGAACGCGTGCCGGCGATTGTCATTGACCCTCGGTGCGCTGGCTGGCACTACTGCCTGGACCGTGCACGATGTGATCCCCTTCTGGTGCGAGGTCGCGATACTTGTGATCGTTGCCATAGGCGCGCTCACCATCGCGGATCTGATCAGGAGGCGACTTCCCAGGGGGCTTCACGCCCGCTTGGCTGTCCTGGCGGCCCTCTGCTGCATGGCTTTCGGCAGTCCGTACCCGTTTTCGTCCCGACACGCGCCCCTTGTCGATCCGTACTCTGCGGAGGTCTTCGTCGTCTCCGCGGTGGGCCTCGCACTCCTCCTAGCCGCGGCCGTGCCCATCCTCACCACCAGGCGCCTCGGTGAACTGTGGGAACGCCGGATCTGGGCGGCGATCGCGCTCGGGATCCTCATGCAGGTCCCCTTCGCCATGGCCCAGCTGGTGGACCGGCGCACCACCGCCATGCGTCCCCTCGCCACGCTGGTGATCGTCGGCCTCGCCCTCTCCGCCATGCTGATCCTCTGCCGGCGCAGCCTCAAGGCGCGGCAGGAGCCGCGCACCTGGGTGTTCATCGCGCTCGCGCTCTGGCCCTTCTGCTTCCTCCTGGGCCTGCTCTGGTACGCCCTGACGCTCTGAGGGACGGCGGCGGAGCACTGCGGTACCGGCGAAGAGGCCTACCAGCGCAACCATTTCCTCCGGCCATCAATCCCCGTGGACGATCTGCTCGACCTGCCATTCGTAGAAGCGGCTCAGAAACCGGACGTGGTCGCTCAGCCATATCACTGGGGCGAAGAGCGTCTCGGCCGTCCTCCCAGGGTTCATGCGATCGAGGTGGCCGGTCTGGATGAGGATGCCGAGCACGAAGCCGGGAAAAACGAGGTAGACCAGCAGGAAGCCGATGATGGCCAAGCCGATGGTGACGAGCCAATGGCCACCCCGAGCTCCCTCGCCGCGTGCTGGTTGCGTCGGCATCCTCTCTCCGTCCAGGTCCGCGCGCGGCTCGAACACCGCGACGGTAACCACCCCGACCCCGGCCGCAAACGCTCGCGCGTGGCGCAGGGCGGGAGCGCAGCGCTTGTCCGAGGCCCGCAAGGCGCCTACCGTGCCGCTCCCCGCCGCCCCGCTTCAGGAGCCCCCCATGGAATTCCGCCGCCTCGGCGCCTCCGGCCTGACCGTCCCCGTGCTGTGCTTCGGCACCGCGACCTTCGGCGGCGCGGGCGACTTCTTCAAGGCCTGGGGCAGCACCGACGTCGCCGAGGCGACGCGCCTGGTCGACGTGTGCCTGGACGGCGGACTGAACTTCTTCGACACCGCCAACGTCTACTCGCGGGGCCTGGCCGAGGAGATCCTGGGGCGCGCCATCGAGGGCCGCCGCGAGCGCGTGCTGGTCTCGACCAAGGCGACCTTTCCGATGGGCGACGGGCCCAACGATTTCGGTTCGTCGCGCCGCCACCTGATCGAGCAGTGCGAGGCCAGCCTGCGGCGCCTGCGCACCGACCACATCGACCTCTACCACACGCACGGGTTCGACGCCGTCACGCCCGTCGACGAGACCATGGCCGCGCTCGACGGCCTGGTGCGCAGCGGCAAGGTGCGCTACCTGGCCTGCTCGAACTTCTCGGGCTGGCACCTGATGAAGGCCCAGGCCACCGCCGACCGGCACGGCTGGAGCCGCTACATCGCCCACCAGGCCTACTACTCGCTGGTCGGTCGCGAACTGGAGTGGGAGCTGCTCCCGCTCGGCCTCGACCAGGGCGTCGGCACCATCGTGTGGAGCCCGCTCGCCGGCGGCGCGCTGAGCGGCAAGATCCGGCGCGGCGCGCCGGCGCCGAAGGACAGCCGCCTCGGTCAGATCAGCTTCGTGCCCTACGAGGAGGAGGTGCTGTTCCGCGTCGTCGACGTGCTCGCCGCCATCGCCGCGGAGCGCGGCAAGCTCATCCCGCAGGTCGCGCTCAACTGGCTGCTGCGCAAGCCCACGGTGGCGAGCATCGTGGTCGGCGCGCGCAACGAGGAGCAGTTGAAGCAGAACCTCGGCGCGGTGGGCTGGTCGCTCACCGCCGAGGAGGTCGCGCGGCTGGACGCGGCGAGCGATGTGCGGGTGCTCTACCCGTACTGGCACCAGCGCGGGAACCCGCGCCTGGTGCCGCCGCTGCCCGCGGTGGCGCAGTAAGGCACGGAAAGCGGATTCACGGTCCCCACCAGGCGCCGCGGTGGGACGGGTCGAGGAGGTAGGACCACGTTCCACACCACGCGAGCGTCCACATCGTGATGTAGACCAGCGTGGCGAGCAGCAGCGCGGTGCGGCCGACCGTGGAACGGCCCGCCCACGTGCGCATCAGCGGGACGCCGATCCCCAGCGCCAACAGCCCGCTGAGGACATTGCCGGTGAAGGACAAGGCGGGTCCGCCAGGAATCACCTTTCCGACGACGATTGGCCCGAGCACCAGGAAGAACGGCGCGAGCATCACGTACAGGGCCAGCAGCGGCTGGACGGATGGAACGCGCAGGTGTCCTTGCGCGTTGCGAGGGCGGTAACCCGACTTCGGGACCGTCATACCCCCGCCACCACCCCCTGCTTGAGCAGCCGCCAGCGCAACGTCACCTCGCCATGCCCGCGCGGCGGCAGCGTCACCGTCCACGCGCACATGCCGTCGGCGTCGGGCGCGGTCTTCGGCAGGGTCGCCGCCGCGTCCAGCTCGACCTTCACCTGCTGCAGCTCCGACACCGGGATGCGCTCGACCACGCGCAGGGTGCGCGCCTCGCCCGAGAGGTTGCTGAAGGCGAGATCGACCAGGTGCAGCTGCGGCGTCCAGCCGCTCAGCAGGCCGGCCTTCTCCTCCTGCGTCCAGGCGTTGCGCCGCACGCGCACGGCCGCGTCCGGGCCCCAGCCGAGCGTGAACTGCGCGCCCGGCGCCACGTAGAGGATGCTGGTGCGGCCGACCAGGCCGCCATTGCGGATCAGGTCGACCGGACCCGCGAGCAGCGGCTGCGCGGCGGCGTTCGCCTGGACCGTCTTGAGGACCGCCGCCGCTGCGAGTTCGCCCTGGACGAGCAGCTCGGCCTGGGCCGGCGCGGTGAAGGCGAACAGCGGGAAGCGGTGCGGCGAGCCGTCGCTGGGCACCGTCGCCGACCCCTGCACGGCGAGGACGCGCACCTCGCCGCCATCGTCGATGCCGGGCATCTCTGCGACGGCGCGGCCGCCGGACCCGCGCGTGGTCTCGACCGCCTGGTCGCGCACCTCGACCACGACCGCCCGGTCCTTGGCGCGCAGGGTGAGCGGGTCTTCGCTCAGCCGCGGCGGTTCCACGCCCAGGCTGGGCCGGTCGGTGCTCAGGCGCAGGCGCACGTCCGTCCAGTCCTCGCCGCAGCGCTGCCAGACGCAGGCCTCGCTGGTGAACTCGACCGTGCCGCCCTGCATCCGTGCGCGGTGCCACGGGCGCCAGCAGGCGCCCGGCACCACGTAGGCGATGTGCACCTCGGCCGGTCCGGCGACCGCGTCGACGGTGATGAGCAGGCGGGCAGCGAGGTGCACCGGACCGGCGCCGGCGACGTGCGCCTGGTGGCGCAGGTCCGCGACGGCGAGGTGGGCGAGCGCGTGGCGCTCGCCCAGGGCGACGGCCTCGAGCGCGGCCGCGGTCTGCTGCGCAGCGAGCTGCTCGGCGGCCGCGTTCCAGCCCTCGGGGTCGGCGCGCCCGGCGGCGGCGTCCTGGTCGATGTCTGACGCCAGCTGCTCCGCGCACCCGGCCAGCAGCTCGCGCGTGCGCTCGGCGCGCGCCATCGCCTCGGCCAGGCGCTCGACCTCGCGCTCCGCCACGCGCAGGCGATCCTGCGCGGCCGCGTCGCCGCGGCGCGGGTCGACCGGGCTGACCCGCTGCTCGCGCTCGACGCGCACGCCGACCACGCGGCTGCCGGGGACGCGCACGGTCACGGTCTTGTCGGCGAGCACCGGCGCGACGCCGGACACCACCAGCTCCACCAGCCCGGCCGGCAGCGTCGCGCCGCCGCTGCGCAGCACCTGGGCGCGGTCCTCCAGCAGGGTGGCCTCGCGCACCGGCGCGTCGATGTCGATGCGCTCCATCTCAACCCCCTTCGCGGCGGTTGCCGCCGACGATCTCGTGCTTGGCCGGGAAGGTGACGGTGTAATCGGCGGCGAGCTCGAGTTCCGCCGCCGGCGCGATCGTCACCTGCCAGCGGTGGCCGCCATCCAGGGGCGCCGCGGGCTGTTCGTAGGGCTGCCAGGCCGGGGCGACCGCGCCGACCTTCACCGCGCACTCCTCGCTGCGCGAGACCGGCAGGCGCTCGCGCACCTCGATCGCGGCCGGGGCCTGCAGCTTGTTGGCGATGCGGATGCGGATGCGGTGGTCGACGTTGAGCGTGCCGCCGAGCAGGCCGCCGCTGCGCTCCGCGACGGTGGTGTTGCGCGCGACCGCCAGGGCGGGCTCGACGCCGAGGCCGATGGTCACCTCGCCACCGGCGTCGACGCCCGCCAAGGGCACGGTCATCAGGTAGCGCTCCCCCGCGTAGCAGTCGATGGGGCCGGCCGGCAGCGGCGCCGCCAAGGTGTTGGCGAAGCGCGCGCTGCGGAAGACCTCGCGCGCTTCGCGCGGCACGCAGACGTGGCCGATGGAGACCGCCACCGCCTGCTCGGCGACCGGCACCACGTGCCAGGCGCCGTCGGAGGCGAGCGAGACCGGCACGTCGGCGGGATAGACGTGCGCGAAGTGCGCCTCCTGCGGCGCCTGCGCGTACGCGCCCGGCGCGGGCAGCTGCTGCGGCGCGCTGGCGCGGCGACCAGCCTCGCGCAGGACGCCGGCCACCGGCACGGGCAGGCCCACGCCCTGGGCGGCGAGCAGCACCAGGTACTCCTCGTCGCTGCGCACCGGGCGCAGCCGGCCACGATGGGCGTCGTCGGGACCGCCCAGGCGCAGGTCGCCGAAGGCCAGCCACGCGGAAGGGTCATTGGAAGGCTCAGCCGACTCCGCCGGGGGCGATCCACCCGGAGCGGCGCCGGCGGCGGGGCCTGAGCCGAACGAAGACTCATCCGCTTCGGCTTCGTAGAGGTCCTTCTTCTTCTTTTGCTCCTCGCGGTCGGAGCGGTCAGCCATGGCCATCGGGGCGGGAGATGGTGGCGGCGCCATGCTGGCGCTGACCTCGGCGGAATCGGCCACCCGCCGCGATTTCCGCGCCTCCTGGGCGGGGGCGGCAGGCCTGGCCACGGCGAAACCTTGGCAGCGGGCGCGGGGGCGCGGGCGCGGCCGACGCTCGCCGGTGCCGGCGCGGGTTCGGCCGGCGCCGGCGCCCGCCGCGCACGCTGGAGATCGTAATCGGAATAGAGCGCCTCCGCGCCTTCCGGCGCGCTGCGCCAGCCGCGCACGGGCGGACGCTCCTTCGCCCGGCCGATGCGCTGGCTGGCCAGCTCGGAGAACTCGTGCCAGGCCAGTCCGGAAGCCGTGCTCAGCGTCAGGCGCACGCCATCCCAGTCCTCGCCGCTGGCCTGCGCCACCGCCGCGCGCATTTGCAGCGCGGCTTGGCGCATGCCCGGATCGAAGCGCAGCACTAGGTCGGCATCCAGCGCGCCCCAGGCACGCGGTACTCCACCTGCAGCGCGCCGGTCGGGGCGCCGTCGCCCTGCCAGCGCAGGGACACCACCGCGCTCTTGCGCAGTTCTTCGCTGCGCGCCTGGCGCGCCGTGGTGGCGGCGGCGGCGCGGGCCTCGAGCGCCGTCAGGCGCTCGGCCAGGCCGGTCTGGGCGGCCTGCGCGGCGGCGAACTCATCGTTCAGGCGGGCGCTGCGCGCCGCGACGAAGCCGACCAGGGCGAGCCGCGCCGCGGTCGGCGAGGCGGCGGGGGGCGCACCGCGCTGCGGCGCTGGCCGCGGCTGGATCGACGACCCGGCCAGGGCGGCGAGCTGCGCCTCGAGCACCGCGCAGCGCGCCGCGCCGGCCTCGACCGCGACGCGCGCGGCGCGCAGGTCGGCGTCGTGGGGTGGTGGCAGCGCGGCGTCGGCCGGTGGCACATCGAAGGTGACCTGCACGACGCTGACGAAGGCGGCGTCCCAGCGATGGTGACGCGCAGGCTGCTGTCCTCGAGGCAGAGCGGCAGGCCGCTGAGGCGGATCCGCCCAGGCCGTCCGGTCAGACCCGATAGATCGCATGGCGGGTGACGATGGACCGCGCGTGGAAACGGTCACGGCTGCGATGCGCGAGGCGAGCGGGGGAGGGAGCATGTCCTCACCATACCTCATGAGCGTGCTTTGGCGACCCCACCCAGCCCACCACGTGGAGGACGGCCTTGGGGCTGGCCCATCGACCGCTGCCGGCATGCTGACGGGCATGATCGTCCTGCCGACCGCCTGGATCACCGCAGCGGATGGACCCTGATGGCCCCGGAGCGCATCCGCGGCAGCGGTTCGGCACGCAGCTGGTTCATCCTGGCCGGCCGCAGCGCGGCGCCGTTGCCGCTGCGCGTGACCGAGATCGGGGCGTCGTGGTGGCCGGACGGCGAGCACTGCGCGCGCGCCTGCTCGCCGATCATGGCCGTGGAACTGGTGGTGCGCGGCACCATCCGCCTCGAACAGGACGGCGCGACCTCGGAGGTCGGCGCGGGCGAGGCCTTCGTACTGCGGCGCGGCGCGCGCCATCGCTATGGCGCGGTCGGTGGCGCGGTGCGCAAGGCCTACCTCGGCTCGGCCGGACCCCTCGCCGAAGAGGTCGTCGGACGCCTGCCATCGGCGTGGTCGCTGGCGCGATGCGCGCCAGGCCCTCGGCGCTGTACCAGCGCTTGCGCCGGCTGTTCGCGCGCCCGCGCGGCGACTGGCACGCGCAGGCCTCCGCGCTCGGCCTACCAGCTGCTCGTCGAGCTGCTGCTGTCCTGCCCGTCGGCGGCGGCGGGACGCAGCTCCACCCCGCCGTCACGCGCGTCCTGCCGCTGCTCGAAGGGCGCGCCGGCCGGGCGCTGTCGACCGCCGACCTGGCGCAGCGCGCCGGGGTCAGCGCCGCGCACCTGAACCGCCTGTTCCGCGCCGGTCTGCAGACCACCCCGCAACGGTACGGCCTGCTCCACGCGCTGCGCCAGGCACAGGCGCTGCTGCTGGGCTCCGACCGCCCCTGCAACGCCATTGCGCGCGAGCTCGGCTTCACCCCGCTGTATTTCAGCGCCGCCTTCCGCCGCGTCATAGGCCTCTCTCCCAGCGCCTTCCGCGCCCGCCACCGCTGACTTGGCCCACTGTGCATTCGTGCCTCGCGCCTTTCGCCTCGCGCCTCGCGGGACCAGCGTGCGCGTTTCACGCATCTCCATGTCAGAGATTCGCGACTGGCGAGGGTTTCGCCGCTGATACGATGACGGCACCGTTCCGGAGCCTTCGATGTCGAGCGCATCGCGTCCGCTACATTCCATCCGGACGTCAGCGGGAATCGGACCTCTGCTGGCCCTGGCATGCCTGCTGGCCATGACCGCGCTGCCCGCCGCCGAGGAGGTCCAGCTCTCCACCCTCGACCTCAGCCTGGCCCAGCAGGGCTGGGGCTCGCCGGGGATCGACCGTTCGGTGGAGGGCCGGCGCATGCGCATCGGCGGCATCCCCTTCACGCACGGCTTCGGGACGCACGCGCCCGGCGAGGTCCAGCTCGCGCTCGCCGGCGGCAGCGCGCGCTTCACCGCCAACGTCGGCGTCGACGACGAGCAGGGCGCCACGGGCGGCAGCGGCAGCGTGGAGTTCACCATCAGCGGCGACGGCAAGGAGCTGTGGCGCAGCGGCGTGATGCGCGGTGGACAGCCGTCCAAGGCGGTGGACGTCGACCTCACCGGGGTGCACACGCTGATCCTGGCGGTCGGCAACGGCGGCGACGGCAACGGCGGCGACCACGCCGACTGGGCCGAGGCGGCATTCCAGGTCACCGGCAACCGTCCCGCCACCATCCGGCGCCCCCGCGCCTGCGCTGGCGGCTCGGCGAGGACGCCAGCACGGCGTGGGACGTCGCGGAGGACCGCACGCCCGACCACGACGACTTCATCGAACAGGGCGGGCGGCTCGCCGGGCAGGTCGTCGCGTACGCGGTGAGCGGCGAGCGCGTCCTGCGCGTGACGCGCAGCCTGGTCTGGCCATCGCTGCGCGTGCCGCCGAACGACACGCACAGCAGCCTCATCCACCGCTATGGCCCTGAGGCCGAGCCGGCCATCACCGTCGCTGGCGCGCCCCTCGGCGACCTGCGCGTGACGCGCGTGGTGCTGGACGGCACCCTGACCTTCCACGCCACCGCGGCGGCGGGCCTGGAGATCGCGCGCTGCACCTTCCCGACCACGGCGCGCGCACCACCCTCGACCGCTGGACGCTGCGCAACGCCGGCTCCGCACCGCTCACCATCGCGGTGGCGCCGCTGGCGCTCCACGATGAAGCGCGCGGGCCGTACGGCGTGAACATCATGGAGGTCGTCGCACGACGCCCCCGGCAGCACCGTGCTGGCGCCCGGCGCGACGCTGTGCTTCGCGCGTGCGCTTCAGCGCCCACCTCGAGGGCGAGGCGATCGGCCGCCGCTCCGGACGCCGCCGCCGAGGAGGCCGCGCGCCGCGCCTTCGTCGCCGGCCTGCAGCGGGCGCTGCGCCTGGAGACGCCGGATCCGGTGCTCGACCACACCTTCGCCATGGCCAAGCTGCGCGTCGCCGAGGCGATCAACGCGACGCGCGGCGGGCTGATGCTCGCGCCCGGCGGGCTGGCGTTCTACGCCGCCACCTGGTGCAACGACAACGTCGAGTACGCCGGGCCGTTCTTCCCCTTCCTGGGCGATGACGGCGGCGACCAGGCCTCGCTCGACAGCTACCGCGGCTACGGCGCCTACATGAAGCCCGACTACCAGCGCCATCCCCTCGTCGATCGTCGCCGAAGGCACCGACATCTGGCACGGCGCCGGCGACCGCGGCGACGCGGCGATGTACGCCTATGGCTGCGCGCGATTCTGCCTGGCGCGCGGCGACCGCGCCATCGCCGAGGAGCTGTGGCCGGCGGTCGCCTGGTGCCTGGAGTACTGCCGGCGCCAGACCACGCCGGATGGCGCGATCGCGCTCCGACAGCGACGAGCTCGAGGGGCGCTTCCCCGCCGGCAAGGCCAACCTCTCGCACCATCAGCCTGTACTATGGCGGGCTGCGCTCGGCGGCGGACCTCGCGCGCGCCCTGGGCCGGCCGGCCGAGGCGGCGGTCTACGATCAGCGCGCCGCGACCGTGGCCGCCGCCATCGAGCGCTGTTTCGGCGCGACCGTCGAGGGCTTCGCGACCTACCGCTACTTCGACGGCTGCGACGTCCTGCGCTCGTGGATCTGCCTGCCGCTGTGCATGGGCCTGATGGAGCGCCGCGACGCCACCATCGCCGCGCTGTTCTCGCCGCGCCTGTGGACCGCCGATGGCCTCGCCACCCAGGCGGGCAACCGCACCTTCTGGGACCGCTCGACGCTCTACGGGCTGCGCGGCGTGTTCCAGGCCGGCGAGACCGCGAAGGGGCTGCGCTACCTGACCGCCTTCAGCCAGCGGCGCCTGCTCGGCGACCACGTCCCGTACGCGGTCGAGACCGGCGCGCAGGGCAACCAGCTGTCATCCGAGAGCGCGCTCTACTGCCGCATCTTCAGCGAGGGTCTGTTCGGGATCCTGCCCACCGGCCTCGACCGCTTCCGCTGCACACCGCGCCTGCCCGACGGCTGGCCGCGCATGGCGCTGCGCAGCGTCCGCGCCTTCGGCCGCGAGTGGGACCTGGTGGTGGAGCGTCAGGGCGCGCAGCTCGCGATCACCGTTGCGGTGGTCGGCCACCCGGCGCAGACCAGCACCATCGCAGCCGGCGGCAGCATCGACGTCGTCCTGCCCTGATGCGCCATCCGGATCACCCGTATGGCGTGGTGGATGGGTTCTATGGGATGTGGAGGAGCACTGGCCGCAGCCGGTAAGTAAGCACTTGCGTCCGAGCAACGTCCTCCGTTACTGATCGCAGAGGGCTCGTTCATGGCGTTCCGCACTCGCATCGGTAATTTGTCCATGGATCACCAGACCGCCGAGGCCGCCAAGAGCCACGTCATCGAAGCCATCAAGACCGGCAAGGTCACGACCGGCATGGCCGAGAATTCGTTCGGCTCGCACATCGTCTTCCGCGGCATCCAGAAGAACGGTGCGGTCGAGATCAAGGAGACGCCCAAGGTCGGTCGCATCCCGCTGGGCGGTTGAAACGACAGCGGGGCGGCCAGCAGACGCGTTGGGACGGCGAGCGCGGTCCCCGACCTAGCGGCGCTCGGCGTGCAGCGAGACCAGCAGCCGGTTGAGCGGCAGGTGGAAGGCCTCGGCGGTGTTGCACTCGACGAAGGCCAGCTTGCGCCCGCGGCACAGCTTCTGCAGTTGCACGCGGTGGCGCGCGACCTCCGCGGCGTAGGCCACGCGCAGGCTGCGCGGCTCGGCGGTCAGGGTGCCGTCCTGCTCCAGGCCCTCGAAGCGGCTGACGGTGGACACCCCCAGGTCGAGCTCGTCGGGATCGAGCACCCAAATCAGGGCGATGTCGTGACCGCGGTGGCGCAGGCGGTCGAGGGTGTCGCGGATGGTCTCGGGATCGGCGAGGAAGTCGCTGAACACCAGCACCAGGCCCTTGTGGTAGGCGGGCGCGACGAGGTGCTCGAGGCCCTTCACCGCGTCGGTGCCGGCGGCGGGCTGGTGCGCCTCGAGCGCGCGGCAGATGCGCGAGAGCTGGTCGGTGCGCGCCGGCTTGTGCTCGATGGCGACCTTCTCGGCGAAGATCACCAGCCCGGCGCGGTCCTGCTGCTGCAGGGTCAGGTAGGCCATCGAGGCGGCCAATCCGGCGGCGTAGGTGTACTTGCTGAGCGCCGAGCGCTCGCCCTGGTAGCCCATGCTCGCCGAGCCATCGACCGCCAGGGTGCAGCCCAGGTCGGTCTCGGCCTCGTAGCGCTTGAGCACCAGGCGGTCGCTGCGCCCCAGCACCTTCCAATCGAGGTGGCGCAGGTCGTCGCCGGCGACGTACGGCCGGTGGTCGGCGAAGTCGACCGAGTGGCCCTTGTGGGGACTGCGGTGCGCACCGGTCTGCAACCCCTCGACCACGATGCGCGCCGCCACCTCCAGGCTGTGCAGCCGCGCGAGGTCGGCCGGCCGGATGAGCGGTGACGCGGTGCCGTGGAGCATGCCGCGACCATACTCCCCGCCCACCCGGAGGCCAGCTTTTGCCTTTCCGGACTTCCGAGGTCGATTCCAGCCAGGACCGACTCTGATCGCAGAGGGCGCAGAGGAGACAGAGGCCGCAGAGGCGAAAATCCAGACTCGCGCAAGGCGCCAAGGTTGGAATATCGGATCCACCGGGACCTGGCCCACAACGGCCGGTCCCTCTGCGGCTTCCTGTCTTCCTCCTCCTGAGCCCTCTGCGTCCCCGTCTGCCTCCTGCCACTCGCTTCATTGCCTTCCAGCTTCATCCCGCCTTCACCGAATCTTCGGATTGCGGGAGTTTGCTGCCCCCCTACAACCTGCGCACCCCGGACGGCCCCAGCGGCCGCGGCCCGGCCCACTCCTCAGGAAATCCCATGTCCCGCTACATCGTCGAGCGCCTCAACCCCACCTTCGGCTACTTCTACAAGGCCGGCAAGACCCTGCACCAGGGCAAGACCAAGTGGCAGAAGATGGAGATCGTCGAGAGCGAGGAGTTCGGCAACGTGCTGCTGCTGGACGGCGTCACCCAGGTGACCTCGAAGAACGAGTTCCTGTACCACGAGCCGATGGTCCACCCGGCGCTGACCGCGCACCCCAAGCCCGAGGACGTGCTGATCATCGGCGCCGGCGACGGCGGCATCCTGCGCGAAGTGCTCAAGCACGGCACCGTCAAGAAGGCGGTGATGGCCGAGCTCGACGGCGGCGTGGTCGATTTCTGCGAGAAGCTGATGCCCGAGATCAACGCCGGCGCCTTCGCCGACCAGCGCTACCGCCTGGAGGTGGGGGACGGCCGCAAGTTCGTGCAGAAGACCAAGGAGAAGTTCGACGCGGTGATCATGGACATGACCGACCCCTTCGGCCCCTCGGTGATGCTGTACACCAAGGAGTTCTTCAAGGAGGTGAAGAAGACCTTCAAGGACGACAACGGCCTGTTCGTGATGCACACCGAGAGCCCGGTCGCGCGCCCCAACACCTTCAAGCAGTGCCACGCCACCCTGCGCGAGGTCTTCAAGTACCGCCGCACCTTCTACCTGTACATCCACATGTACGCCGTGCTGTGGTCGGTGACGGTGTGCAGCGACAAGCTCGACGTCGCCGAGCTCAGCCACGCCGACCTCGCCACGCGCCTGAACGCGCGCGGCGTCAGCGGCCTGAAGGCCTACAACGCGGCGACCCACCACAGCATGCTGGTGCCCTTCCCGTTCGTCACCGACCTGCTGGAGGACCTCGACAGCGTGCCGGTGATCACCGACAAGAAGCCCAAGGTGCTCGACGACATCGACATCAACCAGGGCGGCCTCAAGCTCTCCGACGTCTGACTCCGCGGCGGCGCGCCGGATCCCGGACGCGCCGCCCGCGAGCGGCGATGAGGTGCCCGTGAACCAGGCCTGCACGAACGCGCCCGCCGGCAGCGGCGGCGCGCAGGCCGCAGCCCGCAGCTGAGCGCCCATGTTCCCCGACCCCGCCCGCATGCGCGCCCTGGCCGCCGAGCACGGCACGCCGCTGCTGCTGCTCTCGACCCAGACCATCCGCAGCCAGTACCGCACCCTGCAGCAGGCCCTGCCGGGCGTGCAGCTCCACTACGCCCTCAAGCCACTGCCCCACCCCGCGGTGGTGCAGGCGATCAAGGACGAGGGGGGCTGGTTCGACCTCGCCACCAGCGGCGAGGTCGACGTCGTCCGCGACGTCGGGGTCGACCCCGCGCGCACCATCCACACCCACCCGATCAAGCGCGACCAGGACATCCGCTACGCGCTCGAGTACGGCTGCCGCACGTTCATCTTCGACAACCCGTACGAGCTGCCGAAATTCCTGCCCTACAAGGACCGCATCGAACTGGTCATGCGCCTGAGCTTCCGCAACAAGGAGGCGCAGTGCGACCTGTCGCTGAAGTTCGGCGTGCAGCCGCAGGACGGCCTCGACCTGCTGCGCAAGGCGGTGGGCATGGGGCTGAAGGTGCGCGGGCTCAGCTTCCACGCCGGCTCGCAGCTGCTCAACAACTTCAAGTACATCGAGGCGATCTCGTTCTGCCGCCAGCTCTTCAACCTCGCGGCGCTGGACGGCATCCGCCTCGACACCCTGGACATCGGCGGCGGCTACCCGGTGCCGTACACCGACCAGGTGATGCCGATCCACTACTACTGCCACCCGATCGCGGCCGAGCTGGAGCGCCTGTTCCCCGGCGTGCGCCTGATCGCCGAGCCCGGCCGCTTCATCGCCGCGCCGGCGATGACCCTGGTCGCGTCGGTGATGGGCAAGGCCGAGCGGCAGGGCCGCCTGTGGTACTACCTCGATGACGGCCTGTACGGCAGCTATTCGGGCAAGCTCTACGACCACTGCGACTACCAGTTCATGCCGCTCGCCCGCCTCGAGGGCAAGGCCACCGGCGCCGAGAAGCTGAGCGTGGTCGCCGGCCCCACCTGCGACTCCATCGACGTCATCTACAACGATATCATGCTGCCCGAGCTGGAGTGCGGCGAGCTGGTCACCAGCCCGATGATGGGCGCCTACACCTCGGCCAGCGCCACCGACTTCAACTTCTTCCCGCGCGCCAAGATCGTCGTCGTCGACTGAACCCCTCCCCACGGCGCCTCGGCGCCTCGGCGGTCAAAATCCCGGGATCCCGATCATGTCCAACGAGAACCTGAACCTGTGGCTGGAGGACCTCTACGGCGACAGCGCGGGCCTCAAGCTCAAGCTGCGCGAGTGCCTGTTCAGCGGCACCTCGCCGTTCCAGCGCATCGCGGTCTACGACAGCCACGCCTTCGGGAAGGTGCTGACGCTCGGGGGCTCGATCGCGCTGACCGACTTCGACGAGGCGCTCTACTCCGAGTGCCTGGTCCATCCGACGCTGAGCGTGGCGGGCAACGCCGAGCGCGTGCTCATCCTCGGTGGCGGCGACGGCGGCGTGGCGCGCGAGGTGCTGCGCTACCCCGGCGTGAAGCGCGTGACCGTGGTCGAGATCGACCGCCAGGTGGTCGAGGTGTGCGGGCGCTACTTCCCGACCGCGGCGAGCTGCCTGAACGACCCGCGCGTCGAGCTGGTCATCGACGACGCGCACCGCTACCTGCGCGACGCCCGCACCAGTTCGACGTCATCATCGTCGACGCCTGCGAGCTGACCAACGCGGCCAGCGACGTCTTCCACACCCTCAGCTTCGCCGACTGTGTTCCGCCGCCTCAAGGACGGCGGGCTGCTCGTCGCGCCGCTCGGCTGCCCGACCTTCTCGGGCGATGAGTGCCGCGCCACGGTGCGCAAGCTGGGCGAGCGCTTCCCGGACAACGCGGTCTACCTGATGACCATCCCCAGCTTCCCAGGTGGGCAGTGGGCGGTGGCGCGCTGCCGCAACGGCACCGGCGAGACCGCGCCCGCGCCGCAGCCGTGGCACAAGGACCTGCGCTGCTGGCACCCGGGCTGCAGGCGGGGATGTTCGCGCTGCCGCGCAACGTGCAGGTGCAGGTGGGCCTGCCGCGCGGGTGACTGCGCGGACGTGCCGCTTCCCGGTGAGCGTCAGCGGGGCGCTCCGGCCCGGTGGTCCGAGGACGCATCGGCCGTGGGGACCCCGATCGAACCGCTCGATGGGGTCTTTTCGGCCCCGGGCGGACCCGGTGTGAGATCGACCGCCCACCGCATTCCCCGTGAGTCCGGGCCGGATCCGCACATAGGTGGGCGCCGCTTTAGCCACGTCCCAGATCGTTTTGAGCACCAGCCGGGTTCCCACGGGTCGCTTGCGGTCTTGAAGGCCACGGGGCGCTTCGCGACGATCACGGCGACCACCTCCCACGGGAACCGCTTCCCCGAGTCCGGCCGGCCGGGATAACCGCTCCGCCTGACGAATCGCCCTCCGCAGCCGCGCGCCCCTCCCGCGGGCGCCGCGTCCGGAGACCCCGGACCTGGGTACGCACCCGTCGACGACGCGCGTCCTGCGCCGCGCCGGCGCCCTGCCCTGCCTGGAGCGCTCGCAGGGTGGCGATGGGCGTCCCACCCAGGTGCGCTGGACGCACAAGCACGAGTCCTACCTCGGCCTGGCCAGCGATGGCCAGCTCGCGCGGCTGTGGAAGGTGCCCATCCCCTGCGTCTACTGGCGGCGCCGCCGCCTGGCGCTGCCGCCCGACCCGCGCCCTCCAGCGCGGGCATCACCTGGACGGCGGAGATGCTGCGCGGACTCGCACGCGCTCCGACCACCAGTTCGCGCAGAAGCACGGCATGGCGGCGAGCACCGCCGCGCACAAGCGCCGCGCCTGCCGAATGCCCGCGGCGAAGCGCTGGAACACCTTGGTGTGGACGGCGCCGATGCTGCGCCAGCTCGGCAAGGTGCCCGACCTCGAGATCGCGCGCGTCCACGGCCTGGCGCCGATGACGGTCGCGGCCAAGCGCCACGAGCTGGGCATCCCGCGCCTGATCCGCACCAAGGTGGACTGGACCTCGCCGCGGATCCGCGCGCAGCTCGGCACCATGCCCGACAACGCGCTGGCCACCGCGCTGGGGGTGAACCCCGAGACCGTGCGGCTGCAACGCTCGCTCGCCGGCGTCCCGCGCTTCCGCCACGACCTGTGGACGGCCGCGGTCATCGCGCGCCTGGGCGGCGAGCCCGACCGCGCCATCGCGGGCGGATCGGCATCTCCCCCGACGCGGTGGCCTGGCAGCGCCGCCGCCGCGGTATCGCGAGCTGGAGCCAGCAGCGCCAGGGACGCGTGGAGCTGCGCGTCGCGGCGGGCTGAGCGCGGGGGTGGGGCGATGTACGCATCGGGGGGCGGGGCTGGCGGTGCGCTGGGGTGCTGAGCGCGCAACGCTTCGGAGCACGACGTGGCGGGTGCGCCGGAACGAGGATCCGCTCCATCCTGCGCCCGGGTCATGCGCTGGCGCAGCTCTCACAGGCTCTCCGCCAGTCCTGCGCGGCGCGTCCGCCGGCAAGAAGCCCCGGTGTCAGCGCCATCGACGCAGCCGGATTCACGGGAGCGGGCGGTCGCTTCACCCACCCGAGTGGCGTGGAGGGCCAGCCTGGCAGCGAGCAGTACAGAACCAGGGCGGTGGCCAGGACAAGGATGAGCATGCCGGAGCTGTCACCGTCCACGTGACGGCTCGTAACGGCCCGGTAACGTCTGGACCGGCCGCCCTCAGCCGTACGCGCCGAACTGCTCCAGGCTGCGCAGGTCCGCGCCATTGAACACGCGGATGTCCGCGATGCCGTGGCGGATCATCGCCAAGCGCTCCAGGCCCAGGCCGAAGGCGAAGCCCTGCCACTGCGCAGGGTCGATGCCGCCGGCTTCCAGGACGCGCGGGTGGATCATGCCGCAGCCGAGCAGCTCGACCCAGCGCGAGAAGCGGCTGCCGGGCTCGGCGCTGGTCAGGCGCACGTCGACCTCGAAGCCGGGCTCGACGAAGGGGAAGAAGCTGGGGCGCAGACGCACCTCGACGTCGTCGCGGCGCAGCACCGCGGTGAGCATGGTGCGGATGGTGCCGATCAGGTGCGCCACGGTGATGTCGCGGTCGACGACGAAGCCCTCGACCTGGGTGAAGGTGTTGTCGTGGGTGGCGTCGACCGCCTCGTAGCGGAAGACCTTGCCGACCACCACGCGGCGGAAGGGCGGCGTCAGCTTGCCGAGGCCGACCTGCTGGTAGGTGCGGCTCTGCACCGAGCTGGTGTGGGTGCGCAGCAGGCGCTTCTCGGCGGCACCCGGCAGGTCGACCCAGAAGGTGTCCTGGCTGTCGCGCGCGGGGTGGTCGGGCGGGATGTTCAGGCGGCCGAAGTTGAACTCGTCGGCTTCGATGTGCGGGCCGTCCACCACGGCGTAGCCCATGCTGGAGAAGATGCGCTCGACCTCCTCCGCGACCTGGCTGAGCGGGTGGACGCTGCCCACCGGGCGCGGGCGCTCCGGCAGGGTGAGGTCGATGGGCGCGTCGGTCTCGCCGCTCCCCGCGACGCGCGCCTGGGCAGCCGCCAGGGAGGCCTTGAGGGCTTCCATCACGGTGTTGAAGAGCGGGCCGAGCTGGCGCTTCTCATCGGGACTGGCGGCGCCGAAGCCCTGCTGCAAGGCCTTGATGCGCCCGCTGCGGCCCAGCCAGGCGACGCGCACGGCCTCGACCGCGGCGGCGTCGATGGCGGCCGCGAAGGCCGCCACGGCCTCGGTCTGCGCCTGCTCCAGCTCGTCCTGCAAGGCCATGGATGTCCTCTCCCGTGGGGGTCCGGCAGGGTAGGTCGCAGGCGGCAGCGCGCAACGAGGGGGCCCCCACGCGCATTGCGCCCCCGCCCCACCCCCCTACCCTGCGCCGTCCCCGGATCAGCGTCCCATCCGCGGGGACCCGGCCGCCGGCCCGCGGCCGGGCTGCAGAAAGCCACGCAGGTAGCCCACCGTGCTCGTCATCCCCAGCCCGCTCGTCACCCAGATGCAGGACCACGCCCGCGCGTGCTATCCCGACGAGTGCTGCGGGCTGATCTTCGGGGTCGGTGCGGCGGGCGGGCTGCGCGCGACGCGCTGCGTGCCCCTGGAGAACGTCACCAACCGCCTGCACGCCATGGACCCGGTCGAGTACCCGCGCACCGCGCGCGACGCCTTCAACGTCAACGAGGCGAAGCTCGGGCGGCTGGTGCGCGAGGCCGAGGCCGCCGGCGAGCGCTGGCTGGCCTTCTTCCACAGCCACATCGACTGCGGCGCCTATTTCAGCGCCGAGGACCGCAAGTACGCCGCCCCCGGCGGCGTGCCGGTCTACCCCGACCTGCTGCAGATCGTCATCGACTGCCAGCCGGACCGCATCGTCGAGGCCAGGTCGTTCCGCTGGGACGGCGCGGAGTTCGCCCTGGTCCAGACCTTCCCCGAGTTCGCCCGGAGCGGCCGCTGATGGCCTGTTCCGCTTCCGTCCGCTGCACCGCCCCCCTTTCCCCGCCGGACGCCTGAGCAATGGCCCGTTCGATCGAAACCCTGTCCGTCCACGCCGGCGAGCCGCGCGACAAGGCCCACGATTCCCTGGTCACGCCGCTGATCATGGCGACGGCCTACCCGTTCGAGGACACCGACGAGCTGCACCGCTACTTCCGCGGCGAGCACCAGCGCACCGAGGAGTACGGCCGCTACGGCAACCCCACCCAGGAGGTCGCCGAGGCCAAGCTCGCCGCCCTGGACGGCGGCGAGGCGGCGCTGCTGACCTCGACCGGGATGTCGGCGATCGTCACCACGCTGCTGGCGATGGTGAAGCCGGGCCTGCACATCGTCATCACCGCCGACAGCTACCGCAAGACGCGGGTCTTCGTGCGCGAGTTCCTCGCCAAGTTCGGCGTCGAGCACACCAGCTGCGAGCCCTCGGTCGCCGGCATCGCCGCGGCGATCACGCCGAAGACGCGCCTGATCATCACCGAGAGCCCGACCAACCCCTACCTGAACTGCATCGACCTCGAGGCGCTGGCGAAGCTGGCGAAGGCGCAGCGCATCAAGACCCTGATCGACGCGACCCTGGCCACACCGTACAACCTCAACCCGCTGTCCTACGGCATCGACCTGGTCATCCATTCCGCGACCAAGTACCTGGGCGGGCACAACGACCTGATGGCCGGCGTGGTGGTCGGGCGCAGCGACCTGATCCAGGCGATCCGCGACCACCAGGGCATGTTCGGCGCGCTCGCCTCGCCGTTCACCGCCTACATGCTGATCCGCGGCCTCAAGACCTTCGCCGTGCGCATGCGCCACCACAACGAGAGCGGCCTGCGCATCGCCGCGTTCCTGGAGCGCCACCCCAAGGTCGAGCGCGTCTGGTACCCGGGCCTGCCCAGCCACCCCGCGCACGCCATCGCGGCGAAGCAGATGCGCGGCTTCGGCGGCCTGGTCAGCTTCACCATCAAGGGCGACCTGCCGGCGGGCAGCCGCATGATCGACGCCTGCGAGATCCCCTACCTGGCGCCGAGCCTGGGCGGGCCCGAATCGCTGATCGAGCAGCCGGCGCTGATGAGCTACTACGACAAGACGCCGGCGGAGCTGCTCGCGCTCGGCATCCACCCCAACCTCATCCGCATGAGCGTCGGGCTCGAGGGCGCGGACGACCTGATCGCGGACCTCGACCAGGCGCTGGCGAAGGTCTGACGACCACTGAGTCAATCGCCTTGGCCCAGCCAGGACGATCGCAGGCTGGGCCGCCGCCCGTACCGGAGTAGGGTTGGGGCACGGAGCCGCCATGCCTGCCGCGATACGCGATGTCCCATGGAGCGACCTGCGCGGCCAGTGGATCTGGCAGGCCGCGGCCGGTCCGGCGGACACCTGGCTGTGCCTGCGCCGCGCCATCGACCTGCCGGCCGCGCCGGCTGGACGGGCGGCGCGCTGCCGCATCGCGGTCGATTCCAAGTACTGGCTGTTCGTCAATGGCGTGCTGGTGGTGCGCGAGGGCGCGCTCAAGCGCGGGCCGACGCCGCAAGGCACCTGGTGCGACGAACTCGACCTCGCGCCGTGGCTGGTCGCCGGACGCAACCAGTTCGCGGTGCTGGTCTGGCACTGGGGGAAGAGCGGAATGTCGCACCACGACAGCGGCCAGGGCGGCCTGCTGTTCGATGCGGACCTGGCGGGCGCGCCGCTGGTCAGCGATGGCGCGTGGCGCGTGCGCCCCCACCCCGCCTTCGGCCACGCCGCCGATCCGCGCCGAACTGGCGCCTGCCCGAACACCACGTGCGCTACGACGCGCAGAGCGGCCTGGAGGAGTGGACCGCGGCCGCCTACGAAGACCGCGGCTGGGCGCCGGCGACCTGCAAGGGCGCGGCCGCAGCGGCGCCGTGGGAGCCAGCTGTGGCGCGCGCACCATCCCGCAGTGGCAGGATGCGCAAATCGCCGCCTACGTGGACGCCCCAGCGCTGCCACTGCGCAGCACGGGCGCGACCATCACCACCACCCTGCCCTACAACGCCCAGTTCACGCCGTGGTTCGATATCGAGGCGCCCGCCGGTCTCGCCATCACCGTGCGCACCGATCATTATTGCGGCGGCGGCAACGGCCAGGACTTCTGAACAGTGTGCGCGCCGAGTACGTGACGCGCGCGGGGCGCCAACGCTTCGAGAGCCCGGGCTGGATGAATGGCCACGCCGTGCACCGCGGGCTCCCGGCCGGGGTCACCGTCCACGGCCTCGGCTGGCGCGAGACCGGCTACGCCTGCGCGTTCACCGGCGACTTCACCTGCGACGACGAGTTCTGCACCACGCTCTGGCGCAAGGCGCGGCGCACCCTGTACGTGACCATGCGCGACACCTATTTCGACTGCCCCGACCGCGAGCGCGCGCAGTGGTGGGGCGGACGCGGCGAGTCGCGGTAGCTGCGCACGAGGCGCCCGCCCACGTCCTAGACGCGCCGCACGGCCGCGCAGCTGGGCGCGCAAGGCGGCATCGGCGGGAGTCCTGGTACGCTGCCAGAAGCCCGGCTGGCGCGCATTGGCTCTCGCCAGTCCAGCCGGCAAACGACTCCGCGGGGACAAGCGACTGCCCGCGCCCGCAACCTGCTGGCGTGGATCGCCGCCCTAGGCTACGGCACGTACCTGCTGCACAACGTCAATGAGCAGGTCGTCCTCGCCGGGGGCTACAGGCACAGCGCCCGCTAGCCGCTGGCGCTGTGCCGGACCACGAGGCCAAGCGGGCCTGCTCGAGCTACCGGCGCGTCCTCGGCGATCAGGTGCCGATTGGGGCGACTGGCGCGCAGCGCGTGGCGCGCGGCGCTGACGCGATCGGGCTGGACATGGCGTGGAGCACGCTGCGCCTCGCGCGCATCGCCGCGCCATCAGGGCGGGCCCGCGCTCCGCGCGCAGATGGCCACGGTCGCGGCCCTCTCGAGTCGAATCCGGCCTCTCTGCGCTGCCGGCGCATCGCTGGGCGGAGGAGGGCCTCCCGCCTCGAGCCCGCCAGGCGCGCGGCCCAGCGACGATCAGTCGAGTGGTGCGCGTGGCCTGGCGGCGAACGCGGCCTGGCAGGTGGTGGCGGGACTGGCCGCTCCCAGAGCCGGCCGTCGACGACGATCGCCGGGGTGCAGCAGAAGCACCGACGCGGCCAGCCCGTACATGGAGGAAGTATCGAGTGGATGGGCGAGACCCCCCCCGCCCGAGCGGCAGGCGCTGTGCCGCGCATGGACCACCGGGAAGGCCACCGGCCGTTCGCGCT
Source organism: uncultured Planctomycetota bacterium (assembly GCA_963818245.1). Classification (GTDB taxonomy): domain Bacteria; phylum Planctomycetota; class UBA11346; order UBA11346; family UBA11346; genus BOG-1363. The sequence goes on from CAWFSD010000049.1 coordinate 26,210, forward strand.
TGGCAATGTCCGCAGCGCGCTGAGCACGCGCGCGCCTGGGTGGCCAAGTCCGACGCCGGGTAGACCGCCCGAGGAAGACTCCACTCTGTCCGCCCTGGGTGGGAGTTCTGGACGACCGGCGGCTGGCCGGCTCGGTCAAGGACGCGTGGGAGGGTGGCGGGGCCGCTCACGCCCTGCTGTCGAGCAGCGCGCGCCCGCTTCCGGCACAGGGATCGGCAGGCCGAGGTCGTCGCCGGCGGTACCGGACGTTCCGCGTCCAGCCCGACCACTGCCCCCCGCGGCCGGGCCCGCTGCTGCGATCGTGGCAGCGCCCGCTTCATGGATTCGTCGCGTCCGGCCTGATCGCAGGTGCAGGGAGCGAGCGAGGATGAGTGAGCACCCGCTGCGATTGAGAGACCCTGGCGACCACAGGTGCCCGCTGGGCGCCAGCGGCCTGCTCGCGCTGCGCCGCCTGCCTCTCCGTCCGCTCGGGCGCTGTTACCTCGAGAGGGACCACGGATGCGAGGCGCATGACTCGCGCACGATCAGCGTGCGCGGCCGCGGTGCGATCCCTGGTCGGGGGCACGCGCTGTCCTCAGCGAGCTGGCGCAGTCGGACCCGGCGCCCCATGGGTGGTACGGCTGAGGCGTTGCCTCCGCTGAGCGCGCTGGCGTAGCACAAACAGCCTGAACGCGCGCGCTGCTGGCTGCGGACCGCCACCCACGAACACACCTGCGCCTTGCATGGAAGGCCTGTCCTATGGGACTCCCCCCGCGTACCCCGCCCTCTCCCCCCGTGACGTCGATAGCGTGCTCCCCTGCCTCCTCTCTCCTCTGATCCCTCAGCGATTACCCACACCGCCCTCCGGTACTGCGTCGAGCCGGGCAGTTCCGATTGGGGGCCGGGACCGGTGGCACCGTGCACCCGCCGCCACCGGCGCCACCACCTCGGGCTTCGCCCCGCAAACCCCCTGGCACCAGCCCCGCCACTTCTCCACCGCCGCCGCCCGGCCCGCCTTCGCCGCCTCCGGCTTGTAACCGAAATTCATCGCCTCCGCCTTCGCCGGTTCCAGCGCCGCCAGCGCCAGCGCGCGACCCCGCCGTCCTCGTCATCGAGCGCGTCGACCAGCGTCCAAATCGCGCGGGCGAAGCGGAACGAGCCCTGCAGGTCGATGCGCACGACCTTGCCGAGCCCGGCCGCGACAGCGCGCCGCTCGGCGGCCGGGCGCTTGGCTCGGCGAGGGAGTCGCACAGCGCGGCCTGGGCGCCGGGCTGGTCCCACTCCGCCTGGGCGGTGAGGGCGGTGACGCCGAGTTCGCGCAGGGCTGGGCTTTGGCGTCGAGCAGCGGCGCCGGCGCGGCGACCACGCGCCCATCGAACATGGTGGTGGTGCAGGCGGTCGCGGCGTTGCCGCGCGGGCCGTCCCTGTCGCTGGCCAGGCCGGCGAGCACGGCCGGCGCCGCCTGCGGTCCGCCGATCTGCACCACCCGCGCCCACGCCGGCGCCGAGCCGAGCACGCGCTTGGCCTTGTCCGCGTCGGCGAACTGGTCGATGAAGGCCTGGTCCTCGGCGCCGAGCGGCAGGCGGCGGTTGCGCAGCGCGCGCAGGAAGCGGAAGGCGTCCTCCTGGCAGGGTTCGCGGCCGGTGTCGTGGCCGTAGTCGCGCATCAGGCGGTAGATGCAGTGGTGACCGCGCTTGACGAAGTCGAGCATGCTCGGGCGCCACTGCTCGGCGGAAACGGTCTTGTCGAGCATGCCGTTGATCCAGTACAGGTCGGCAGCGGTCTCGGGGTGGGCGTCGGGTTTCAGTCCGAACTGCCCTCCGACCCAGGTGATGGCGCCGGCGAACAGGTCGGAGTGGTTGGGCGCGTAGCGGTTGAGATAGAACGCCCCCGAGGAATAGCCGATGCCGTAGACGCGGCGCGGATCGCTCGGCCAGTGCTTGAGGGCCCAGTCGATGAACGCGGTGACCGGCGCATCGTCGGCCTCCTCCCAGCCGATGTCCTTCGACTTCAAGCCGATGACCACGTAGCCGTCCCGCATCATCGCCTTGTCGAGGGCGGCCACGCTGTTGCCGAGCAGGCTGCCGCTGTCGCCGGTCCGCCCGTGGAAGCAAATGATCAGGCCGAGGCGGCCCGGCTGCGGCTTGGCCGGGGCGCGCACCTGGTATTGGATGACGTCCTTGCCGGCCTCGTCCTTGAACCACACCGGCCCGTTCTCGGCGGGATCCCGGCCGGTGGGCGCGGTCGCGGCCCCGGCGGCGTGGAAAAGCCAGGTGCAGGTCAGCAGCAGGATCAGCACGGCACGCATCGCTCACCTCGTTGAGGAGGATGACGCCGGAACCGCCCGCATGTTGGCCCTTCTGCGTCCAAACGCGGAACGCGGGCCCGACTGCCGATCGCGGCCAGCATGTCAGGACTGGACAGCGTCGCACAAGCGCCCACCGTCACCCGCCCATGTCCGAGACGCATCCCCAAGCCGAGCTGGAGCCCGCAGCGGACGCCTCGGCCGAGCTGCGCGCTCCCCTCACCGTCCTGGTCTGCCTGGTGCCGCTGGCGGTCGCGGGCGAACTGCTGCGCTGGCAGGGCTTCGGCATCGGCCAGCAGCAACTGCTCGCCGACCCCATCCTCGCGCACCTCGGCGGCCTGATCGGCCTCACCCTGCCGGTGCTGCCGCTCATCGCCCTGATCGTCGGGGCGCTGCTCGCGCAGGTCTTCGGCGGCTGGCCCTGGCAGCCGCCCTCGGCCCGCACCCTGGCCCTCGCCCTGGCGTGGAGCCTGGCCTGGGTCGCGGCGCGCGTGGCCCTGGCCGGCGCCTGGCACCGCTTCGGCCCGGACCAGCTTTCCGGCCCGGCCGGGTTGGCGCTGTGCGGCGCCTTCCAGGAGGAACTGGTCTTCCGCGCCCTGGTGCTCGGCGGCCTGGTGCTGCTGCTGCGCACCCTGCACGTCCCCGCCATCCTCGCGGCCGTGGCCGGACTGGTGGTGAGCGCGCCCCTCTTCAGCCTCGCCCACACCGTGGTGATCAACCACTTCCCCGGCGCCGAGCCGTTCGCCTGGCCGGTCTTCATCGAGCGCACCGGCGCTGGCGTGCTCTACGGCATCGCCTTCCTGCGCCATGGACTGGCGGTGGCCACCGCGGCGCACGCCGGATTCAACGCGCTGCGCGTGTTCGCGCCGCAGGAGTGGCTCGATTTCGCGGGATGAGCGACGGACTGGCGAACGTACTGCAGAGAGCAGAGGCCGAGGCAGAGAGGGCCGCTGAGGACTGATAGCCGATAGCGGGCTGCTCGATCCGATGCGAGCTGCTCTTCTCTGCTGCCCTCTCCGCCTCTCCCTCTGCGTACCTGGGGGACGGCGAAAACCTGCGGGTTCGCGGCTCCGCCTCGTCCAGCTCACTCCACCAGCGACCAACGGTAGGTGCGCACCCCCGGCTTCCCGTCCAGGATCGCCGCGATCCTCCGCGCCGCCTCCGCGTCCTTGGCCAGGATGCCCATGAACCCCCCACCACCCGCCCCCGCGAGCTTGGCGCCGCAGGACAGGTCGGCGACCGCGGCGATGAGGTCGTCGACCGCGGGGTTGCTGCAGTGCGGGTCGAGCTGCTGGTGGGCGTGCCAGGTCTCGCGCAGCACGCGGCCAAGGCCGTCGAGGTCGCCGAGCGCCAGGCAGCGCTGGCCCTCGCCGGCGAGCTCGACCAGGCGGGTGATGGCGCCGAGCACGCGGCGGTCGCGCTGCAGGTAGCGCGCGACCACGATCTGCAGCACGTTCTTGGCGAGGCGCTCCTGGCCGGTGAAGGTGATGACCAGGCGCTCCTCCAGCTCCTGGCGCACGCCGGCGATCAGCGGCACCTGCTCGACCATGAGGCGCAACGGGTGCGTGGGTGCGCTGGTGATGCACTTGACGCCGGGGTAGAGGCCGCCGATCTGGTCCTGCCAACCGCCGCCGGTGGTCATGCGCTGTTCGAGCGACAGCACCAGCTCGCTGACCGTGCGGGGATCGGCGGCGCGCCCGGCGGCGCGCTGCAGGGCGGTGAGCAGGGCCGCGGCGAGGATGCTGCTCGCGCCCAGGCCGCTGCCCTTGGGCACGCGCGACCAGGTGCGCACGCGCACGCCCTGGGTGACGCCGCCCGCACCGCCGTAGCCGGCGATGCCGAGCGCGGTGAGGAGCAGCACGTGCGGGTCGGCCAGGTCGGGCGGCCCGGCCAGGGCGCGGGCGTCGGCGACCACGCGCTCCGGACCGTCGGCGAGCTGCAGCACCCAGCGCGCGTCGGCCAGGGTCTCGACCTCGGCGCCGATCGGCAACGCTCCGTCCAGCGCGATCGCCAGGTTGAGCACGCGCGCCGGCCGCTCCAGGCAGTACGGCGGGGTATCGCTCCAGCCGCCGGCGACGTCGAAGCGCGCCGGCAGCGAGACGCTGTGGCGCTGGCCGGGCGCGCGCCCGGAGACCGGTTCGCCCTGGCGCAGGGCCAGGCCGGCGGCGACCTCCTGCTGCACCGCCGCGAAGGCGCGCGCGGCGCAGGCCGCGGCGACCGCCTCGCCGCCGTTCGCCACGCCCGCGAGGTCGGCCTGCAGCTGCAGCAGCCGGCTGCGCGGCGGCTGGCCGAAGGCCGGCGGCGCGTCGACCGGCACCGACTCGGCGAGCGCGGCGACGCGCTCGCGCTGCTGCTCGCCGCCGAGCTGCACGGCCATGCCGGCGAGGTTGTGGTCGGCGGCGCCGTCCAGGGCCTGGGCGATGGCGTGGCTGATGAGCTTGGCGGTGATGCCCTCGCGGCGGGCGAGCAGCGCGACCGCGTCCAGGTGCTCGTGCAGCTCGGCGAAGCTGCGGCGCAGGCTGCCGCGCCACTGCTCCGCCAGGCGCGAGCCCGCGGGGCGCGCCGCGAGCATCCAAGCGACGATGCCCATGTTCGCCGGCGCCGGCTGGACCGGGAAGAGCCGCGCGCTCCACAGCGTGCGCGCCTCGTCCGCGCGCCACAGGTCCTGGCCAGCGACGCCGTGGTCGGCGAGCCAGTCCGGAAAGGCGCGGTTGAGGAAGGTGCCCTCGCCGGCCGCGTCCTTGGGGTTGTCATCGACGCCGCAGCACACGCTGGCGACCAGCGCCGGACCGCCGCCCACGGCGAGCTGCGGCACCTGCCACAGGCAGCAGTGGTCGGGAACCTGCAGGCGGTCGTCGGCGGCATCGAGCCCTGAAACCGCGCAGCGCCGGCCGACGCGCACGCTCGCGCCGAGCAGGCTGTCGGCGACCAGGGTGCCGGCGCCACGCGCGCCGCGGGGTCGAGGTGGGAAGCCACCACCACGGCGTCCTCGGCGACGCCCGGGCCGCACTCCGCCAGCACGCGCCGCGCGAAGCGGCCATGCCAGGCGCGGCGAGGTGGTGCATGATCTCGGCGTTGGAGCCGAGGTGGATGAACTGCAGGTCGGCGGCGAGGTGGTGGCGCAGCGCGAACGGCCCGAGCGCCGCCGCCAGGCGCGCCCCAGCGGACGGCCGCGCAGCCAGGCGCGCTGCGCCGGCACCAGCGCCGCGGCGACCTCCTCGTAGAGGCTGCACTCGCGCCCGTCGGCGAGCAGCTCGCGCAGCGGATCGTCCGCCGCGCAGGCCAGCCGCGAGCGCGGCGAAAGCCGCGCCGCAGAACGCGTAGATGCCGGTGTCGAGCAGCGCCGCGCCGCCGGCGACCAGCACGCCGGCGGCGACCAGCTGCGCGGCGCTGGCCTTCTGCAGCAGCGCGGTGACGGTGCCGTCCGCGGCGGCGCCGATCACGCCGTGGCGCTGCGCGACGTCGAGCGCCACCGGCGCGGTCACCACCACGCCGCCGTAGGCCGGAAAGGCCAGGCGCGCCGCGTCGAACAGCGGCAGCACGTCGCCGGTCAGGGTGAGCAGCCCGCCGCCCGGCAGGGTGCGCGGCACCGGCGCGGCCAGCGCCAGCAGGTGGTCGAACAGCGTCGGCACGGTCTCGTCGTGGCGAGCAGCGGGAACGGGATGAAGGGCTTGCCGATGACGTTCGCCCACGGCACGCGCTTGCTGTCGCCGCCGGCGTGGATGAGCAGCACGCGCAGCCCGCCAGGTCGCGGCCGGGACAGGCGGCGGCGAGCGCGCGCAGCGCGCCGAGCGTCGCGCCGCCGCTGCCGACGCGCCGGCCCGCCGGATCGGGGACGACCAGCGCGAGGGTGCGCGCGGGATGCGGCCCAGCCGCCGCGCCTGGGCCACCTGCAGCTCGTAGAGCCGCGCCTGGTGCGCGCTGGCCGCGGTGAGCACCACCGCGTCCCACACCGTGACGCGCTCCGGCGCGCGGCTGGCGAGGTGCAGCAGCGACCAGCCCTGGGCGAGCCGGTCGAGGTGTTCCGGGGTGATGCCGTCGTCCTGGAAGGGGCTCGCGGGCATGTGCCCCGTCATGGGGACGGACCCCGAGGGCGGGCAAGGGGGAAGTGGTGGGGGCGAGCCTGGCTCTGGCTCCCGACACCCTTCCAGGAGCACCGAGGCCGTCACCGATCCGCGGTTGCGCCCGCCGGGCCCCGTCCGCGCTCTGGCCTGCACCGCCGCGTCCGCCCCCTCACCGCCTCCGAGAGCCGCCTCATCGCCGATCCCCTGGGCCGGGCGTGGCCGTGGAGACCCGTTCCCGATGGACTTCGCCCCCGGCGCCACGTGCCCCGCTGGGTCGCGACCATCGCCGGCGTGGACGCGCCGCGCCGCCCATCCCGATCGAGGCGGTGACCGTCCACGGGCGGCCCTGCGACCGCGGGTGGTTTCACCGCCACCATCGCCGCGAAGCGCACCGAGGCAGCGGTGACCTTCGCCCCGGGTCATGCGGCCACGCCCCTCAGCGTGCAGCGCGATGGCCCTGCCACCGTCATCGACACCGGCGTCGCCGAGCTGCGCCTGCGCCTGGACGCCCCGGCGGCACCGACCGCCCTGGCGGAGGTGCCGCACTGGCTGGACGGCGTGCGCGTGCGCGGCCAGTCCATCCGGGACATGCATGCGCGCTTCGCCGGCGACGCGCGCGTGGCCGGCGTGCAGGTCGAGGAACTGGCGCGCGGCCCGGTCTTCGCCGCCTGGCATCTCACGTACGTGTTCGCCGAGCCGGGTACCTCGGGCACCGCAGAGGCCGTGCCGCTGATGCTGGGGAAGCAGAGCTTCCGCTTCGCTCCGGACCGCATCCCGCAGGAGACCATCGCGCGCCAGCAGCGGCGCTACGAGGTCGCGGTGCGCGCGGTGATGGGCGACCCGTGGATCGAAGTCGTCGAGCGCTACCACCTGCCGCGCGAGGACCCCGCGACCGCGTCGGGCCGCCACCAGTACACCATCGCCCTGGGCACGGACGCGGCAGACGGCGGCGTGCCCCTGGACACCGCGCTGTGGTCGCGGTGGTTCGAATACGACGCCTTCGGAGGCAACAACGAGCAGCTCGCCATGCCCGCGGAGCCGCGTCCCGCGCAGCAGGGCCGGCCCTTCGCCCTCTTGCAGCCGCGTTGGAGCCAGGGCGGTGGCGCAGCGCAGGAATGCCTGTTCACCAGCGGTGGCGCCAACCCCGCGGAGGCCGCGCTCGCCGCCCCGGCGCTGGGCGTGGTCGCCGCCTACCCCAGCAAGTGGGTCGGTCCCTACGACGCGGTCATCGCCGCGCGCGCACCGGGCGGTGGCAAGGCCGACTTCACCTTTCCGCTGACCGATGGCGGCCACGACGCCGCCACCGGCCGGCCGCAGTGGTACGGCGGCCGCTGCTGGGCGCTGCTCGCCGCGCCGCGGCGCCTGGTGCAGGGCACCGCCACCATCGACGCGCTGATCCGCCGGCACTGCGACTGGACGCTGACCGCGCTCATCAACCGCTACCACCTGACGTGGCCGGGGATGGGCAAGGGCGGCGCCGGACCGGACCCGGGGCAGTACCTCGGGCGCCGTTACCAGTGCGACGACGTCAATCCCACCAACTACGGCAACCGCCGCATGGTGAACGCTCGTTTCGAGCAGGACCTGCCGCGCCGCGCCGAGTTCGGCGCCCTGGCCGCAGCCACCGGCTACATCTACACCGACCTCGACGCCTGGCCCGGCTGGCACAGCGGCTGGGGGCCGGGCAACCCCAACTTCCACACCGACAAGTACCTCGCGGCGATCTTCGCCGCGGTCGCCCTGCGCGACCACCCCGACGCGCCAGCGTGGCTGGCCTTCGGGCGCTCGTGCCTGGACGCCGATCTGGCGCGCATCGTCACCGCGCCGGACGGCGTCGGCATCGAGTGCCCGGGCTACGCCGGCTACGCGCTGTCCCTGCAGGCGAAGATCGCGCGCGCCCTGGTCGAAGGCGGGTTGGGCAACCCGCTCGCGGAGGACCCGCTCATCGCGAAGACCATCACCTGGCACCGCAAGCTGCTCACGCCATTCGACCGCCGCCTGGGCCTGCGCCACGAGGCGCCGATCGGCGATACGCACCGCTGGACCAGCGGCGCGGACTTCGCGGAGCTCATCCCGTTCTACGCCGCTTCCGCGCCGGCGGTGGCCAGCGAGTTGCGCCTCGCGGACGCGCTCACCCACGCGACCGGCCCGGGCGCGCACGGCGCGCAGGACCTCGACTGGTCGAGCCAGGCCTTCGCCGGCTTCGGCGCGGTGCTGCGCGACCGCTTCGGCGTGGACCAGGAGTCGTTCCTGGCCTTCAAGGCCGGGCCGGTGCAGGGGCACTACCACGACGACGACCTGTCCTTCCACTGGTACCACCGCGGCACGCCCATCGCGCTCGACTACAATTGCAGCTACCACCCGCGCGGCGACCACGCGGCGCTGCACAACGCCGTCACCCTCGGCCACGCCGGGACGGTGCTCAACCACGCCAGCGGCGCGGCGGTGCCCGCGCTGGAGCAGCCCTTCGGCCCCGCGGGGGTCACGCGCTTCGCGACCACGCCGCTCGGCGACGCGCTGGTGGCTGAACGCCACATCCGCGGCCTGGCGCTGTGCCCGGTCGAACCGGACGACAGCGAGTTCGGCCGCGACTACCCCAGCCGCGCCGTGAGCGCGGAGCACCGCCGCCTGCTGCTGATGACGCGGCACGGCGCGGGCTCGCCCTTCAGCGACTACCTGGTGCTGCGCGACGAGTTCGCCACCAGCGAGCCGGAGCAGGTCAACCTGCACCTGCTGGCCCGCGATGCGCGCGTCGCTGGGACGCGCGTGCTGCTCACCGGCCAGTGGGACCAGGACATCCTGGTGCAGGTGGTCGAGGCCACCGACGCGGCGGTCGGGGCGAGCCGGTGGGGATACGCCGACGAGTGGCTGTCACCGCCCACCGCCTTCCTGCCGCACCCGGGTGAGAGCGTGGCGGACTGGGACAGGCGTCTGCCGGCCGAGCGCCCGGCGCGCGGTTGGAAGCCCGAGAGCGTGCCGCGGGAGCAGACCGGGGCCAACCTCGCGCGCTGGCGCGCGCTGATCGCCAGCACCGACGGCGCGGCCATGATGCCGCCGCCCGGTTGGACCGGGACCTGGACCTTTGGCGAGTGCCAGCGCTGGCTGCGCGTCTCCAGCCGCGCCGGCACGCCGGTGGCGATGGTGATCTACCCGTATCCGCGCGGCGGGCAGCCGCCCGTCATCACGCGCGAAGGTGCGGACATCACCATCACTCTGGCTGATGGAACGGCCGAGCGCGTCGCCCTGTCCAGCGCCACCGGAGCGATCATCGGCGCGAGGACGCTCCTCGCGCCGATTCCAGGAACGCTGGGGGAGGGCACGGCGAATGGGCCCTAGCGGAGGCCTTCGCGCAGCGCTCGTGAGCGGGGATCGCCGCAGTTCTCAGCCGTCCTTTGTACGAGGGCCTGCTTCTGCCCCGGGACTGCGGCCCGCTCCTCATCAGCATGTCCGGTGTGGTGGAGGCGTGGCGATCGCAGGGTCCATGGCACCGTCCACGACAACGCGAAACGCGGCCCAGCGGGCAATGCCATCAAGCTGAGCTCTTCCCTGGTTTCTCTGGTCCTCTGTGTCCGATCGGCTGTCGGCTCCACATCCACAGCTCCGACCCGCATCGAAAGGAAGGCAGGACATCCAGATGGAACACAGGTACCAGAGAGCCCAGAGCAGCGCGAATGACAGCTGCAGCCCGATCTGGGACGACGTGGGGACCTCGGCTTGATAGCATTGCCCAGCGGGCCGCGGTCCCGGGAGGAGTCAGCCCGGGAAGAGGTCGGTCGAGCG
>CAWFSD010000050.1:0-30717 GCA_963818245.1 uncultured Planctomycetota bacterium
GCGGGTCTGCCCCTATGGCGTGTTCGAGATGGGCGTGCTCGGCCCCGCTGAGCGCGCCGGGCTGTCCCTCAAGGGCCGCATCAAGGCCTTCGTCCACCGCGGCCGTCAGCCCTTCGCCGTGAAAGCCGACCAGTGCCACGCCTGCGGCCTGTGCGTGACCGCCTGCCCGGAGCAGGCCATCACGCCTGGTGCCCGCCGCGGGGGTATGAACGTTTCGGCGCCTCGACCGTCTTCGCTATGCGGCCTGCGGGCCGCAGGTGACATGTTCCCGTGTCCCGTGTCCCACGTCTCCCTCACCACTCGCCACCCACCCACCCCCCGAGGTCCCCATGTCCCGCATCCTGCCCGCCTGCCTGATCGCGCTCGCCCTGTCCTTCGGCGCCAGCACCGCCGCCAGCGCCGCCGACACCCAGGTCGTGCACCTGGTGCTCTTCAAGTGGAAGCCCAACACCACCACCGAGCAGGAGAAGGAAGCGGGCGCCAAGCTGCTCGAACTCAAGGGCAAGATCCCCGGCGTGGTCAGCATCAGCTTCGGCCACCAGAACAGCCCCGAGGCCGCGACCAAGGGCCACGGCTTCGACGCCGCGCTGAGCGTGGTCTTCACCAACGCCGCCGCGCGCGACGCCTACCTGCCCAATCCCGACCACCAGGCGGTCGTGACGGCGCTGCTCAAGCCGATGATCGCGGACCTGGCGGTCGTCGATTACGATCTGCCGTAAAGGACGGTGGCCCCCACCGCAGCGGAATCACCCGACCCTCAATCCCTCGACAGGGGACGGTGAACCGCGCCGCCGGGGATTTCCGCGCTCGCCCACACCCCCGCCGCGACGGTGAGGGTGGATGGTCACCCGAGACGGAGCCAACCCTTGGCGGCTCTGGCGGTCCCATCCTGCCGGCCCCAAGCGATGGATCGAGTCCATCGAAGGGAGGCACCGTGACCGGCCATCCGCACGTGGACCGATCGCTCGGGTTCCTCAAGGGGACTTCCGCCGGTCACCCCGAAGGAGGCCGGGAATACAGGGTCATCGAAGCTGCGGCAGGAGCGTTGAGCTACGTCACGCGCCTCGACGCGGAGGTCATACCACGCATTTTTGAAGGATTTCTCCACCGAGTCGACTCCCCCAGGAGCTCGCGCCCTGCAGCATCGATTCCGCTTGGACCATGGACCGCACGCTTCCCGCGACGCGCGGGCTGCGCCCTCAGGCCACCGTCCGCCACATCGCGACCTCGTCGCAGTCCAGGAAGCGGTGGCAGCGCACGCATTCGGTCCACACCTTCTCGGGCAGGCGCGAGCGGTCGACGCGGGCGAAGCCGAGCTTGGTGAAGAAGTCCACCTGGTAGGTGAGGCAGAACAGGCGCTCGAGGCCGAGGGCGCGGCCCTCTTCGAGGCAGCGGTCGACCAGGCCGCGGCCGACGCCGCGGCCCTGGGCGGGCTCGGCGACGGCGAGCGCCTTCAGTTCGGCGATCTTGTCGGTGTCGATGTGCACGGCGGCGCAGCCGACCAGGCCGCCGACCTCGGCCTCGGCGACGATGAAGTCGCGCACCGTCTCGTAGAGCTCGTTGCAGGTGCGCGGCAGCATCAGCTTCTTCTCGGCGAAGGTCGCGATCAGCGCGTTGAGCGCTGGGACGTCGCCGAGCCGGGCGTGCCGATAGGTGATGGCGAGGGCGCTGCCGGGCGTCATGGCGGTCCAGGTTCCACGGATCGCGGGGCGGGACAAGGGCAGGTCAGCGGACGCGGGCGCCGCCCGCAGGAGGTGGGACGGCGACGTCAGTACCGCTTGATGCCGCCACCGGCGCCGCCAGCCGGACGCGCGGGCTGGCCGCCCGGGCCGCCGGCCGCGTTGGGCGGCGCCACCGACACGGCCTTCTGCTGCGGCGTGTACTGGTCGAGCCGCTCGATGATCTTGCTCAGGTACTGGCGGCGCTTCTCGAGGGCCTCGATCTCGGCCTTGCGCTTGCGCAGGTCGACGATCTCGGGCTGCTCGCCCAGGTACTGGGACAGGAAGTCGGCCTCGGCGAGCGCGGTCAGCACGTCGGTGAGGTCCTGGTCGATCTTGCCGAGCTCCTCCGCGTACTTGACGCGGAAGCGCTTCATGGCCTCGACCTTCTGGCCATCGCTGAGGGTCACGGTGAGCGGTGGGACTGGCATGCGAAAGGGTACCACGGCCCCGGCCGCGAGGCAAACGACGTGATCCGCACCTCCGGTCGCCAGACCTCGAGCCGCAGGGCAGCGGTCCGCCGTGGTCGTCAGGCGCGGAAGCCGCCGGGCACGCCCTTGGCGACCACGCTGACCGCGTCGTGCGGGTGCAGGCTCTCGACGTGGCGGGCCTCGGCGCGCCAGTCGCACAGGCGCGCGTCGCGCTCGAGCGCGGCCTTGATGCGCCGGCCGGCGTCCTCGCAGAACATCAGGTTGGCGCCGTTCAGGCGCGCGAACTCCTGCTCGTCCTCGCGCTTGACCGCGGCCTGCACCGGGGTCTTGAGGGCGCCTTCGACCAGGTCGATGAGCTCGACGAAGGTCGGGGTGTGGGCGGGGTCCTTGACCGCGACCTGCACGGTCGCGTAGCTGCGCTGGCTGTGCGGAGTGGCCAGGATCGAGCGCTCGCTGCCCAGCCAGGTGGCGAGCTCCTCGAAGCCGACCACCGGCGCGCCGGCGAAGTCCTGGCGGAACTTCTCCTGGATGAGCTGGCGGGCCAGCGCCGCCGAGCACGGGCAGGTGCTGGAGTAGGCGACCTTGACCGCGATCTGGTAGGTGCAGCGGCCATCCCGCAGGTGGCCGGACACGCTCACGGGGTAGGTGCGGAACGAGCTGTTGGCGCTGACCAGGGCCGGGCGCTTGACCAGCAGGTCGAAGTCGAGGCGCACGTGGCTGGAGCTGCTGATGCCGGTGTGCGAGGCGACGAAGGCGCGCAGCAGGCGGTCGACCAGGACCAGGCTCAGCTCCTCGGTGGCGAGCAGGTTCTGCAGGGTCAGGAACAGGCGCGACATGTGGATGCCGCGCGCGTTGGGCTCGTCGAGGCTGACGTACGCCTCGCCCTTGGCGGGCGCCAGGTAGAGGGTGCCGTCGTCGTCGCGCAGGCGCACCGGCACCTCGATCCCCGACATGCCGACCTTGTCGAGCGTGCCGCCCTGCGCACCGCGCACGTCGCGCGCGACATCGGGCATGGCGCCGGAGACGGCGTCGTCGGAAACGGTGCTTTCGTCGAGATCCATGGCAGACGCCTCGCCGGGCAGGATGCGCGGAAATCCCTCCGGACAAGCCGCAGTCCCCCTAGGTCTCTGGGCTGACGAGGGTTTGCCGGGTCGAAGCGGGTTGCGGGTCGCGGGCTGCGAGGTACGAGTTCGACACCCGAAACCCCCGGCTCGCCGCCCGGAACCCCGCCCATGACCGCCCGCGACCTCGTCCTGGCCAGCACTTCCCGCTACCGCCGACAGCTATTGGAGCGGCTCGGCCTGCCGTTCCGGGCCGTGGCCCCGGCCTGCGACGAGGAGGCGCTCAAGGACCCCTCGCTGGCCCCCCAGGCACTCGCCGAGATGCTGGCCCTGGCCAAGGCGCGCAGCCTGGAGGCCGGCCTGCCCGGCGCGACCATCATCGGCAGCGACCAGGTCGCGGCGGTGCGCCTGGACGGCGGTTGGCGCATCCTCGGCAAGCCCGGCAGCGCAGCGCGCGCGGTCGAGCAGCTGGAGCTGCTCGCCGGCCGCGAGCACGTGCTGATCACCGCCATGGCCGTGCTCGACGGCGGCCGGGTCCACGCCCACACCGACGTCACGCGCCTGCGCATGCGCCCGCTCGAGCGCGCGCAGCTGGAACGCTACGTGCAGGCCGACCAGCCCCTCGACTGCGCCGGCGCCTACAAGCTCGAGGCGCGCGGCATCGCGCCTGTTCGACGACATCGTCTCCGCCGACCACTCCGCGATCACCGGCCTGCCGCTGATCGCGCTGACGGGGATCCTGGCGCGCTGCGGGTACGTCATTCCTTGAATGGGCTGGGGAGTTGCGAGAGACTCGCGACTCGCAACTACTCCAAGCTCAAGGCCGCAGGCGGTTGATCGTGTAGCAGAGCTGCGGGTGTTCGAGGGTCGCGCCATCGGCGGACTTCACGCGCGGGTCGAGGTCGACCTGGACGATGCGCCCGGTCTGCAGGCCCGCGACCGCGACGTTCGCCGACAGCCCATCGGCGGCGATGGTGATGGCGCCGACGCTGAGCTCCGCGGTGTCGAGCGGCGGGCTGCCGTAGTTGTGGGTGTTGCCGAAGTGGTACTTGGACAACTTCCAGCAGGTCGGGTCGGCGGCGGCGGCGCGGTCGACCGGCCTGGTGAAGGCGAAGGCGAAGCCGTCCTTGCGCAGCGACATCGACGCGACCTCGAAGGGCACCGCGCCGGTGAAGGTCACGCGCTGCAGGCCCTCCGATGGCGCGCCCCAGCCGCGCACGGTCTGACCCGTGTACAGGGACGAGCCGTCGGGACTGAAGACCAGGCGGTTGTTGCCGGCGCGCAGGTCATGGGTGACGAAGTGGACGCAGGCGCCCTGCATCACGCCGTCGACCTCTTCGAGGATCACGCGCAGCAGCCGCGTCCCGGCGACGTCGCCGACGATCATCTGCCCGGCGAACGGCCCGAACCTCCCCCCGGTCCGGTCGAAGATGGGCTCGCTCGGCGAATTGCACATGAAGCCCTCGGGGAACTCGACCGCCGCCGGCGTGCGCATCGCCTCGATCTCGGCGATGGGCAGCTTGAGCGGGTCCTTGCCGGTGGCGGCGAAGGCCGGGTCCCACACCAGGCTGGAGGGGTGGCCGTAGAAGTGGTCCTTCTGGATGTGGAACAGGGGAGAGGCGCCACGCCAGTCGCCCTGGTTGTCGGTGACCCACAGCTTGCCGTCCGGCCCCACCGCGATGCCGTTGGCCGCGCGGAAGCCCTTGGCCCAGGGCGTGAACGCCCCCGTGGCGTCGACGTGCGCGATCCAGCCCTTCCACGGCACCGCCGAGAAGTTGCGCCCGCGCCGGCCGATGGGCGAGAACTCGCCGCGCGTGTTGGTGAACACCGAGCCGTTGTGCGAGGCGGTGCCGATGGCCACCCACCAGCCGCCGGTGCCGTCCGGCGCGATGGTGTTGGTCTCGTGGTAGTTGCCGCTCATGCCCCAGGCCGAGCAGATGGACTGGTAGCTGTCGGCGATGCCGTCGCCGTCGGTGTCGGTGATGCGCGTCGAGCTCGTCCATCGTCGACACGATCAACTCGGTCTTGCTGACCACCTGCAGGCCGCAGATGTTGTGCAGCAGGTCGCTGGAGAACGCGCGCCACGGGAAGGCCGCGGGATCGCTGGTCGGCTTGGCCATGAGGATGCCGAAGCGGCGCATCGCCACCACCAGCTCGCCCTCGCTGGTGAAGCCGAGGCCGCCGATCTCCGGCACCACGGTGGGCGGGAAGGCGATGGTCTCGACGTGGTAGCTCTCCGCGGCGGCGGCGAGGGGCGCGGCGAGCGCGAGGGCGAGCAGGCAGGCGCGGCGCGCGGCGCGCGGCGCGCGGCGCGCGGGAGACGGGGCGTCGGGGTTCATGGTCAGCGCACCACGGGGACGATGGTGAGGGTGAAGGCGGCCGCGTCGGCAGCGTCCAGGGTCAGCACCGCGCCGTCGCGGTGGCCCTTGTCGCAGGTGATCTGCGCGGAGACCTGGGGGTCGAAGCGGTAGACGAGGCCCTGCGCGGCGCCGCTGGCGGTGATCGCGCACACCGCGACGCCGGGCGCGGCGCCGGGCGCGATCAGCTGGGTGAAGGCGACCTCCCCCAGGCGGTACTCGAGTCGCGGCACGCCGCGCACCTTGCGGTAGCCGGTGAAGCGCGGCGTCACATCGGCCGCTCCGGGTATCGTGACCGGCTCCGCACCGTGGGTGACGTAGGCGACGGTGCCCATCACCACCGGCACGTAGTCGTTGCCGGCGCGCGGACCGCCCGCACCCGGGCCCCAGTACCGCGTCATGTCCAGGAACCCGCCGCTCCAGGTGTAGAGCAGCCGGCACTCGGTGGCGTCGAAGCAGTAGGCCAGGCCGTCGCCGAACGACACCGCGATCCCCGCGGTGACGCCGACGACCGGCGCCACCGAACCGGCGACGTCCGCGCCCTTTTCAGGGCTGTACTTGGCCGCGGCCAGCCCGCGGTGGTAGTGCGCGAGGACCTCGTCGCCCACCCCTTGCGTCGGCATGAAGGTGCGCATCAGCAGCGGCTGCACCGCCGACCCCATGGGAAAGGGCGTGACCGTCGTCTTGCCCATCGCCGCCACCATGCCGCTGGGCAGGTTCTTCCCGATCAGCGAGAAGGCGTGGTCCGCGACCTGGCCGATCTGCTCCCTGGTCAGGATCGCCTCCCACGCCGGCATGCCCTTGCCGTCGACGCCCTTGGTGATGGTCTTCAGGATGTCCTCGCGCGTGCCGCCGTGCAGGAACACGGTGTCGGTCAGGTTGGGACCGATCAGGCCGGCGCCCTCCGGACCGTGGCAGGTCGCGCAGTAGGTGACGAAGACGGTGCGCCCGGGAGTCGGCGGCTGGGCCGGCGCGGCAGCCGCGGCGGCGAGCGCCGCGGGCGACGCCAAGCCGGCGAGGGCGATGAGCAGGGTCGGCAGGGACGTCATGGAGCGGTGGACCTCGGCGGGGTGGGCGGCGTGGCGTGGGCGGGCGGCCTCAGATGCCGGCTTCCTTCGCCTGGGCGCGCAGGTAGGCGATGGACTTCGCGTAGGCGGCGGCGTCGCCGCCCCCGTTGCTCTCGATGCTCATGCGGCCCTTCCAACCGTGCTTGGCGAGCACCCGGAACCAGCCGCGGAAATCATCGCCGGCGACGCCGGGCATGGCGCGCTTGGCCTTTTCGGCGATGTGGAAGTGGCGCAGCAGGGCGATGTGCTTCTCGAGGTCGTCGGGCACGTCCCCGGCGAGCACCATGTGGTAGAGGTCGGCGGTGATGCCGACCGCGGGATGGTTCGCCGGGCCGACCACCGCCGCGACGTCGCCGATGCTGTTGAGGAAGTTGCACTCGCCAGCGTTGAGCGGCTCGACCGAAACGACCACCTGCTGCGCGGCCGCGAGCGGACCCATGCGCGTGAGCAGCGCGGTGAACTGCTTCACCGCCTCGTCCTTGGGGAAACCGTCGGGGACCTTGCGCGAACCGCCGCTGCCGAAGGTGATGGTGGCGATCCCGCAGGCCCGCGCGCGCTTGAAGGCGGTGTCGGCGTAGGCGAGGATCGCGTCATGGGCCGCTGCGGGCCCGACCGACTTGAGCGTGCCGGGGATGAAGTTGTTGCAGCAGCGCACCGGCAGCACGGCAGCGGCGATCTCGGCGGGCCGCTTGGCGAAGGCGGCGTCGTCCTTGTCCGGCATGAGCAGGCCGCCGACCCCCTCTTCGATGTAGTCCGCGTTGGCCGCCTTGAGCATGGCCCGCCCTGCCGATGCTGGTGCACACGCCGAACGCGACCGCGGCGCCGCCCGCGGGCGCGGCCGCTGGGACGGAGTCCGCGGCGAACGCGCGCAGTCCACCGCAAAGCCAGCAGCGCGGCGCTGCCGCCAGCCAGGCGCAGCAGGGAACGGCGTGCGAGCAGCATGGGCGCGGGGCGGTGGGACGGCGGCATCGGGTCTCCAGGGTCGGGCAGGTGATACCAGGCGGAGCACTTGCGACCGTTGTCCCATGGGCGGGCGCGGTGCGGACGCGCCGAGGGCGCGGGAATCCTAGGGACTCGTTCCGCTTGCGCCACAGGTGAAACCATCACCGCCGGGTGCGACATCCGTGCAATCCCAGTGCACCCGCGCCCGCGGTATCAGGGTGGCCTGGATGCCGCCGCCCGGCCACCACGCGCGCGGTCCCGCCACGCGCAGCGCCGACCGCCGCCGGCGCGATCAGTGTCGAGCCGCCAGAGCTGGCTGTCATCGCCGTTGAGCGTGGTAGCTGGTTGATGCCCACGCCGTCGAGCAGGCTGGCGCCGGTGACGTCGAGCAACTCGCCGCCGTGCGTGGCTGCGGCGGGGGTCGGTCGGTATGCTGCAGGCTGGTGGCCGCTGGGACGGGCGTAACGCGCTTTCGCGCAGGGCCGCACAGCCGCGTCCGGCGCGCCGCCTGCACCTCACCCACCGCAGGCGCCCGCGCGGGTGACCGGCAGGCCGCCGGCCGCCGCGTACCAGGCGCGCAGCGCCGCCAGGTCGGGGCAGCGCAGCAGGCGCTGGCGCGCCTGCGGATCCGCGTCGAAGAGCCCGCCAGCGCGGTAATAGCGGGTCAACTGCTTGAGCTTGGTGAGGCTGGCGTGGGCACCCCGCGCCCTGCAGATCGCCGCGTCGTAGCGCAGCACGAAGGCCGCGGCCTCGGCGGCGTCGGCCGGCGCGCCACCGGCCGCGACGCGGAAGATGAACGGGTCGGCGAGCGCCGCGCGCCCCACCATCGCCGCGTCGCAGCCGGTCTCGGCGCGCAGGCGGGCGACGTCGGCGGCGACCTCGATGCCGCCGTTGCCGACCAGGGGTGGCGCGCCGGGGACGCGCGCCAGCGCCGCCTTGGCCGCGGCCAGCCACGCCCAGGTGGCGGGTTCGGCGTAGGACTGGCAGCGCAGGCGGGCGTGCACGGTGATCAGCGCCGCGCCCGCGGCGGCCGCGGCCAGCACCAGCTCTGCGACGTGCTGCGGGGAATCGATGCCGGCGCGCAGCTTGGCGCTGACCGGCAGGCCGGTGGCGGCGACCGCGGTGGCGATGATGCGCGCCAGCAGTTCGGGCTTGGCGAGCAGGGCCGAGCCGGCGCACTTGTTGAACACCACCGGCACCGGGCAGCCGAAGTTGAGGTCGATCCACGGCGCTCCGGCGCGCTCGGCGGCCTGGACGCTGGCGGTGACGAAGCGCTCCTCGGCGGCCATGAACTGCACGCCCACCGGACAGGGGTGGCGGCGCGGCCCGAGCTCGCGCGCCACCACCTTGACCGACATCGCCGAACTGCTGATGCGGATGAACTCGGTGCAGGCCCCGCCGACGCCGCCGAGGTCGATGACCAGGTCGCGGAAGAGCGGATCGGTGATCCCCTCCATCGGCGCGAGCAGGACGCGACCAGGGAACACCAGCGGCCGGCCCGCGCGGCCGTGGATGGTGAGCGGCGCGGACGCGAGGACGGTGTTCATCAGGCCACTGCGCACCGGGAGAAGGGCCGGCAGCCCGGCTCAGGCGATGAGGAAGAAGCGCTTCAGGCGCAGCACGTCGAGGTTGGCGACGATGCTGCGGTCGGCGTTGACCAGGGTCACCGGCGTGGCCGCGCCGCCCTTGGCGTAGTGGACGTGCAACTGCATGAGGCCGGCGTAGAAGGTCGAGCTGGCGCGGCGCGCCATGGCGAGGTCGACGCGCACCACGGTGAAGGGCCCCGGGTGCATCGCGGTGATGGCCGACGCCCAGTCCTGCTGCAGGCTGGCGCTGTCGAAGTTGCGACCCACCACGATGCTGAGCTGATCGCCGGCGACGGTGACGTCGTAGGCCTTCTGCTCGTTTCCGCCGTCATTCATGGGTCCCGATTCCTGTCCGCCGTGCGTTGCCTGATGGGCCTTCGGCTTCCTGCCGCAGGCCGGTGATCGCGTGCGATGATGGCCGTAAGCCGTGCTGGGGCAATACCCACGGGCGTCGCCATCGGAAGGTGCGCGCGCGCCGCGACGAGGGCTGGAAAAGCAGGAACCCCTGCTTGCGCAGGGGTTCCTGGTGGTGGCCTTGGCCGGAATCGAACCAGCGACACGCGGATTTTCAATCCGCTGCTCTACCAACTGAGCTACAAGGCCCTGCTGCTGCGCCCGCTGCGCGAAGCGGCGCGGATGCTAAGAGGCCTGCCAGGGAGCGCAAGGGCTTCGGCGGACAGTGGATGGCTGACGGCTGACGGCTGACGGCTGACGGGAGATCTTCCGATCATCGCGTCATGCTGCAGGTCCCACCCAGCGCATGGTGCTCCGATGGCTGGACCTTGGACCAGGAGCCGTCAGCTCTTCAGGTCGGCGGCAACCCATGCGGAGCCGCATGCGGCGAAACGCCCTTGCGTCGGCACTCGGCGCAGACGCCGTACAGCTCCATGCGGTGGTTGCCGAGCACGAAGCCATAGCCCTTGGCGACCTCCTCCTGCAGCGCCTCGATGCGCTCGTTGTGGAATTCCTGGATGCGCCCGCAGCCGGTGCACACGAGGTGGTCGTGGTGGTCCTTGTTGACCTCGAGCTCGAAGCTGGCGGAGCCGGGGGTGAAGTGGCGCTTCGCGGCCACGCCCATCTCGACCAGCATGTTGATGGTGCGGTAGACGGTGGCCGCGCTCACCGTGCGGTCGATGGCGCGCACGCGGTGGTGCAGGTCCTCGACGGTGATGTGCTGGTCGCAGATGATGAACGTCTCGACGATCGACTGGCGCTGGGTGGTCCAGCGCACGCCCAGGCGGCGGGCCTCGTCGCGCACGCGGCGCAGGATGTCGACGGTCTGGACGGCCATGGGCGGCACGGTATCGCCGCCGGACTCGGAGCCAAGGGTGGTGACCGTGCCTTCGGCACGGGGCTGGGGTCGGTGCGGAGTGCGCAGTGCGGAGGAGACCACCACCCCAAGCGTCTCCCGCACCCCGCGCTCCGCGCCTCCCCAAACGGATGTGCCCGGGACAGCCCGATCCATCCGTGCCCTGCATACGGTGGCTTGACCGCCATTCCCGGCTACCGTGCCGGACCCCCATCGACCAAATCCCTCCTCCCGAGGAACCAATGCCCAAGCCCATCCGTGTTGCCGTGACCGGCGCTGCCGGTCAGATCTGCTACAGCCTGCTGCCGCGCATCGCCAATGGCGACGTCTTCGGCAAGGACGTCCCGGTCATCCTGCAGCTGCTCGAGATCCCGCGTCGACAAGGCCCAGGCCGCGCTGAAGGGCGTCTCGCTCGAACTCGACGACTGCGCCTTCCCGCTGCTCCAGGACATCGTCCTCACCGACAAGCCCGACGTCGCCTTCAAGGACGCCAACTGGGTGCTGCTGGTCGGCTCGAAGCCGCGCGGACCCGGCCAGGAGCGCGCCGACCTGCTCAAGGACAACGGCCGCATCTTCATCGGCCAGGGCAAGTCGATCGACGCCGTCGCCGCCGACGACGCGCGCATCGCGGTGGTCGGCAACCCGTGCAACACCAACTGCATGATCGCCGCGCGCCAGGCCAAGCGCCTGCCCAAGGAGCGCTTCACCGCGATGGTGCGCCTCGATCAGAACCGCGCCGTCGGCCAGCTTGCGAAGAAGGCCGGCGTGGCGGTCACCACGGTGTCCGACGTGATCGTCTACGGCAACCACAGCCCGACCATGTTCCCCGACTTCGCCAACGCGCAAGATCGGCGGCAAGCCCGCCACCCAGGTGATCACCGATGGCGCCTGGCTGCGCGACACCTTCATCCCGACGGTCGGCAAGCGCGGCGCCGAGATCATCGCGGCGCGCGGCGTCTCCAGCGCCGGATCCGCCGCCAACGCGCTGATCGACCACGTCAAGGCGCTGACCACCGTCGGCCCCACCCTGCACTCGATCGCCGTCTACAGCGATGGCTCCTACGGCTTCGCCGAGGGCATCTGGGCGGGCATGCCGGTGCGCACCACCGCGCCCGGCACCTACACCGTCGACAAGAGCTTCACCCATGACGAGTTCGCCAAGGGCAAGATCGCGCGCGACCAACGCCGAACTGGTCGGCGAGCGCGACCTGGTGAAGGAACTGCTGGTCTGACGGGCGACTGGACCCTGGACGAGACCCTAGACCCTAGACCCTAGGCCGTGGATCGAGGTGGGTAGCGGGGCCGCCGTGGTCATGTGATCCATAGTTTTCCAGTGCGGATCGGTCGCGGCCACGGCTGCGCATCACCGTTTCGGCTCTCGGGTCTCGGCTCTCGGGTCCAGGAAACAGCCGCCTGGCTCTCGGAACCTCAGACCAACGGGCACCCATGCGCCGCCAGCGCCTGCCAGTGGCGGTCCTGGGACCAGACGCGGCCCTGCAGGCGTTCGGCGATCGCCCAGCCGACGGCTTGCCAGGGACTGACCACCAGGCCGGTCGGGCGCAGCCGCTGGATGATGCCCGCGGCGCGGGTGTGGTCGCGGGCGAGCATGGGCAGGTCGGGGAAGGCGGCGAGGACGTGGTTGAGGCGCACCCCCTGGCGGGGATCGCGGGTCCGCGCCAGCAGCGCCTGACGCACCAGGCCGAGCAGGAAGACCTGACGGGTGCGCACGCGCTGGGCGAAGCCGTGCACGACCAGGGGATCGGGATCCTGGCGGCTGAAGGCCTTGAACCGAATGTCGACGTCGGGCAGGACGGCTTCCAGGGCGCGGCCATGGCGCTCAGACCGGGGTGGCCGGGGCGGTCTGCGCCTGAGCCGCGAAATCGATGGTGCCCAGGAAGTCCAAGGCCTTGAGCTGGCGGCGGTAGGCGAGCGCTTCGAGCACGGCCGCATCGACCGCCTCGCGCTTGCTCTTGAAACCGGCGACGCGCATGAGCTCTTCGATCGCGTGGATGTCGACATCGAGATTGGTGGCCATGAGTACGCACAATAGACTGTGCGACTACGCCTGCAAGGGAGCACGTTAACCCTTGCTGCAGTGCCTGTTCCGGGTTTGATCGCCCAGACCTCCTTCCTGTCGGACCGCGATATCCCTCCGCCGCGGGTCCAGCACCGTTTCTTTCGCACAGCCTAACGCACAAGGCCGCCCTATGAGTTCCGCCTCCAATGCCTTCGCCTCCGTGACCAACCTCGCGCTGCTCGAAGAGCAGTACGCCAAGTGGAAGGCCGATCCCGCGAGCGTCGAACGCGACTGGCAGCTGTTCTTCGCCGGCTTCGAACTGGGCAATGACCGCCCCGCTCCGGCCGGCGCCGCGGGCGAGGCGGACGCGGCCGATTCCGCCAAGGCCCCGGGCCGGGTCGAGCAGCAGCGCGCCGACAGCCTGATCAACATCTACCGCAGCTTCGGCCACGTGGTCGCCGACCTCGATCCGATCGGCATCAACAACACCAGCATCGAGAGCGTGCCGCACTTCCAGCTCGAGAGCGTCGGGCTGAGCGACGCCGACCTCGACCGCGTGTTCGCCTGCGACAACGTCTTCGGCCTGGGCCACCGCGACACCCTGCGCGCCATCATCGCCCACCTGCGCCCGACCTACTGCGGCACCATCGGCGTCGAGCAGCACCACATCCAGGACCGCGAGGTCCGCCGCTGGGTGCGCCGCGAGGTCGAGACCCACCGCAACCAGCCGCAGCTGACCAAGGAGGAGAAGCGCCGCATCCTGATGAAGGTCAACCAGTCGGAGATGCTGGAGAGCTTCATCCACACCAAGTTCCTCGGCCAGAAGCGCTTCTCGCTCGAGGGCGGCGAGGCGCTGATCCCGTGCCTGGACGCGCTGCTCGACCTGGCGCCGGAGCTCGGCGTGAAGGAGGTCGTGATGGGCATGGCCCACCGCGGCCGCCTGAACGTGCTGTGCAACACCCTCAACAAGTCCTACGAGGAGGTCTTCACCGAGTTCGAGGGCAGCTACGACATCAGCGAGCTGCAGGGCGACGGCGACGTGAAGTACCACCTCGGCTACAGCAGCGACTACACCAGCAGCAAGGGCGGCAAGCTGCACGTCACGCTGAACGCCAACCCCAGCCACCTCGAGGCGGTCAACCCGGTGGTGCTCGGCCGCGCGCGCGGCAAGCAGCGCCAGCACAACGACACCGTCGACCGCGGCACGGTCATCCCCATCCTCATCCACGGCGACGCGGCGATGGCCGGCCAGGGCCTGGTCATGGAGGTCTTCCAGCTCAGCCAGCTCGAGGGCTACACCACCGGCGGCACCATCCACATCGTCACCAACAACCAGATCGGCTTCACCACCCTGCCCGCCGACGCGCGCTCGACGCGCTACTGCACCGACATCGCCAAGATGGTCGACGCGCCGATCTTCCACGTCAACGGCGACGACGTCGAGGCGGTGGTGCACGTCACCAAGCTCGCCACGCGCTTCCGCCAGGAGTTCAAGCGCGACGTGGTCATCGACATCGTCTGCTACCGCCGCCACGGCCACAACGAGACCGACGAGCCGAACTTCACCCAGCCCACGCTCTACGCGCGCATCGCCCAGCACCCGCGCATCAGCAAGATCTACGTCGACAAGCTGCTCGCGCGCGGCGACATCCTGCAGGCCGAGGCCGAGGCGATCGCCACGATCTTCCAGAACCAGCTGCAGGACGCGCTCAACACCGTCAAGGTCAAGCCGGCCAAGCTCACGCGCAGCCGCTTCGGCGGCATCTGGAAGGGCATGACCAACGCCTACAGCCACGACGCGGTCGAGACCGGCGTGCCGCCGAGCAGCTCGACCTGGTCGGCAAGGCGCTGTCGAGCTGGCCGGCGGAGTTCAACATCCACCCCAAGATCAGGAAGCTCGCCGAGGAGCGCGGCGCGCGTGGTCGCCGCGCGCGGCCGCGTCGACTGGGCGCTGGGCGAGCTGCTCGCGCTCGGCACGCTGCTGGCCGAGGGCACGCCGGCGCGCCTCTCCGGGCCAGGACAGCGGGCGCGGCACCTTCAGCCAGCGCCACGCCATTCTGGTACGACGTGGCGACGCGCGAGCGCTACAAGCCGCTCGACCACATCTCGCCCAACCAGGCGAAGCTGTGCGTCTACAACAGCCCGCTGTCCGAGGCGGCGGTGCTGGGCTTCGACTACGGCTACTCGCTGGCCGAGCCCAACATGCTGATCATGTGGGAGGCGCAGTTCGGCGACTTCGTCAACGGCGCGCAGGTGATCATCGACCAGTTCCTGGCCTCGAGCGAGAGCAAGTGGGGCCGCGCCTGCGGCCTGGTGATGATGCTGCCGCACGGCCAGGAGGGCGCCGGCCCCGAGCACAGCTCGGCGCGCCTCGAGCGCTTCCTGCAGAACTGCGCCGAGGACAACATGCAGGTCGCCTACTGCACCACCGCCGCGCAGCACTTCCACATCCTGCGCCGGCAGATGCACCGCAAGTTCCGCAAGCCGCTGATCCTGATGACGCCCAAGGGCCACCTGCGCTCCAAGCAGGCCTCGAGCGACATCCAGGACTTCGTCAGCGGGCGCTTCCGCGAGATCCTGGTCGACCCCTCGCCGAAGAAGTCCAGGCGCGTGGTCATCACCACCGGCAAGATCGCCCACGAGCTGAACGACCGCATCGCGGCCGAGAAGCTCGAGGACATCGCGGTGGTGCGCATCGAGCAGCTCTACCCGCTGAACGAGGCGATGCTCAAGAAGACCATCAAGGGCTTCGACCCCGGCGTCGAGTTCATCTGGTGCCAGGAGGAGCCCCAGAACATGGGCGCGTGGAGCTTCATCGAGCCCGCGCTGCGCCACCTCCTCGGCCACGAGGTCAAGTACGCCGGGCGCGAGGCCGCCGCCAGCCCGGCGCCGGGCAGCATGGCGCTGTTCCAGCTGGAGCAGGAGCAGCTGATCGCCGCCGCCCTGGGCATCGCCGCGCGCAAGCTCGCCAAGGGCGCGCACTGAGCGCGCCCCGGCCCACCCTTCCTCCGCACCCGCTTCCCTGCAGGACCTTCCATGGCACATGACGTGAAAATCCCCGCCGTCGGCGAATCCATCACCGAGGGCACGCTCTCCAAGTGGCTGGTGGCTGACGGCGCGATCGTCGGCGACAGCACGCCGCTGTTCGAGCTGGAGACCGACAAGATCACCACCGAGGTGCAGTCCGGCGCCGCCGGCCAGGTGCGCTTCAAGGTCAAGGAGGGCGAGACCCTGGCCATCGGCACGGTGGTCGCCAGCATCGACACCGCCGCCGCGGGCGCTGCGCCCGCGAAGCCGGCCGCGCCCGCCGCTCCCGCCGCGAAGGTCGGCCGCCGCCCCCGCGCCGGCCGCCGCCGGCAGCGCTCCGCTCAGCCCGGCGGTGAAGAAGCTGGTCGCGGACAACGCGCTGGACGCCGCGCAAGATCCCCGGCAGCGGCAAGGACGGCCGCGTCACCAAGGGCGACGTGCTCGAGCAGCTCGCCAAGCCCGCCGCGCGCGCCGGCAGCGCCGAGCGCGCCCACCACCGCGCAGCCGGCCGCCGCGGCGGGCGCCGGCACCACGCGCAAGAAGATGAGCTCGCTGCGCCAGCGCATCGCCCAGCGCCTGGTCCAGGCCCAGCACACCGCTGCGATCCTGACCACCTTCAACGAGATCGACATGGGCGCGGTCATGGACCTGCGCAAGAAGCACAAGGAGGAGTTCGAGAAGAAGCTCGGCGTCGGCCTCGGCTTCATGTCCTTCTTCGGCATCGCCGCGATCAAGGCCCTGCAGAAGTACCCGCTGATCAACAGCCAGATCGAAGGCACCGACATCGTCGGCTTCGACGGCATCCACCTCGGCGTCGCGGTCGGCACCGAGAAGGGCCTGGTGGTGCCCGTGGTGCGCCACGCCGAGAAGCTCTCCTTCGCCGGCATCGAGAAGGCGATCAAGGAGTACGCGCTGAAGGCGCGCGACGGCAAGCTCGCCATCGACGACATGCAGGGCGGCACCTTCACCATCACCAACGGCGGCGTCTACGGCTCGCTGATGTCGACCCCGATCATCAACCCCCCGCAGAGCGGCATCCTCGGCCTGCACGCGATCAAGGAGCGCCCGATGGCCGTGAACGGCCAGGTGGTGATCCGCCCGATGATGTACGTCGCCCTCAGCTACGACCACCGCATCGTCGACGGCGCCGAGGCGGTCGGCTTCCTGGTGCGCATCAAGGAGCTGATCGAGTCGCCTGAGAAGATCCTCCTGGGGCTCTAAGCGGAGTCCGAGGGTCATCGCCGCAGAGACGCAGAGTTGCAGAGAGGGCCGCAGAGGGGGCGCGATGGAGGGGCCGCAAGAAAACCTGAATGCCTTGAGCGAGGCGGTCATCGGTGCCGCCATCGAGGTTCATAGGAATCTTGGGCCGGGTTTCCTCGAAGCGGTCTATGAGGAAGCGCTGTTCCGTGAGTTCCACAGGGCATGGGATCCCATGTGAGCGACAAGTGATGGTACCGATCTGGTACAAGGGCGACGCGGTCGGCGAAGCGCGACTCGATCTGCTCATCGACAAGAAGCTCATCCTGGAGCTCAAGGCGGTCGAGACCCTGGCGGCGGTCCACCATGCCCAAATGATCTCCTACCTGCGGGCGACGGCTCTGACACTGGGCCTGATCATCAATTTCAATGTCTCCAACCTCGTGCGCGGCGTGCGTCGCGTTGCCAACAAGCACCCTTCCTGACTCCCCTCTGCGGCCCTCTCCGCAACTCTGCGTCTCTGCGGCAAAATCCAGATCACAACGGAAAGCACCCCATGTCATCCTACGACCTGATCATCATCGGCGCCGGTCCCGGCGGGTACGTGTGCGCGATCCGCGCGGCGCAGCTCGGGATGAAGGTGGCCATCATCGAGAAGCGCGAGCCGAAGGTGCGCCTCGGCGGCACCTGCCTGAACGTCGGGTGCATCCCGTCGAAGGCGCTGCTCGAACGTCGGAGCACTTCGCCAACGCCAACAAGCACTTCGCCGAGCACGGCATCGAGGTCGGCAAGCCGGCGATCAACGTGGCGACGATGCTCAAGCGCAAGGACAAGGTGGTCGGGACGCTGGTCGACGGCGTGTCGTTCCTGATGAAGAAGAACAAGGTCGAGGTGCTGACCGGCGTCGGCGCGCTGAAGGCCGCGGGCGTGGTCACGGTCACCGGGCAGGACGGCAAGGCGGTGGAGCACACCGCGAAGAACGTGGTGCTGGCCCTGGGCTCGGTGCCGATCGAGCTGCCCTTCCTGCGGTACGACGGCGTGAACGTGGTCTCGAGCGACCAGGCGATCGCCTTCGACAGGTGCCCGAGAAGCTGCTCGTGGTCGGCGGCGGCGTGATCGGCCTCGAGCTCGGCTCGGTGTGGTCGCGCCTCGGCAGCCAGGTCACGGTCATCGAGTTCCTGCCGCGGATCTGCCCGTTCCTGGACGCCGATATCGCCAAGGAGCTGCAGAAGGTGCTCACCAAGCAGGGCCTGGCCTTCCAGCTCGAGACCAAGGTCACCGGCGTGCGCCTCGAGGGCGGCAAGCCGGTGCTGCAGGCCACCGGCCAGGACGGCAAGGCGTGACCTTCGCTGGCGACAAGGTGCTGGTCTCGGTCGGGCGCCGCCCGTACAGCGAGGACGGCGGCCTGGCCGCGGCCGGCGTCGCGCTCGACGAGCGCAAGCGCGTCAAGGTCGACCACGACTTCCGCACCAACCTGCCGGGCGTCTACGCCATCGGCGACCTCATCGACGGGCCGATGCTCGCGCACAAGGCCGAGGAGGAGGGCGTCGACGGTCGCCGAGATCATCGCCGGGCAGAAGAACGTGCTCGACCACGACCTCATCCCCAACGTGGTCTACACCTGGCCGGAGGTGGCCAGCGTCGGCCTGACCGAGGCCGAGGCGAAGAAGCGCGGGCTGGCGGTGAAGGTCGGCAAGGCGCTGTTCATCGCCAACGGCCGCAGCAAGGCCGCCGGCGAGAACGACGGCTTCGTCAAGCTCATCGCCGACGCCAAGACCGACAAGGTGCTGGGCGCGCCCATCCTCGGCCCGCGCGCGAGCGACCTGCTCGCCGAGATCACCGCGGTGATGGCCTTCGGCGGGGCGAGCGAGGACATCGCGCGCACCTGCCACGCGCACCCGACCTTCTCGGAGGTGGTGAAGGACGCCGCGCTGGCGGTGCTGGGGCGGCCGGTCAGCTCCTGATCCGTCGGGGAGCCCGCGGCCGTGGGGAGAGGGCCCCCGCCGCGGGCGCGCTCAGCCGGGCAGCGCGCGCTCCAGGTAGTGCAGCCCGTGCACCAGGAAGCTGCTCGCCGGCTGCCGCTCGGTGAGCGCCCAGGCCTCGGCGCGGGTCAGCAGTTCGACCTCGATCAGCTCGAGCGCCTCCAGCGACCGCGTGCCGGTCTGGGTCAGTCCGGTGGCCAGCACCACGTGCACGGCGTGGCGCAGCAGGCCGGGCAGCGCCTCGTAGCTGCCGAGCAGGCGGCAGGACGTGGCGCGGTACCCGGTCTCCTCCTCGAGCTCGCGCAGCCCGGCGGCGCACGGGTCCTCGCCGTGTTCGATGCCCCCGGCGGGGAACTCGTGCAGCCAGGCGCGGTACGGGTGGCGGTAGATGCGCTCGACCACCAGCCGCCCGTCGTCGAGCACGGGGACCACCACCACCGCGTCCCACTTCGACTCGACGAAGGAGTAGGTGTACTGGCCGGCCGGCGTGGTCAGCTCCTCCTCGACGTGGGTGAAGAAGCGGTTGCTGCCGCGTTCACGGCGCGCGGCGATGGGCGGGATGTGGCTCACGGCAGCGGCAGGAACGGCGTCTGGTCGAAGCGCTCGTCGAGGTCCTCGTAGACCGCGGTGATCTCGTCGATGGGGATGTAGACGCGGTAGCGGTGCGCCTCGGCGCCGAACTTGTCGATGGCGTCGGCGAGCAGGATCTCGCGCCGGCCCTCGTTGAACTCGTCCTTCTTCGAGCCCTGGTAGATGCGCCGGCTCATCTCCGCCGACCAGTGCAGGCAGCGCACCTCGCCGACGATCAGCTCCTTGCGGAACTCCATCAGCTTGAGGATGAAGCGCTCGCCGCGCCGCACGATCACCGTGGCGACGCGCTGCTGGTCGACCAGCGACTCCAGCACCTTGGCCAGGCTGCCCGGGTGGTCGGTGCCCGGCACGATGATCTTCTTGTCGCCGCTCATGCGCCACCCGCACGCGCCGGCGACCCGCGCTCCGACCGCCGACTCCGCACGGCTGCTTCACACCAGCCTCGCCCCGAGCTTCTCGCCCAGTTTCGCGCGCCACGCCGGCGTGTGGTCGGAATCGGTGACCGGCGCCAGGCACTCGACCAGGCGGCCGATCGCGGCGTTGTGGTTGAGGCGCTCCTGGTTGACCGCGACGATGGTCTCGCTGGTGATGATCTCGTCGCCGACCACGCACAGCTCGGGCATGCACGCCACGGTCGAGCCGCTGCGCACGATGTAGATGCCGATGCGGCCCTGCTCGGCGCAGACCTTCTCGATGTCCTTGGGGCCGACCTCGAAGGTGATGCCGAGCGCGCGCGCGTCGAGGATGCAGGCGTAGACCTCCTCGTACTGCGGGTCGATCAGCACCGGCCGGCCGCGCAGCAGCGCGAGCTTGGGGTCGCTGCCGTCGGTGGCCCAGCGCCGCCCGCCGCCCAGGGCGGTGGCCTTGGCCGCGGTGGCGCGGTCCATCAGCACGCAGTGCCCGAGGTAGTCGTCGAGGCCCAGGCTGCCGAGGATGCGCACGTCGGTGTTGGTCTCGATGAGGTGGCCCTTGAGCTCCTTCCAGTTGCGCACCTTGGGCGTGTCGAGCGCGTCGAGCAGGGTGTTGTGGAAGGCGTCGTAGCAGGTCAGCGAGATGTCGCGCTTGTGCTTGCGCAGGTAGGTCGGCGTGACCTCGTGGTCGGTGCCGAGCAGCACGCCGCGCACCGCGTGCGCGCCGCCGGGCGGCGTGTAGTCGAACTCGAGCTGGTTGAAGACCATGCGGCTGGGCTTGCCCGGGCGGGTCAGGTCGAGCTGCAGGTGCATGCTGAGCGCCGCCTCGCTGACCTCGCGGTCGAGGTCGTAGCGCAGCTTGTTGAGCATCAGCTCGACGCCGCTCTTGCCGGTGTAGTCGAGCTGCACCTTGCCGGACTCGTCGCGGTAGCGGCGCATGCGCTTCAGCGCCTGGTCGATCTCGTCCAGGTCGTGGCCGAAGCGGTCGGCGGCGCGCATCGTCGACTCGGCGGCGTAGCCGCTGCTCTGCCACAGCTGGATCAGCCCCTCCTCGAGCTTGACGCGGCGCTTGTCCTCCTTGATCAGGCGGCGCAGCGCCGCGACCAGCTCGGGCCGCAGCCAGCCCAGGGCGACGAGGCGCTTGAGCACGTCGTCGAAGCTGCCCCCCTTGGGCGGGATGGCGACCAGCACCGGTTCGGACATGGGACGATCCCTCGGAGGGGCACAGGTTGCTGCGATGGCGTGGGATCGCAAGCGGGGACGGCAGTCACCGCCGCAGTCCGCCGAGCCGTCGCGACGCCGCATGTCCTGGCACGCCGCGGAGACGCGAGACGCGAGACGCGCCGCAGAGGGCCGGAGCGGTCCGCTCTCCGTGATCGCGACGCTCAGTGCCGCCGCTCCAGCGCGATCCTCACCGCCATCCGCTCCGGCCCGTCGCTGAGCAGCTGCGGCAGATCGCTGCCCTTCGGCTTGTCGAGCAGCTTGCGCAGCCCGTCGGCGGCGCCCGGGTCGCCGAGCTGGTCGAGGAGGATGATCAGCCCGAGGCGGACGCGCGCGTCGCCCGTGGCGTTGATGCGCGCCAGCAGCGGCGGCGTCCAGCGCGCCGCATCGTCGGCGGCGAGCACCGCCCAGGCGCGCGCCGGCCACCACGGCGAGCCGCCGCCGAGCGCACCGTCGACCAGCGGCATGAGCTGCGCAGGGGTGAAGCCGGCGAGTTCGGCGCGGGTCGCGACGTGCGCAGGATCGTGGCAGGCGGCGATGAACTGGTCGCGGAACACCAGCGCCTGGACCTCGGGGCCGTGGTCGCGCCACCACAGGTCCCAGGCGCGACCGGCGCCGGCAGCGTAGCCGGTGAGCTGGCGCAGGGTCTCGGCGGCGGCGACGCGGGCCTCGTCGCCGGGACCATCGGCGGCGACGTGGCACAGCGCCTCGATCGCGCGGCTGTCGCCGTTCGCGCCCAGGGCGCGGGCGGCGGCGGCGACGGCGCTGGCGCCGGCCCCCGGCGTCGCCAGCACCGCGGTCAGGGCGGGGCAGAGGCGCGGGTCGCCGACCGAGCCGCTGACCTCGATCAGCGCGAGCTGCTCGCCGCCACGGCGCTCGCCGAGGAGGGCGGCGAGCGGCGGCACCGCGGCCGCCTGCATGACCAGGGCGCCGAGGCTGGCGCGCTCGTCGCGGCGCACCAGGTCGTCGCTCTCGCGCTCGTACCCGCACAGCACCGCGAGGCCCTGCGGGTCGCCGAGCAGCCCCAGGCCGCGCGCGGCGGACTGGCGGATGTCGGCCTCGCTGGCGCGCAGCAGCTCGCTGAGGCGGGCGAAGGCGCCGCGCGCCGCGCGCGCGGCCCAGGGCCAGGGCGCTGAGTTCGCGCACGCGCCGGTCCGGATCGCGGCTGATGCCCAGCACCAGCCGCGTGGCCTCGTCACCGCCGATGCTCGAGGCGACGGTCGCGACGCGCACGCGCAGCTGCCAGTCGGGATCGTTGGCGAGCACGCCCAGGTCGGGCAGCACCTCGGGCCCGCGCCGGATCAGCGCCGCCATCGCGTCGTTGTGGACCTCGGAGCGGGGATCGGTGATGCCGGCGATCGCCTGCTCCCACGGCTTGCCCTTGCCGGCCTTGGCTTCGGGCAGGGGTCCGACCGCGGCATGGAGGTCCTTGACCGCCTGGACGACATCGACGCCCTGGACCGGCGGCGCGTCCTCGCCGCGACAGCCTGAGCGCGGTGGCCGGCGCGATGACGGCCGCGAGCGTGGCGGCCAGCAGTGGACGGAGGGTGCGGGTAGGCAGGACCATGGGCGTATAATGGAGCCGGGAAATCCGTGGCAACCAGCGTCCTGGCAGCAGGTTGGCAGGTCGATCGCAGCGTGGCCGTGCATCGTCCTGCATACGCGTCGACGCTTGCGGCCCTCCACCTGAGGGGTTATCACCCCGCTCCCCGTCTCCTCACCACTGCTTGCGAACCAACCCCACCCGCGCTTCCTCGCTTACCGGCTTCCCTGCTCTCTCGCTTCATTCCTCCCTCCTCCCCCAGCCTTCCCCCTTCCCCGCTTCGGAGCCTTCCCATGAGCGCGCAATTCGGTACTTGGATCGGCAGCGGCGCGGCCGGCACCTGGAAGCCCCAGATCGATCCCCGCCTGGTCGACGACCCGCGCTTCCCGGCCCTGCTGGCGAGCGCCGCGGGCGGCGTGTCCTTCGCCGGCGCGGTCGCGCTGGTCACCGGCGCCAGCGACGTCAACTCGATCGGCTACGCGATCGCCCGCAACCTCGCCGCCGGCGGCGCCAAGGTGGTGATCACCGGCAGCCGCGATCTGCCGCGCATCACCGCCACCGCCGAGCAGCTGGCGCGCGAGGCCGGCGCCGGCGCGGTGCTGCCCGCGCAGGTCAACCAGGGCGACTTCGCGCAGCTCGACGCGCTGCTCGAGCACGTCAAGGGCCAGGGCCTGGCGTTCTCGCACATCTTCCCCTTCGCCGCGGTCAACCACCCCGCGCTGTTCGTCGGCATCAAGCCGGAGGACTACGCGCGCGTCTTCGCCGTCAACGTCTTCGGCGTCTACCACCTGGTCGGCAAGCACGCCCGCCAGGCGCCGCGCGGCGCGCCCTGGTACGTCGTGGTGCCGCTCTCGCCCAACGATGGCCGCCTGCAGGGCTCGGGGCTGTACCCGGCCACCAAGCAGGCGCTGATCCCGATCGTCGTCCAGGGCCAGAACGAGGTCGGCGACCGCCGCGGCGGGACACTACGTGGGCGTCAGCATCGCCTGGACGCGCTCGGCGCTGATGAGCCAGCTCGACGCCGGCGTCGAGGCGGCGCGCGCCCAGGGCCTGAAGGTGTTCGAGACGCGCGACACCGCCGACGTCTGCACGCTGTGCGGCACCGCCGGCGCGCAGGTGCTGAAAGGCACCACCATCGACGCCGCCGGCGGCTTCGGGAAGGTCGATCCGAAGGCCATGGGCAAGGTCTTCGCCGCGCACTAGCGCCACCGGTCACCACCGCCCCGCGCGGCGCCGGAGCCTCCATGGTCTTCGAGGCCGGGGCGTGGCGCATCCCATGCGGGCTGCTGCTGGCGGGCCTGCTGCTGGGCGCGGCGCGGGGGGCGCTGACCTCGAGCTCTCCGACGACGGCAGCGCCGCGGCTGGTCGCCGGCCTGCAGGACCTGCAGGCGCGCCTGGACTGGCAGCTGCAGGAGTGCGCGTCCGGCGGCGTCGAAGGCGGCCTGATCGCCTACTGAGCGGTCACTGGGGACGGCAGCGCCCGAGCGCGACGATCAGCCGCCGGCGGTCCGAGGCGGTGTGCGCCAGGGTCACGATCAGGCGCAGGCGGCAGGCCCCCGCGGGCACCGTGGGCGGGCGGATGGCGGGCGCGTAGTGGCCAGCCTCGCGCAGGCGCGCGGCGAGCGCGAGCGCCGCCGCCTCGTCACCGACCAGCACCGGGATGATCGGCGCGCGGCCCTCGGGCACCTGCCAGCCCTGGGCGCGCAGCGCGGCGCGCACCTCGCCGGCCGCGGCGAGCAGCTGCGCGGGCAGATCCGGCTCCTCGCGCAGCAGGTCGAGGCTGGCCACCGCCGCGCCCATCGCCGCCGGCACCGGCGCGGTCGAGTACATGAAGCTGCGCCCGCGGTTGACCACCAGCTCGACGATCTCGCGTGTCCGCGGCGATGAAGCCGCCCTGCGCGCCCAGGCTCTTCGAGCAGGTGCCGATCAGCACGTCGGGGACCACGCCGAGCGCCGCGCACAGGCCGCGCCCGCCCGGGCCGAACACGCCCAGGGCGTGGTCCTCGTCGACCAGCAGCAGCGCGCCGTGGCGCTGGCACAGCTCCGCGATGCCCGCCAGCGGCGCCTCGTCGCCGTCCATCGAGTAGACCGACTCCACGCACACCAGGCGGCGCGGCGCGCCGGTGGTGCGGCGCAGCTGCTTGTCGAGGTCCTCGAGGTCGTTGTGCTGGAAGCGCAGCATGGTGCCGTTGGCGAGCTTGGCGCCGTCGTAGAGCGAGGCGTGGCAGAGCCGGTCGAGGATGACCACGTCCTCGGCCCCGCTGGCCAGGGCGACCAGCGCGGCGAGGTTGGCCTGGTAGCCGGTGGTGGTCACCAGCACGTCCTGCGCGCCCAGCCAGCCGGCGAGGCGCTCCTCGAGCCGGCGGTGGCAGCGCAGGCCGCCGGCGAGCAGGCGCGCGGCGCCCGCGCCCGCGCCATAGGTGCGCAGCGCGCGCGCCGCCGCGTTCTTCACGCGCAGGCGGTTGGCCGCGCCGAGGTAGTCGTTCGACGCCCAGTTGTGCAGCTTGCGCCGCCCGCCCGGCCCGGGCGCGATCACCACGCGGTCATCGGCCGAATCCAGCACCGGGCGCACGCGCAGCCGTCCGGCGGCGCGCAGCTCCTCGAGCTCGGCGCGCAGGGCGGCGCGCAGGGCCGCGTGGGTGGGCGGAGGTTCGTGGGCCATGGGGACGGGCGTTATAGGTCGCTCCGCTCCGGAGGAAGGCGGATTCGCGGCGGGTGGCCGACGACGGCCCGCGCCCGCCCTTGCCGCCGGATGGTGCGGGCGGGGCGGCGCGGCCGCGACCGCGGGAAGCTGGCGGCCCCCAGCGAGGCCGCTGCGCGCGCCCCCGGCCCCCGATTGCCTCGCCGACCCTGCGCGATGTACTGCGCGGACCATGATCCACCTCGGCGTCAACATCGATCACGTCGCGACCGTGCGCCAGGCGCGCAAGGCCTGCGAGCCCGATCCGGTGATGGCGGCGCACCTCGCCGAGCTGGGTGGCGCGCAGGGCATCACCGTGCACCTGCGCCAGGACCGCCGCCACATCCAGGACCGCGACGTGCGCCTGCTGCGCGAGACCGTGCAGGGCGTGCTCAACCTCGAGATGGCGGTGGGCGAGGGCATCCTCGCCCTGGCCCTGGAGCTGCTGCCCGACCAGGTCTGCCTGGTGCCCGAGCACCGCCAGGAGATCACCACCGAGGGCGGCCTGGCGGTGGCCAAGGACGACCAGGCCCTGACCGCGTGCATCGGCCGGCTCAAGGACAGCGGCGTGCTGGTCAGCCTGTTCATCGAGCCCGACCCGGCCACCGTGCGCCTGGCGCGCGCGCTGGGCGCGGACGCGGTCGAACTGCACACCGGCAGCTGGGCCAACGCCTGGGCGCAGTGCCGCGGCGACGAGCACGACGCCGACCTGATCACCCAGCTCGCCCGCCTCGAGGACTCCGCCGACGCCGCCGCCACCGCCGGCATCCGCCTGCACGCCGGCCACGGCATCACCTACGGCAACGTGCGCAGCCTGCTGCACCTGCCGCTGCTGCGCGAGCTCAACATCGGGCACAGCATCGTCAGCCGGGCCGTGCTGCTGGGGATGGAGCGGGCGGTCCGGGACATGCGCGGGCTGATGGACCAGGGGGCGGGCTGACGCCGGGAGGGGTTGGGCGCTGGGCGTACCCGAGGCACCTCCGGAAGCGAGGTCTCGGCTGTTGTCGTGGTCGGGTATGACAACCGAAGGAGCACGGTCCACCACCTACCCATCCGGCCTATCGGCGGACGAAGCGAAGGACATGCAGGGCACTTCGGCTTCGTCCAACGCGGCCAGACAGGCTGGAGGGGCCGGCGGGGCGCCGGTCGGCTTACTCACCACCGCTAGCGCCGAGCGCCTCTCCGGCGCCCCGGGACCCCGGCCCCCCAGACCAGGGGTCTTTTCGTTTGTCTGCGCGGCTCGACGCGCGAGCCTGCGGCCTCCAGCGAGGATCCCATGTTCAGCGGCAGCATCGTAGCGATCGTGACCCCCTTCGACGGCGACAAGGTCGACGTGCCGGCGCTGAAGAAGATGGTCGACTGGCACATCGCCCAGGGCACCCAGGGCATCGTGCCCTGCGGCACCACCGGCGAGAGCGCGACCTTCAGCCACGACGAGCAGCACCAGGTCATCGGCGAGGTCGTGCAGCAGGTCGCCGGCCGCGTGCCGGTCATCGCCGGCGCCGGCTCCAACAGCACGCGCGAGGCGGTCAGCCTGGCCAAGGCCGCGGAGCGCCTGGGCGCGAACGGCATCCTCACCATCACGCCGTACTACAACAAGCCGAACCCCGAGGGCCTGTTCCAGCACTTCAAGGCGGTGCGCGAGAACACCGCGCTGCCGCTGGTGCTGTACAACGTCCCCGGCCGCACCGGCGTCAACATGCTGCCCGAGACCACCGCGCGCGTGTGGGCGCTGGGCAACATCGCCGCCATCAAGGAGGCGAGCGGCTCGTGCGAGCAGGTCCACGATGCCGTCGTGCAGGGCATCCGCGTGCTGTCCGGCGACGACGGCATGACCCTGCCGTTCATGGCGCTCGGCGCCGCCGGCGTGATCAGCGTGGTGGCGAACTTCGCGCCGCGCCTGATGCGCAACCTCACCGACGCCTGCGCCGCCGGCGACTTCGCCACCGCGCGCAAACTCCAGGTGGTGGTGGCGGAGCTGACCCGCGTGGCCTTCAGCGACACCAACCCGATCCCGGCCAAGGCCGCGGTGCACGCCCTCGGCTTCTGCCGCGACGAGTTCCGCCTGCCGATCGTGCCGATGCAGGCCGCCAAGCGCGAGGTCCTGCTCGCCGCGTTGCGCAAGCACGGCGTCCTGGCCGCGGCCAAGCAGTGACGCCCTGATCCGGCGATGAGCCTCACCCTCGCCGACCGCGTCACGCTCGCGCGCCTGGGGCTCGCGCCCTGCATCGTGGCCGCCTACGTGTGGCTGCCGATGCAGTGGTCGCTGTGCTTCTGGGTCGCCGGCTGGCTGTGCGCCCTGGCCGAGTACACCGACCTGATGGACGGGCGCATCGCCCGCCGCCGCGGCGAGGTCTCGGACTTCGGCAAGCTCGCCGACCCGTTCTGCGACGTCTTCTACCGCATCGCGGTGTTCTGCGCCTTCATCCTCCCCGCCGGCGGGGTCGGCTGGCCGGTGGCCTGGCAGCACGACGCGGTCATGCCGGTCTTCGCCGCCGCCTACGAGACCGCCGCCTACGCCGACGTGCGCCAGCACGTCTTCGTGACCGGCTTCGACGCCCACGGCGCCCCGCTGCTGGGCGCCGGCCTGGTGCCGTGGCTGCCGGTGCTGCTGATGGTGCTGCGCGAGATCGTCGCCGGCGCCCTGCGCGCGATGACCGCGACGCGCGGGCTGGTGCTGGCGGCGCGCACCTCGGGCAAGGTGAAGGCGTGGATCCAGGGCTTCACCCTGATCACCCTGATGGCCTTCCCCGCGTGCTGGTGGACGCGCTGGCAGTGGCAGCTGGACTACGCCTTCTGGATGACCTGGCTGTGCGCCGTGGTCAGCGTCGGCTCGATCCTCGAGTACATCTGGGTCAACCGCGCGCTGCTCGCGCAGCTTGCCCTGCGCACGAAAGCATCCGATACTCGGGCATGAGACGCCTGGTCACCGGCATCCTGATCGCAGCATTCCCCGATCACGGCCGGCGCGCTGCGCAGAACGGCCAGCGAGTCGGTGCCGCCGACGATGAGGTGGTCTCATCGAGCTGGCGCCCGACCCCCCCCGGCGACAGCTCGTCAAGCCGAAGCGGTCCGCGTGCCGAACGCACCGCCTCCTGTCGGGTCGAGCGCCAGGTCGACCGCTCACCGGCGTGCCTCCCCCTCCGCCAACCTCCTGATGTGCTCCAGGACCCGCGCGTGGATCGCGTGGATCAGCCCATCGCCCCACAGGTGCCAGTACGGCCCCGGCGAAACCTGCAGTTCGTACCACGTGCTGCCCTCGAGGCGCGTGCGCCGCCCGCCGTCGAGCGGGACGAGGCGGAACTCGCCGCGCCGGCTGCGCAGGTAGCCGTCGAGGTGCGGCGGGTGGATGTCGCCCCAGGGACTCAGCTCGCGCATGGTGGGCGGCTGCGAGGTGACGGCGAAGGCCAGGCGGCGCGGCTCGTCCCAGGCGGTGATCGGCTCGACGAAGGGGCCGGTGGTGAATTCGCAATAGCGCACCGCGCCCACGCCGGACCCCGCGATGCGCGCGCGCAGCGGGCAGGCGATGCCGGTGGCGAAGACGCCGTCGGGCGGCGGCAGGTCGGGGAAGGAGACGACGTGGCGCCACACCACCTCGGGCGGGGCGTCGACCTCGACGGCGCTGCGGATCTCGCGCAGCGGTACGCGCTGGTCGCGCGCCTCGTTCCAGGCGACCAGGGGCAGCAGCAGCACGGCGAGCAGCGGGACCACCCGCCGCACGCGGGGCGCGATCACGGCCTGGGGCCGGCCGAAGGCGTAGCCCAGCAGGCCGCCGATCCACACCATCACCGCCGCCAGCGGCCAGGCCATGGCCAGGCAGATCGCTCCTTCGACCGCGACGGCGAGCATGCCCAGCATGGCGACGAGCAGCGCCAGCTGGCCCTGCGCCGCGGTCCGCGACAGGCCCTGGTCCCCCCGTCCGTTGAGCACCACCGCGTTGACGAAGCCCATCACCACCGGAGTGAGCACGAACAGGCTGGACCCGTAGTCGCGCAGCGCGTAGATGCAGAGCACCACCATGATGCCGGCCACCGCCACGCTCAGGATGCCCGCCAGCAGCGGCCCGGCGATGGGCAGGCCGAGGTCGTCGGGATCCTGCAGGTCGGGATGGCGCGTCAGGTCACGCGTCGGCCAGACCGCGAAGGTGAGCATCGCGAGGTAGTTCAGGTACGGGACCAGGAAGAGCAGGCCCAGGGCCGGGTGGCGCCCGGCGTCGCGGGCGCGGCGCATGCTCATCGACAGGCCGATCCAGATGAACGGCACCGTCCACAGCAGCAGCCCCCAGGCGAGCGCCGGCGAGGCCTTCGAGAAGATCACGAGGCGGTGCAGCAGCACGGGGTCGAGGAACTGCCACGGGGCGAGCCGCTCACCGGTGGCGGAGAAGAAGACCAGCGCCTCGACCAGGTACTTCAGCGCCATCAGCGACACGCCGACGGTGACGTAGAGGCGGCGGTCGACCGCCGCGGTCAAGCCGAAGATGCGCGCGCACGGGCCGGTCATGAAGCGCATGGCGATCCTCCTCGAGAGTTGGCGACGATCGGCGAGCTGGGCGCAGAGCGCGCTCAGCCAGGGTGGCAGCCGGCGCTGCCGCAGCGGCGGTGCGCCGCGACCCAGCGGTAGCCCCGGTCGAGCGCGGCGCGCAGCGGCCGGCAGCGCGCCACCCGCCGCAAGCGCGCCAGCCACGGCACGATGGTGACGACGGCGAGCAGCGCGCTGACCCCGCCGAGGACGCGGCCGTCGGCGCACAGCAGCTTGAGCTCGTCGGGCACGCCACCGTCCGCCCAGCCTGCGCCGCATCGCCGGCGACTGCAGCGGCGCCAGGCGGAAGCCGTGGTGGTGCGCGAACGGCCCGATGATGCGCGCGGTGGCGCGGCACATGCGGCAGTCGCGGTCGTAGCCGAGGATGCCGCGCGCCGGACGCCTCCGGGGCGCAGCAGGTGGGCCGGGATGAGCGCGGCCGCGACCGCGCGCGGTCCGGGCGGGTGGTCGTCGAAGAGCGAGAACAACCGCACCAGGCTCATGGCTTCTCCTTCCCCGCGCGGCCGAAACCGAGCATGCCGCGCAGCTTCTTGCCGAAGCGCAGCGCCTCGACCAGGCCCGCCATCGGCAACCGGCGCAGGTCGTCGTACCACGCGGTCATGGTGGTCAGGAACTCGTGCAGGGTGCGCAGCCGCGCGGCGACGTGGGCTTCTTCCGCTCCGCCCTTATCGGCCTCGGCGATGCACTCCGCGAGCAGCGCCACGGTCGGGTCGATCTCGCGGCGCTTGCGCTCCTCGACCACGGTGCGGAACAGCTCCCACACGTCGCCGATGGACTCGAAGTGGTCGCGGCGGTCGCCCTGCAGGTGCACCGTGCGCACGATGCGCCAGCCCTGCAGCTCGCGCAGGCTGGTGCTGATGTTCGAGCGGGCGATGCCCAGCGCCTCGCCGATCTGGTCGGCGTTCAGCGGCGCCCGCGCCACGTAGAGCAGCGCATGGATCTGCGCCACCGAGCGGTTGATGCCCCAGCGGGTGCCCATCTCGCCCCAGTGGAGGATGAACTTGCGGGTGATCGGGGTGGGGGTCATGGGGGTCATTCT
>CAWFSD010000051.1:0-62246 GCA_963818245.1 uncultured Planctomycetota bacterium
TCCGAACTGCTCGCCGAAGCCGGGCTGGTCGGCATGCCCGCCAGCGGCGTGCCCCACCCCGACTACCACCAGGTGGTCGGCACCGCGATCG
The DNA here is from genome assembly GCA_963818245.1 of uncultured Planctomycetota bacterium. Classification (GTDB taxonomy): domain Bacteria; phylum Planctomycetota; class UBA11346; order UBA11346; family UBA11346; genus BOG-1363. Next base: position 92 of record CAWFSD010000051.1, read on the forward strand.
CCAAGGACCTGCCCGCCGGGCACATCGCCGTGATCGAGGCCCCCGGATTCGCCCTGCGCGGCGACCGCGGCGACCTCTTCCCGCTGCGCAAGGCGCAGGTGCGCGTCGCCGGCAGCGAACGCCGCGACCAGGCCCCGGCCGAGCGCCCCGCCTTCCAGCCCGTGGCCGAGCGCCAGGCCGCCATCCCGGTGAGCGCCCCCGTCGCGCCCGCCGCCGAGCCGGTCGAGATCGGCCTCGCCGATCTCGCCGCCGTGCCCGCGCCGGTCGCGGCCACGCCCGCGGCCGATGCCACCGGCCTGCGCCAGGACCCCGATGCCCCGCGCCAGGACGATCCGCGTGGCGGGCGCCCGCCCCGCGACGAGCGCGGCCGGCACCCGCGCGACCGCCATGACGGCCGGCGCGATGGCCGCGGCGGCGAGCGCCGCGATGGCCGTGAAGGCCGCGAGCCGCGCGACGGCCAGCGCCAGCATGGCGACGGCCAGGAGCGCGCCGCGGAAGGCGACGTCCAGGCCCCGCCCGCTGAGCGCAGCGAGGCCCCGGCGCCGCACCCCGAGCAGGGCCGCCCGCCGCACTACCCGCACGCCCCCGAGCCCGCCGGCGACGCGCCGACCCTGCCGCTCGCGCCGCAGGTCCCCGAGGAGCTGGCGGCGCGGCCCAAGGCCGAAGGCTTCCGCTCGCTCGGCCTGAATGAGCAGATCCTCGCCGATCTCGCCGGCATCGGCTACCAGCAGCCGTCGCCGATCCAGGCCGAGGCCATCCCGCAGGTGCTCGCCGGCCGCGACGTGCTCGGCCAGGCGCAGACCGGCACCGGCAAGACCGCGGCCTTCGCCCTGCCCATGCTCCAGCGCCTCTACGAGCTCGAGCCGCGCGAAGGCAAGCCGGCGATGCTGGTGCTGTGCCCGACGCGCGAACTCGCGCGCCAGGTCGCCGGCGAGTTCACGCGCATGGCCGGCGCCAGCGGCGCGCGCGCCGCGGTGATCTACGGCGGCGTGTCGATGGACGACCAGGTGCGCGCCCTCGACCGCCACCCGCACGTGGTGATCGGCACCCCCGGCCGCATCATCGACCACATGCGCCGCCACACCCTCGACCTCTCGCGCCTGGCCATGGCGGTGCTGGACGAGGCCGACCAGATGCTCGACATCGGCTTCTGGCCGGACGTCAACTACATCATCGGGCACACCCCGCCCGAGCGGCAGATGCTGCTGTTCTCCGCCACCTTCCCCGACGAGGTGAAGCAGATGGCCGAGAAGCACATGAAGAACCCGGTGCACGTGCGCATCGCGCCCAAGCAGGTGACCGTCGAGCAGGTCGACCAGAAGTTCATCGCCGTGCCGCGCGAGCGGAAGAACGAGCTGCTGGCGCACTTCATCGAGACCCAGAACCCGCCGCAGCTGGTGGTGTTCTGCCGCACCAAGCACCAGACCGACCGCGTCGCCGAGGTGCTCAAGCGCAAGAACATGTCGGCCGGCGCCATCCACGGCGACCTGCCGCAGACCAAGCGCGAGAAGATGCTGCAGCAGTTCCGCGCCGGCGAGCTGCAGTGCCTGGTGGCGACCAACGTCGCCGCGCGCGGCCTGGACATCCCGACCGTCTCGCACGTGGTCAACTACGACATCCCCGAGATGCCGGAGGAGTACGTGCACCGCATCGGCCGCACCGCGCGCAACGGCGCGCGCGGCGTGGCGCGCACCTTCATCACCCCCGACGATGGCCAGTTCCTGCTCGAGATCGAGAAGCACATCGGCATGGAGCTCGAGGAGGAGAAGGTCGAGGGCTTCACCCTGGCGCCCGAGGTCGAGGTCAAGCGCACCATCGCCGACATGCCGGTCGGCACGCCGCGCATGCTCAAGCCGCTGGTCGGTGGCATCCGCCTCGGTCGCCGCCGCCGCTGACGCCGCCATGCCCACCACCGCGCGCCGCTTCCTGGTTTCCCTGGCGTTCGTCGCCGCGCTGCTGTCCAGCGGCTGCCGCAGCGGGAGCCGTGACAGCTCCAGGCCAGCTCCCACGCCGGTGGAGCACGTGGTGGTGGTCGGCGAGACCCTCAGCCAGGTGGCCGCGGCCTACGGCGTGACGGTGGCGACCATCGTCAACGCCAACAGCCTGCGCAGCCGCAGCCTCCACGCCGGGCAGCGCCTGGCCATCCCCGGCGGCCACGTGCCGGAACCGGTGGCGCCCCCTGCGCCGGAGCCGGTGAGCGCGGCGCCCAGCGCGCCCGCGGTCCCCGCCACCGACTGGTACCTCCCCCGCACCGCCTGGGCGGAGCGCCAGATCATCATGTCGCGGACCAAGCCGATGGGCGGCGTACCGACGCGCATCACCGTGCACCACAGCGGCGACGTCGCCGACGCCGGCATGTCCCCGCGGCGCTGGCTGAACGAGGTCGACGACCAGCACATGCGCGGCGTCGGCAAGGCCGAGCCGTGGGCCTGCATCGGCTACCACTTCATCATCAGCGCCGACGGCCAGGTGTTCGAGGGCCGCCCGCTCGCCTACCAGGGCGCGCACGCGGGCTGGGACGAGGTCAACAAGTTGAACATCGGCATCTGCATGGTCGGCAACTTCGACGTCAGCCAGGTGCCCGCCGCGCAGAAGGACGCGCTGCTCACCGTGCTCGACCGCCTGTGCGAGGACTACCACATCGCGCGCAGCGAGGTCTTCGGCCACATGCACTTCAAGAAGACCGACTGCCCGGGCCGCCACCTGATCCCGATCATCGAGGCCTACGCGCAGCACCCGCCCGCGCGCTCGCCCAACCACGCGCTCGCGAGCTTCCTGCCGGCGCAGCCGTAGGGTCCGAAGCCGCCAGTGGCGGCCTTCACAGCCGGCACGCCACCCCGGCGGATGACTGTTGACGACCCCGGGGTGGCTCCTAAAGTCCCGCCTCCCCATGCATGGGTGGCGGAATTGGCAGACGCACTAGCTTGAGGTGCTAGCGAGGTAACTCTCGTAGGGGTTCGAGTCCCCTCCCGTGCACTAGGTCAGGACCCCGTAGGCCGCAGGGCTTACGGGGTCTTTCTCTTGATGGCGGGCGGCGTCCCGGCCGCCACGTCCTGGGCGGGCAGGAAGCGCGCGAGGCCGCGCGTCCACTCCACCAGCGTCTCGAAGGCCGGCGGCTTGACCAGGTAGTCGCTGATGCCCCACGTGCGGCACGCGGCGCGGTCGCTCTCCAGCTGCGACCCGGTCAGGACCACCACCGGCACCTCGCGCAGGCCATAGGCCTTGCGGATGGCCTCGAGCAGCGCATGCCCCTGCAGGCCGGGAAGGCCGAGGTCGAGCACGATCAGCGCCGGCTGCGGCACGTTGGCGAAGCGCCCGAGCCGGTTGATGCGCATGATCGCCTGCGACGCGTCGACCCTGCCCACCGTGGCGCGCAGGCCGCTGGCGGCCACCGCCGCGCTGAACAGCTCGCGGTCGTCCGTGCGGTCCTCGATCATGAGGATTTCGGGAATGGACATGGGGCGATCCGGGAGGTGGAGGGGGTTGGCCTCAGGGATAGGGGTTGGCCGGGCGGCGTCCAGCGCCAGCGGTGGCCGCGCGCACGGCAGGAGCGGGTTCCTCCGGCAGGCTGCTGAAACTGCGCGCCGGCCCCCGATCGAACATCTGCTGGAAAAGCGGCATGCCAGGCAGGCGAGGACGTCCATCCCGTGCTCCTTCTCCACCAACCCGCTCCCGCGGATGCAGGCGTGCTCGTCCTCCAGCGGGGTGCCGCGCGTCAGCGTGATCAGCAGCAGGCACTCGTTGACCTTGCGGAGGAGGTGCGCTTGCGGCGTGGGTTCCGGCAGCCGCGCTTGGTGGTGCTCATGGTCGAGCTGGCGCTCGACCCTCCCGTGGGTTGAGGACCATTCCGGCCATCGATGAGCGGATGCCAACCGTCTCCTGGAGGCCAACAAAAAACCCTGTAAGATTTTACTCTTACAGGGTTTGTATTTGGTACTCCCGAGGGGAGTCGAACCCCTGTTCACTGGCTGAGAACCAGTTGTCCTGGGCCACTAGACGACGGGAGCCCGTGCTGATCAGGACAGGGTGGGGATCGTGTGGCGTTATCGGTATTGTCAACGTCCTGTCGCCCGGGCCTTGCTGAAGGACGTGGTTCCGGCCGCGCTGCGGGCGCCGAGCGCGATCTCGAGCATGGGCAGCAGGGCGCGGCTGGTCTCGCGCTCGTCGCAGATCACGAACTGCGCGCCGGCGCTGGTCAGCAGGTCGATCTGCGCTTCGTAGGGGCTGCGCGCGATGATCTTCAGCCCGGGGTCCAGGCTGCGCAGACGGCGGGTGACCAGCGCCGAGGCGTCTGCGATCGGAAAGGTCAGCACCACCAGGCTGGGGCGGTGGCCGATCACCGGCAGCCAGTCCTCCATGTCCTCGATGCGGCCCTTGTGGCAGCGCACGCCGGCGGACTCGCTCCAGGTCTTCAGCAGGCGCTCGTTGCGGTCGACCAGCAGCAGCGGGTGGCCCTGCGAGCGCAGGGTCTCGACCACGGTGTTGCCGACCGGGCCCAGGCCTGCGACGACGATGGTCGCGCCGGGCGTGGTGAACTGGTCGAGGCTGGTGCGCGGCAGGAAGGGCAGGGCGAGGCGCATCAGCAGCGGCGTCAGCGCGAGGCTGACGCAGGTGACCGCGACCACCAGCTGGTAGAGGTGCGCGACCTGCGGATCGGCGATGCCGCCCAGCGCGGCGGCGGCGAGCACGAAGCTGAATTCGCCGATCGGCGCCAGCGCCAGGCCGTAGCCGATCGCGGGCCTGCGCCGGCATGCCGGTCAGGCGCAGGGCCAGGGCGGCGATCGGCGCCTTCAGCACCAGCGCCGCGACCACGCCGGCGGCGACCTCGCCGGGGTGGGCGGCGACGAAGCCAGGGTCGAACAGGGTGCCCATGGCGACGAAGAACAGGATCGCGGTCAGCCCCGCCAGGGGGCGCACGCTCGACTCGACGGTGTGGCGGTTCTCCTCGCCGCCGAAGGCGAGGCCCGCGCAGAAGGCGCCGGCGGCGCCGCCCATGCCGCTGGCCTCGGCCAGGGTCGCGGCGCCGAGCGCGACGGTGACCGCGAAGGCGACCTCGAGCTCGGGCAGCTGCGCGCCGCGGATGCGCCGGAACACCAGCGAGGCCATCGCGTAGCGCATGCCGATGGTCAGCGCGACCGCCGCCACCAGGCCGCAACCCACCACCCACGGCGGGTGCTGCGTGGCGCCCGGCAGCAGCAGGGCGAGCAGCACCATGAAGGGGCCGAGCGCGATGTCCTGCATCAGGCTCATGCTCAGGGCGAGCTGGGCCTCCTCGCGGTTGCGCAGCTTCCGCTCGTCGAGGGTGCGCAGCATCATCACCGTCGAGGTCATGGTCAGACAGGCGCCGACCGCCACCGCCTGCGCCAGCGGCAGGCCGATGAGCATGGCGACGCCCGTGCCGGCGCCCAGGGTCAGGCCGATCTGCGCGCCCGAGGCGATCAGCACCTGGCGCAGGCGGCGGCGCAGGTCGGCGAGGTCGAGTTCGAGGCCGAGCGCGAACAGCAGCATGGCCGCGCCGACGGTGGCGAGGTGGTCGAGGACCTCGCCGCCGACGATGCCGAAGGCGTGCGGGCCGAGCGCCGCGCCGGTGGCCAGGTAGGCGATCAGCGCGCTGACGCCCAGGCGCTGGAACACCAGCACCGCGGGCAGGCCGACGGCGAACAGCACGAGCACGGCCTCGAGCCCGGTGAACATGATCGGGGTGTAGGCGGGCGAGGCGGGATGGCAATCGGGTTGCGAGGGATGTGCTACGGGAGGTGCGGGTCGCGAGCTGCGAGCTGCGCGGGAGACCCTGGTCCTGGACCCACCCATCACCCACGCTCTGAACTGCAACTCCCGATCGGGGAAATCTGCGAAAACCGCGGACTCTCCCCTCGTGAAGAATCGCAGAATCCGCAGGTTTCGCCGATCACGCACGAATGCGACCGCATGGTGGTCGTGACCGAGATGGCTTGTTGGGTGATGGGTCGACCATAGACCCTGGATCGGAAACCCCGGGACTCGCGACCAGGTTGGTCGATGGAGACGTCGGCTGCCCGGCTGGTTCGGGGGACAGGAACTGTTACGGTAAGACCATGACGCTGCCGACCCTCATGTCCCTGCTCACGCGCAGCGCGGAGTTCCTGCTGTCCAAGGGCATCGCGAACGGGCGTCGCGAGGCGGAGTGGATCTTCGCGGAGAGCCTGGCACTCACGCGGCTCGATCTCTACACGCGGTTCGACATGCCGCTGGAGGACGATCAGGTCGCGCGACTGCGTGGACTGGTGACGCGGCGCGGCAGGCGCGAGCCGCTCGCCTACGTGCTCGGGACCCAGGAATTCCACGGACTGCGCCTGCGCGTCGGGCCGGGCGTGCTGGTGCCGCGGCCGGAGACCGAGGAGCTGGTCGACCAGGTGCTGGGCGCGCTGCCCGCCGGGCCGGCGCGCGTGCTCGACATCGGCACCGGTTCAGGCGCGATCGCGCTGGCCATCAAGAAAGCGCGTGGCGACTGCGCGGTCGAGGCGACCGACGTCAGCGCGGAGGCCCTGGCCAGTGCGCGCGGCAACGCCGCGGCGCTGGGGCTGGAGGTTTCCTTCCGCCAAGCCCACCTCGCCACGGGCGCGACCGGTGCCGTATCATGCGGTGGTCGCCAACCTGCCGTACATCGGCAGCGACGAGCGCGGCGAGTGCGATCCCGAATTGGCCTTCGAGCCGGCCCAGGCGCTGTTCTGCGGCCAGGACGGCCTGCCGCTGATCGCCGAACTGATCGCCGCCGCTCCGCCGCTGCTCGCCCCCGGCGGCGTGCTGTGGCTCGAGCACGGCTGGAAGCAGGGGTCCGCGATCGCCGCGCTGGGCGCGCGCTCGGGGCTGGCCTGCGTCATCATTCCCGACCTCGCCGGCCACGACCGCTTCGCGCGCATCACCGCGCCGGCCTCGCCGTGAACCCCGCCGCCGCACAGGCGCTGGCCGCGTGCCTGGTGCTCGGGGTGCTCGCCGCGAGCGCGGCCGTGCGCCCGGTGCGCAGCGTGGGGCCGCCCGCCCCGCTCCCCGCAGCCTGCTGCCCGACCCTGGATGGCCGACTGCCTGCCCGGCGTCGGTATCAAGACCCGCGACCGCGCCGCCGACCTGCTGCGCGCCGGTCGCATCGCCGCGCTGCCACCGCGCGCCCAGGCGATGGCGCGCGACTGGTTCGTCGTAGATGTGGGCGCTAGGCGCTAGGCGCCTCCCCATTGCCCGCCACCATCCCATCGCGACAACTACCCCAGCATGATCCTCGGCATCGGCCTGCTGCTCGGCGCGTTCATCGGCTCGTTCCTGAACGTGTGCATCCACCGCATGCCGCGCAACGAGAGCATCGTCATGCCGCCGAGCCGCTGCTACAGCTGCGGCACGCAGGTGCAGTGGTACGACAACCTGCCGGTGCTCGGGTGGTTGATCCTCGGCGGGCGCTGCCGCTGGTGCGGGGCGCCGTTCAGCCCGCGCTACCTGATCATGGAGCTGCTGGTCGCCGCGCTCACCGCGCTGGTGCTGGTGTGGAGCTTCCAGCCCGGCCTGCACATCGCTCCGTGGCTGGCGACGCTGGGGGTGCCGCTGGTGGTCGGCCACGCGGTGCTCGCGGCGGCGCTGCTGGTGCTGGTCTACGTGCTGTTCGTCTCGTCGGTGATCGACATCGACCACATGCTCATCCCGGACGAGCTCACCAAGGGGTTCCAGGTGCTGGCCCCCGCCATCGCGGTGGGCGTCGGCACCCAACTCGTCTACGACGACGTGTGGACGCCGGCGGCCTGGCTGTGGCACGACAGCGTCCTGGGGGGGCGCGCCTACACCCCCGAGGTGTTCCTGTCGCGCATGCTCGGCGGCGGCGCGGTGCTGACGGCCGCGCTGCTGCTGTCCCTGCCCCTGGCGCGCGCCATCTACGGGCGCTGGCTGCCCGCGGGCGCGCGCTGGAGCGACGACGACCACCGCGGCTTCGCCATCGGGGTGAAGTGGTTCTCGGGGGTGATGGCCGCCTACCTGGCGCTGCTCGCCGTGCTGGTGCTGTGGCGGCCGGGCGCGGAGGCCGGCTGGTGGGCCGACCTCGCGGCCCACCTCGCCCGCGCCCTGACCGGCGCCGCCACGGGGTGGCTGGTGCCCTACGGGGTCGGCCTGCTCGGCACGGTGGCCTTCCGGCGCAATGCCATGGGCTATGGCGATGTGAAGTTCCTCGCGCCGATCGGCGCCTTCCTCGGTCCGGCCGGGGTGCTCTACGCCTTCTTCGCCGCAGCGGTGATCGGCTCGGTGGTGGGCCTGCCGCTGCGCCTGCTCAAGCAGCGCATCGAGATCCCCTTCGGGCCCTATTTGGCGGCTGGAGCGCTGGCGGTGGTGTTCTTCGGGGCGCCTCTGCATCACCAGTTGTTCGGAGCGTTGCTGAGGCAGCCGGGCGGGTGGTAGGTCTGGAGAGGCTGGCGGCTGGCTGCTGGCTGCTCCTGCTCGCGGAGAGTCCTCGTTTGAATGACCTCGGAAATGGCGAGGGGGCGCGAAGCGCCGCCTCGCCCGGCGGACGGCCGCCGGCCGTGAGCCGTCAGCCGCCAGCTTCCCTGATGGCCACTCGACAACCGTTCGCGCCCCCTATAGTCCCCGCCTTGCTCGCGGCACCATCCGGCCGCGGAGGAGTTGTACGAGTGGTCGACGAGGCGACGCGCAAGGCCAAGGTGCTCATCGAGGCCCTGCCCTTCCTGAAGCGGTTCCACCACCAGTTCACGGTGGTCAAGCTGGGCGGCGCGCCCATCGAGGATCCCGCGGTCCTGGACTCGCTGCTCACCGACCTGGTGTGGCTCGAGCAGGTCGGCGTGCGCCCCATCCTGGTCCACGGGGGCGGCGCCTCGATCTCGCGCGCCATGGAGCAGGCCGGCCTCAAGCCGGTGTTCCACAACGGCCGGCGCATCACCGATGCGGCCACCATCGCCATCGTCGAGCGCGAGGTCGAGCGCCTCAACGAGCACATCCACGACCGCATCTTCGACCTGGGCGGCGCCGCCATCCAGCTGTGCCCGCCGCACCTCGTCGTCCAGGGCAAGGTGCTCGATCCCGCGCTCGGCTTCGTCGGCCAGCCGATCGGCGTCGACCGCGAGCGCCTGGTGCGCTACGCCACCCGTGGCCTGATCCCGGTGATCCCGCCGCTGACGGTCACCGCTGACGGCCAGGTGCTGAACACCAACGCCGACGACATCGCGCTGGCGGTCGCGACCAGCCTGGCCGCGGAGAAGCTGGTGTTCTGCAGCAACGTCCCCGGGGTCATGACCGATCCGAAGGACCCGCGCACGCGCATCTCCAGCCTCACCGACCGCGAGGTGCGCGCGCTGGTCGCCAAGGGCGTCATCCAGGGCGGCATGATCCCCAAGATGGAGAGCTGCCTCGGCGCCCTCGAGGCCGGCGTGCGCAAGATCCACATCGTCGACGCCGGCATGCCGCACGCGCTGCTGCTCGAGATCTTCACCGCCGAGGGCATCGGCACCGAGTTGCGCCTCGACGGTGCCAAGGCGCTGCGCGCCGAATGACCATTGCGCCCACTTTCCGCGGCGGCCGCCGGGTTTCCGGCGGCTCCTTCTTCGCCTCCGCCCCCACCACCACCTGAAGAACTGCGGCCGGCCCCGCTCCGGGGCCACCCGCCGATCCCGTCATGCTCACCCACTTCACCAGTCTCGACGCCATCGACGCCACCGAGTTCAGCGACCTGCTCGCGGTCGCCCTCTACCTCAAGCGGCGCCGCGCCTGGGGCGTGGCCGAGCACGCCCTGAGCGGTCAGACCCTGGCGATGATCTTCGAGAAGCCCAGCCTGCGCACCCGCCTGTCCTTCGAGGTGGCGATGACCGAGCTCGGCGGCCGCTCGCTCTACATCCGCGGCGAAGAGGTCGGCATGGGTGTGCGCGAACCGGTCAAGGACGTGGCGCGCGTGCTCAGCCGCTACGTGCAGGGCATCATGGCGCGGGTCTTCGCCCACCAGTCGATCACCGACCTCGCCGCGTACGGCAGCGTGCCGGTGATCAACGGGCTGTCCGACGAGTGCCACCCGTGCCAGGCGCTCGCCGACATGCTCACCATCCGCGAGCACTTCGGTCGCCTCGCCGGGCTGACCGTGGTCTTCGTCGGCGACGCCAACAACGTCTGCCGCAGCCTGGCGCGCGCCTGCGTGCTGGCCGGGGCGCGCTTCGTGGTCGCCTGCCCGGCGGCGTACGCGTTCTCGGCCAATGACATCGCCACCTTCGGCAGCGCCTGGGGCAGCCAGATCACCCAGGTCCACGACCCCCGCGCCGCCGTCGCCGGCGCGCATGTGCTCTACACCGACGTGTGGACGAGCATGGGCCAGGAGGCCGAGAAGGCCGAACGCCTGCGGGCCTTCCAGGGCTACCAGATCAACGAGGCGCTGCTCGCCCTGGCCCAGCCCGATGCGCGCATCATGCACTGCCTGCCGGCGCACCGCGACGAAGAGATCACCGACGCCGCGGTCGAGCACCCGCGCTCGATCGTCTTCGACCAGGCCGAGAACCGCCTGCACGCGCAGAAGGCGGTGTTGCGGCTGCTGATGGCGAAGGACGCGGCGACGGTCATCGCGGCGGCGAAGCGCTGAAGGTGCGAGGTCGGGCCGGCCTCTGGCCGGAACGGCATGGAGGGAACCACGCCAACACGGCGGATCCTGGCTGGAAGATCCTCGCTTCTCGCTTCTCGCTTCTCGCTTCTCGCTTCCCGCTTCCCGCTTCCCGCTTCTCGCTTCTCGCTTTTCCTCGCGCCTCGTGCCTCGTGCCTCGTGCCTCGTGCCTCGTGTCTCCAGTCTTCCTCCCCCCAGGACCTCCATGCGCCCCATCTCCTTCCAGCGTTCCTACCTCAAGCATCCCGCCGGCTCCTGCCTGGTCGCCTTCGGCGAGACCCGCGTCCTGTGCAGCGTCTCGATCGAGAAGGAGGTGCCGCCCTTCCGGCGCGGGACCGGCGGCGGCTGGTTGACCGCGGAGTATTCCATGCTGCCCGGCTCGACCAGCCCGCGGAAGCGCCGCGACGGGGCCAAGCAGGACGGGCGCAGCGTCGAGATCCAGCGCCTGGTCGGGCGCAGCCTGCGCGCGGCGGTCGACCTGGCCAAGCTCGGCGAAGTGACCATCGCCATCGACTGCGACGTGCTGCAGGCCGATGGCGGCACGCGCACCTCGGCCATCACCGGCAGCTGGGTGGCGCTCCACGACGCGCTCAGCACCCTGGCGCGGCAGCAGAAGACCGCCGGGCCGCAGCACTACCTGACCGGGCAGATCGCGGCGGTCAGCGTCGGCCTGGTCGATGGCAAGGTGGTGGTCGACCTCGACTACGCCAACGACAGCCGCGCCGAGGTCGACATGAACGTGGTCATGCGCGGCAGCGAGTTCATCGAGGTCCAGGGCACCGGCGAGAACGGCACCTTCAGCCGCACCCAGCTCGACAGCCTGCTCGATGCGGCGGCCGGCGGCCTGCAGGGGATCTTCGCCGCGCAGCGCACGGCGCTGGGGATCTGATTTCCGGCAGGCAGGGATTTTACCCGCAAGACGCCAAGACGCCGAGGGACTGCCAAGCACCCCGAGAAGAGGTCGGCATCACCTTTCCGGTGGTGCCGTCGGGATCTCGGCCTTCAGGTTCCATGTCGCACTGCCTCTCCGATCTTGTCGCCTTGGCGTCTTGGCGGTAAAGAACGTCGTGCGGCGGATGCAGCCGGAAACGAAGACACCCGCCCCGGAGACCGGAGCGGGTGCAGCTTCGACCACCCGGCGGTCGCCGGGCGTTCAGTGAAGAAACCACGGTCGAAACCGTGGTTTTCTTCGTTCAGCTTACTTGCCGAAGTGGGACTTGGCTTCCTTCGAGAAGCGGAAGACCAGCTTCTGGCTCTTGGGCTTGGCGGCGACCTGGATCTCCTTGCCGAACGAGATGATCGTGCGGGCGGGCTTCTTGGGGATCTCCTTCAGGACGAGCTTGCCGAGGCCGGGCAGGACGGCGCCGACCGGAGCGTACTGGAAGAGGACGGCGGTCAGCGAGTCGACCAGCGCGGCGGCCTGCTTCTTGCTGATCTCGCCGGCGCCCTTGGCCGACGCGTCGGCCGCGAGGTGGGCGATGAGCTTGCCCTTGGTGTAGCCCTTGTCCTTGGGCTTGCCCAGGATCGCGGAGGTGACGGACTTCTTGGCGGACTTCTTAGCGGGCTTGGCCATGTGGTGCTTTCCCTGTGAGGGGGTGGTTGAACGAAGACATGCTCTTTCTACCGATGAATCCAGCATGTCTAGAGGGATTTCCGCCGCGAGGTTGCGAAAACATGGAAAAACCAGGGTCGCCAGCGTGGGGGGCGGTTCCGGTGCTTGAACCGCTTGCCGACGTCGCGAAAAAAAACGCCGAATATTCCTGAAAAATCAGCCTCGCCGCATCGCGGTGCGCAGCGTCGGGGCATTTCGCGCGCGAGCGTCGCCACTGCGCGGTGCATCGATGGAGCGGTGGCGCGAGGCTCGTGTCGTAGGCGGTAGGCGGTAGGCACGAGGCACGAGGACGGAGCAGCGGGTCTGGTCCAGGCGCACCCGTGCGCTGGAGCCGAGGCGCCCGGCCGCAGGTCTGGGCCGCCCAGCGGGCCGTGGTTCCGGTGGTGGGCGGTTGTCCGCTCGACCACGCGCCCGCGTCCGCGCAGCGGCCCCTTCCCGGGACCGCGGCCCGCTGGGCGATCTCGGCACCCAGGCCACCCCACCAACGGGATTCATTGGAATGCCGGCCGGGTAGCGCTGACCCTCGCGTCTCGCGTCTCGCCTCCCGCGTCCCCGAACCTGTGGTATAATCCGGGGTGCCGTCCCCCTTGGCGGACGGTCAGGAGACCCGTATGGCTTGGATCGACAACCTCTTCAAGCTGATGTCGGAGCGCAAGGCCTCCGATCTGCACATGACCAGCGAGCATCAGCCAATGATCCGCGATTCGGGCGACATGGTGCCGCTCGAAGGAGTGCCCAAGCTCAGCAAGGACCAGGTGAAGCAGATCCTCATGGAGATCTGCCCCGAGCGGAACAAGAAGCAGTACGAGGAGAACTGGGACACCGACTTCGCCTACGCCCTGGAGGGCGTCGGGCGCTTCCGCGCCAACCTCTTCGTCGACCGCTTCGGGCCGGGCGGCGTCTTCCGCCGCATCCCCGACAAGATCCTCTCGGCCGAGCAGCTCGGCCTGCCGGCGGCGGTGCTGCGCATGTGCGAGTACAAGAAGGGGCTGGTGCTGGTCACCGGGCCGACCGGCTCGGGCAAGTCGACGACCCTGGCGGCGATGATCGACCACATCAACGCCAACCGCAAGGAGCACATCATCACCATCGAGGACCCGGTGGAGTTCGTCCACCCGGCCAAGCGCTGCCTGATCAACCAGCGCGAGGTCCACCAGCACACCAAGTCCTTCGCCGTGGCCCTGCGCGCCGCCCTGCGCGAGGACCCGGACATCGTGCTGGTCGGCGAGATGCGCGACCTCGAGACCACGCGCATCGCCATCGAGACCGCCGAGACCGGCCACCTGGTGTTCGGCACCCTGCACACCTCGACCGCCTCGTCGACCGTCGACCGCATCATCAACCAGTTCCCGGCCGAGGAGCAGGAGCAGATCCGCCTGATGCTGGCCGGCAGCCTGCGCGGCGTGGTCGCCCAGAACCTGCTCAAGAAGAAGGGCGGCGGCCGCCTCGCCGCGCAGGAGATCCTCTTCGTCACGCCCGGCATCGCCGCCAACATCCGCGAGGGCAAGACCTACCAGATCCCCTCGCAAATGCAGATCGGTGCCCGGTACGGCATGCAGCTGCTCAACGACGCGCTGGAACGACTGGTGAAGGCCGACTCCGTCGAGCCGATGGAGGCCTACGACCGCTCGATCGACAAGGAGGACATGGCCAAGAAGCTGCTCGGCCTCGGCTTCAACGTCGAGCAGGCGCAGGCGCTGGCGGCCCAGGAGAAGGCCGCTCCGAAGCCCGCCGCCCCCGCTCCGACTGCCGAGCCGGCGAAACCGGCCGCGCCGGCGACGCCCGGGTGGAAGCGGCCTGGGTGATCGAGCGGTTGACGGCTGGCAGCTGTCGGCTGGCAGCGGACAGCCGGCTGCACGGCGCACTCGGCCTGCGCCTGTCGATCTCGGCCATTCTGCAGCCCGGGCTGCCGTGACTGAGGTTTTCAGCAGCGAGCCGCCAGCCGTCAGCCCTGCTTCAATGGAACTCCGGCCGCTTGGGCGCCATCTTGGCCCCCGGCGCGCGTGCCTTCTTGAGCCCCACGCCGACCAGCGCGAAGACCTCGTCCACCTGCTTGGCGGTGAGCTGGAAGGTCTCGACGATGTAGTAGCGGATGTACTCCGGATCGAGCTTCTGCGCGTTCATGCTGCGCACCAGCCGTTCGAGATCCTTGGTGTACATCGGCCGGCTCCGGCCAGGTCGGATGGGGGCGTCAGCGCTTGGCGACGCGCAGGCCCTGGTCGACCGTGGCATGGATGGTGAAGATGGTCTCGAGTCCGAGGATGCCGAAGATCTCGCGCACGCTCTGGGTCGGGTTGACGAGCTGCAGGTTGCCGCCGGCCTTGCGCGCCTGGTGCTGCGCGTTGATGAACACGCCCACGCCGGCGCTGGCGATGTAGGTCAGCTCGCTGAGGTCGATCACCAGGCGATTGCTGCCGCCCTTGAAGATCTGGTCGATGTGCTGCTCGAGCTCGACGAAGGTGTGACCATCCAGGTAGCCGCTGAGCTTCAGGATCTGGACCGGCTCGTCGCGGCGGCTGGTGATGGTGAGGCCTGATTTCATGCAGGGTATGGTGCGGGGTATCGTCGGTCGGTGGAGCGGGCGGATGCGGGGTGCTAGCGGGGCGGCGCCGAGCGGGCAGGTGGGTCGGATGGTAGGCAACCCCGGAGCGTGCGGCAAGGGCTTACTGGCATCGCTGGGACCGCCAGTAGGCTCACCGCCATGGCCAAGCCGCAGTCGATCGAGGACCACTTCGCCCAGGTCGAGGACGCCATCGCCGCCCTCGAAACCGGCGAACTGCCGTTGGAGGACGCGCTCAAGCGCTACGAGGCCGGACTGAAGGCGGTGCGCCTGGCGCGCACCCTGCTGGACCAGTATACCGCGCGATTGGAAGAGGTGCGAGGCACCGAGCCTCTGCCCGCGCCGTGAGCGGTCCCGCCGCCGCGACGCCCGGCCGGGCAGGATCTGGCCGAGGACGCGGGCGTGCTCGCCGACCTTCCCCTGCTCGAGTTCCAGGGCTGGCGCTGCGCGCAGCGGCGTGGGGGCGCCGCCGTGCTGCCGTGGCGCGGCGAGCACCTGCGCGCCCGGGCCGAGGCTCCTGGCCTTTCCCTGCTCGAGATGGCCGAGGACCTGCCCGAAGGCGCGTTCCTCCAGGCCCTGGTGCGCATCCAGAAGGGTCGGGCGGCGACCTCCGCCGACCTCGCCGCCGCCTGGCGCGCTCTCGCCCCGCGGTGGCGGCCTGCTGGTCGCGGGCCACAACGACCTGGGCATCACCGGGTGGGCGAAGCGTCTGGCGGGTCTGCTCGGCCAGCCCGGCGAGGTCCTCGCCAACCGCGCCCATGGCCGGGTGGTGCGCTTCCGCCGGATGGAGCACGAGCTGCCCACGCCTGGCGTGCAGAACCTGCCCGCCGACGCGGAGGAGGCCGTCGCCGGCCGCGCCAGCCTCTGCGCTTGGCCGGGGGTGTTCAGCCGCGATGGCCTGGACGCTGGGACCGCGCTGCTCCAGTCGTGCGTCGCTGCGCTGCCGGCGGTGGAGCTGGCCGTCGATCTCGGCTGCGGCGCCGGCCACCTCGCACTGCACGCGCTGCGCCATGGCGTGGCGGCGCACGCCCGGTTGTTCGATGCCGATGCGCGCGCGGTGCGCAGCGCGCGGGGCAACCTCGACGCGCTCGGCCTGGCCACGCGGGCCGAGGTGGTCTGGTGGGATGCCTTCGAACCGCCGCCCGGGCTCAGCGCCGGCCTGGTGCTGCTCAACCCGCCCTGCCACGCCGGCGCGGCCAACGATCTCGCCATCGCGCGGCGGTTGTTCCGCGTCGGATTCGACCTGCTCGCCCCTGGCGGCCGCCTGCTGGTGGTCGCCAACCGCCAACTGCCCTACGAGGCCAACCTGGGACTGCTCGGGCCCATCGACCACCTGCGCGAGGACGGCGGTTTCAAGGTGCTGGAGCTGCGGCGCCGCTGAGCCACCGACTCCCGCGCCCGGGTCCAGGGACTAGGGGCTCCCCCACCACCCACATCTTTCGGACGCCGTCTCGCATTTGCACAATGTGCGGCCTCACCCGTCGCGAATGATCCGCAGATTGCGCAGATGACGCAGATTGCGGCCTGGTTCGACCGGGTTGCTGGTGGTGGCAATGCACGTATGGGAAGAGGGTAGGGTCTAGGGTCTACGGTCTAGGGTCTCGCATCCCCACCTCCCCAGTGGTCCTCCCCCGTTCGCCGGCTACCCTGCCCCGCGCCATGCCCGACCGCCTCGACGCCTTCCTCTCCCACCGCGGTTTCGGCTCGCGCAGCCAGGTGCGCGACCTGGTGCGCAGCGGCAAGGTCACGGTCGGGGACGCGATCTGCCGCGATCAGGCGCGCCACCTGCGCGGTGAAGAGGTGCGGGTCGACGGCGTGCTGATCGAGACCGGGGTGACCGAGGCGACGCTGCTGGTGCACAAGCCCCTCGGCCTGGCCTGCAGCCATGATCCCGCCGAGGCGCCGCTGCTGGAGGAGATCATCCCCGAGGACTACGCGCACCTGCCCATGGAGCCGGCGGGCCGCCTCGACCGCGACACCAGCGGCCTGCTCATCGTCACCTCGTCGGGGGACCTCATCCACTCGCTGACCAATCCGCGGCGGCACATCGCCAAGCGCTACCGCATCGTCCTACTCCGGCCGGCTCAGCGCGCACGCCGTCGAGCGCTGTGCCAAGGGCATGCAGTTGGAAGGGGACCCCAAGCCGACCCTGCCCGCGCGCCTGGTCCTCGAGACTCCCCATCTCGAGGGCCTCTCGACCGCGACGCTGATCCTGCACGAGGGACGCTACCACCAGGTGCGGCGCATGATCGCCGCGCTCGGCGGCGAGGTCATGGCGCTGCACCGCGACCGCATCGGTGGCCTCGATCTGCCGCGCGATCTGCCGCCCGGGCAGGTGCGCGAGTTGACGGTGGCGGAGCAGGCGTCGTTGTTCGTGGAGGATGAGGGGTAGGGAGAGGCGCGGGCGCGAGGCAGCGGGATGTCGTCGCATTCCGAGGTCGGGGCATGCAGCCTCGGGTGAGAACGGCCCAGTGGGCCGCCTCGCCAGTCGGGGGAGCCAGCCGACAATGACCTGGTCCATGCCGGTCGAGCGGAGCTGTCCCTCGCCTCTCGCATCGGCCGGCCTCACTTCACCAATCGGCTCAGCGCCTTGAACGTCTCCCCACCCGCCTGCCGCTGCAACCGGAAGAGGATGCTTTCCGTGGGCAGCACCAGCGCCCCGAGGTCGCGCAGGGCGTCCAGGGCGCAGTCGCGGTCGGCCGCGCTGCGGCTGGCCACCGCGTCGCCCGCGACGATCACGGCGTAGCCGGCCGAGAGCAGGTCGGCGGCGCTGGCGAGCACGCACACGTGCGCCTCGACGCCGCACAGCACCAGCGTGCGGCGGCCGAGACCGTCGAGGTGGGCGCGCACGCCGGGATCGTCGGCGCAACTGAAGTGGGTCTTGGCCAGGCGCGGCGCGTGCGGGTGGGCCGCGGCCAGCCACGGCAGGGTCGGGCCCAGGCCCTTGGGGTACTGCTCGCTGAACACCGCCGGCACGCCGAGCAGGCGGGCGCCGGCGAGCAGCAGGCGGCTGTTGCGCCCGCACGGCCGGTCGGCGGCGAGGTCCGGGATCGCGCCCAGGAAGCGCTCCTGCAGGTCGATCGCGAGCACGGCGGTGCCGGTGGCGGGCAGGGAGAAGGTGGCGCGGAGCTGGTCGTGGGCCATGGCTGGGGTGGCCGCGCGCGGTCAGTCGGTGCGCGCCAGCGCCACGGTGATGTTGTCGATGCCGCCGCGGTGGTTGGCGAGCTCGACCATCGTCAGGCAGGCCTGCTCCAGCGAGCCGGCGCCCTGCACGATCGCCAGCATCTCGCTCTCGTCGACCAGGTCGCTGAGCCCGTCGCTGCACAGCAGGTAGACGTCGCCCGCGACCAGGTCCTCGACGGTGATGTCGACGGTGACCTGGTCCATGCCCAGGGCGCGCGTCACGATGTTGCCGAGCAGCGCCGCCTCGTCGCTGTCGGGGTCGAGCAGGCCGGCGCGCACGCGCTCCGCCACCAGGCTGTGGTCCTGGCTGACCTGCTCGATGGCGCCGCCGGCGATGCGGTAGATGCGGCTGTCGCCGACGTTGGTGGTGATCACGCGGTCGCGCATGAAGGCCAGCGCGACGATGGTGGTGCCCATGTCGGACAGCGCGGGGTCGATGCGCGAGCGGTTGAGGATGTGGTCGTTGGCGCCGAACACGGCGTTCTTGACCGTCTCGATGACGCGCTCCTCGTCGCTCCACTCGTGCGGCTTGAGCTGCTTGAGGCCGTTGGACACCACCTGCACCGCCAGCTCGCTGGCGATGTGGCCGCCGGCGTGGCCGCCCATCCCGTCGCAGACGATCAGCACGCGGTCCCGCACGTCGAAGTACAGGGCGTCTTCATTGTGATCGCGCACCCGACCCTTGTGGGTCAGGGCGGCCATCGAGAGTTTCACGTACGACCATCCCGCAGAGGTGGTGATGCACGCGCGCCGCCGGCGCGCAGGCCCGGGGATGAGAATCCGTTGGGGGTGGGAGTCAACCCCGAGTCCCGCCCTCAGTCCACGGCGACGATCAGCACCGTGGCGTCGTCGCCCGGCGGCTGGGGGCCGCGGAAGTGGCGGACGATCTCGCGGATGCGCTCGATCATCGCCTCGGGGCCGGCGTCGGCGAAGCGCTTGACCACCTCGCAGAGGCGGTCCTGGCCGAACTCCTCCTGCTGCAGGTTCATGGTCTCGGTGATGCCGTCGGTGTAGAGCACGAAGCAGTCGCCCGGCTCGAGCTCGGTGACCTGCTCCTGCAGGCTCTTGCGGAACATCGGGCCGCTCTTCATGCCGACCACCATGCCCGGCGGCTTGATCTCCTCGATCTCGCGGTTGGGACCGCGGTAGCGCAGGGTCGGGTTGTGGCCGGCGCGCGCCCAGGTGATGGTGTGCGCGCTGGGATCGAGCAGGGCGTAGACCATGGAGATGAAGAGCTTGCCGCCCAGGTCGCGGGCCAGCGCGTCGTTGACCTTGCTGAGGGTGTCGGCCGGGCCGAGCCCGGTCGAGGCGTAGATCTCGAGGGTCTTCTTGGCCATCGACATGATCATGCCGGCCTGCACGCCGTGACCGCTGACGTCGCCCAGGGCGAAGCCGAGCCGGCCGTCGGGCAGGCGGATGAACTGGAAGAAGTCGCCGCTGATGTCCGCGCAGGCCTCGAACACGGCGGCGAAGCGGAAGCCCGGGATGTCCGGGGCCTTCTGCATCATGTCCATCTGCAGGTCGCGGGCGCGGATCATGTCGGTGCGCTCGCCCACGCCGGGTTCCGGCTCGGACTCGCCGGGCTCCATCTCGTCCATCCAGTTGAGCCCCGAGTGGTCCCCGGGCAGCGGCGTCTTCGGACTGGCCGCGGGCGCGGGCTTGGCCGGCGCGGCGGGCGCACCGCCGTCGAGCTCGATGTTGCCGAGCGGGGTGTTGCTGAGGAAGTCCTCGGGCAGCTTGCCGAAGAGCCCGTTCTGCTGCGGCGGCGCCGGCAGCGGCGTGCGCGGGATCGGCGGCGCCACCGGGGCGGCGATCGGCGGCGGGATGATCACGGGTTCGCTGGCGCGGTAGCCGACCACCGGCGTGGCGGAAGGCGGGGTCACGGCGCGACCCGGGACGATGCGCACGCCGGCGCTGGGCGTGCGGCGCTCGACCGGCATCGCCAACGGCGGGGTGATGGCGCGCGGCGTCAGGCTCTGGCCGGTCGCAGGGCGCCCGACGGGCGGATCGGCCTGGGTCCCCAGCGGCGCGCGGTTGGGCATGGCGACGCGCAGCATCGCCGCCTGGCGGATCAGCGCCTCGGACTGCATCTGGTTGGGGTTGCTGCGGTACGCCGGGCACTGGCCGAGCAGGTGCAGGGCCATCGCGTCGGCGGCGCGCTCGATGTCGCCCTCGGCGCGGATGGCGATCTCGGGGGTGTGCGCCAGGCAGTACGGGCAGACCCACAGGCCGAGCGGATCGACGTAGCGCCACACCGGGAAGGGCAGCTGCTGGCGCAGCGCCTGGACGAGCAGCGGCACGCGCGCGATGCGGTCGCGCGCGGCGGTGACCTCGTCGGCGGGTGCGCAGAGTCCGCGCAGGTAGGACCCGCAGCGGCCCAGGTGCTCGGCCATGGCCTGGTAGACGAAGCTGTTGAGCTGGCCGCCGATGGCGCGCACCGTGGCGATGCGCTCCAGGCAGGCGGGGCAGACCCAGGTGCCGCTGGAATCGTAGATGCGCCAGGCCGGGTCGCTGTCGGCGAGGTGGACGAGGTTCTCGAACTGCTGGCGGCGGGCGATGGTCTCGCTCGGGTGGCTGGTACCGGTGCCGTGACCGTAGGAACGGCAGCCTTCGAGGTGGACGGCGATGGAATCTTCGCGCGTGCGGCCCGGGCGGCGGCTGACCGGGCTCAGGCAGAAGGGGCAGATCCACTTGCCGTTGAGCGCGAAATAGCCCCACAGGGGGTCATCCGCCAACCGGTTGCGCACCACATTGGCGATCGGGGTGATGCTCCGCAGACCCACCCCGAGGGGCGTGCGCGGACTCCCGTGCGGCGTGTTCGGAGGCGACGGCTCACCCATGGCAGAGTGAGCTTACACCCGGATTCGGGTGGCACAATCGGTTCACCAAACAGGATTTGTGCAGCGCCACTAGCCCGTCCGAGCGATCAGCGGCCGACGCGCAGCCGCTCCGCGAGGTAATTGTCGAGGTAGGGATTCTGCTCGATCGCGTGGGCGGTCTCTTCGAGGTTGTACTCGACGCGCCGGAAGACCACCCGCGGGGCGCCGGGATCGGTGTCCAGCAGGCAGTACGACGCGCGCGTGTCCCCATCGCGCGGCTGGCCGACCGAGCCGATGTTGACCAGGGCCTTCTCGCCGGGCTCGACGAAGTAGGTGCTGCCCCACAGGTCGCTGGGCTGGGTGAAGGTCAGGTCCTCGAGGAAGACCCCGGGGATGTGGGTGTGGCCGACGAAGCAGACGTGGGTGATGAGCGAGAAGATCTCGCTCATCTTGGCGGGATTGGTGATGTCCCGCGGCATCACGTATTCGCGCGTCGGCTGGCGCGGGCTGGCGTGGGTGAAGAGGAAGGGCCCGTCCTGGGCGTGCAGCTGCAGGTTCTGCAGGATCTGCCAGCGCTGCTTGCGGGTCGCCTCGTCCCCAGCGGTCTTGAGGTGGTCGCGGGTCCAGTCGATGGCGCGCTTGGCTCTGGGATTGAAGTTCTCGGCGCCGAACAGCAGGGCTTCCTCGTGGTTGCCCATCAGGACCGCGCCGCAGCGCCGCACCAGGTCCAGGCACTCGCCGGGGAAGGGACCGTAACCCACCACGTCCCCGAGGCATATGACGCGCTCCGCGCCGTTCTGCTCCATGTCCGCGATCACCGCCTTGAGGGCGGAGAGGTTACCATGGATGTCGCTGATGAGCCCCTGGATCATGTCGAGCGTACTTGAAGCCCTGGCCGTGGAGACACAAGTCCCCAGCCCGTCAGTGCTGCGGCCCGCTGATCAAACGTTGCACGGGAGTGGCACGCGCGTTGCGTGGCGGGGGGAGAACCGAGGGAGGATCCATGACCACCACCAGCGCCACTTCCGGGAGTTCTGCGACCGGCTCGCTGGCCGCGGTCCAGGGCCAGAACTCGGCCTTCCGCAATGCCGACTTCCTGCAGATCATGCTCTCGGAGCTGACCAACCAGGACCCGATGAGCCCGCAGGACACGTCGAAGATGGTCGAGGAGATGCAGCAGCTCCAGCAGCTCGCCAACACCCAGTACCAGGGCTTCCGCGACGACCTCAAGTGGGGTGAGCAGCTGGTCGGCCAGAAGGTCACCGTACTGCAGGACAATATCACCCCGGACGCAGCCAAGAAGCTGCAGCAGTCGGGTGTCAATCCCGACGTCGGCTACACCACCGTCACCGGCACCGTGCAGTCCTTCCGCAGCGTCAACGAGTCGGTGTGGGTGACGATCGGCGGCAAGGACTACCCGATCGCCAATGTCCAGCAGCTCGCTTCGGGAAACCACGACGGCACCTACCTCGCGCAGCTCTCGCAGGGCATCCTCGGGGCGACCGCCGGCTACGCCGCCGATCCCGCCGACAGCACCAGCAGCGCGGGTTCGGGCAAGGTCACGGGCGTCAGCCTCGACGCCTCGGGAACGCCCTTCATCACCGTCAACGGCCAGCAGGTCGCCTATTCGCGGGTGAACAGCATCACCATGCCGGCGTCGACCGGCAACTGAGCGGTCCCTGCCCATGGCGCGCCGGCGCGAGGCACCTACGGTGCCTCGCCCGTGCGCCCACCGTCCATCCCGGTCCTGCAGCTGCTCAACGCGCTGGTCGCCTTCGGCAGCATGTTCATCGCCACGCAGAGCGTCTCGGTGTGGCGCGGCGCCGGGTGGAGCGCCTGGAGCATCAGCCTGGTGATGGCGCTCGGCAACATTTGCTACGCCGGCTTCGTCGCCCAGGGCGGCCGGCTCGCCGACCGCTACGGCCGCGCCCGCATCGGCCTGGTGGGGGCCGCCATCGGCGGCCTGGGCGGCCTGGTCGCCATGATCTTCCGCGATCCGGCCGCGGCGGTGGTCGGGACCATGCTGGGCTTCGGCGGCCCGGCGCTGTTCTTCCCCGGTTGCGCGGGGCTGTTCTCGGATTCCCAGGGGGCCAGCGGCGGCGCGCCGCCGCCGCTGCACCGCAAGGTCAGCGGGTACAACCTGGGCTGGGCGCTGGGGAACTTCTCGGCGTTCACCGCCCTGGGCCTGCTCGGCAGCGACCCGGTGCTGAGCTATGGCGTGGCGGCGGGGGCCTTCTTCGCGGTGGGCGCCGTGCTGTGGCGCTGGCGCCGCCTGCCGCCGCTGCCGCCGCCGCCTGAAGGCGACCGCGCTCCGCACCCCGCCCTGCCGCGCCTGACCATGATGGGGCGGACCAGCCTGTTCTGCGCCTGCGTGCTGGTGATGGGCATGATCGCGCTGTGCGAGAAGGCGCTCAGCGGCGAGCGCATCGCCGGCCCCGCCGGGCCGGAGCGCACCCTGGCGAGCGTGCTGCTCGCGTGCTTCTCCGCCGGCTACATCGTCACCTTCCTGATCCTGGGCGCGTGGTCCGGCTGGGTACTGCGGCCCTGGCGCCTGTGGGCCTGCCAGGTCGGCCTGGTCGTCGGCACCGCCGGCGTGTTCGCGCTCGGCCGGCTGCACCTGGGCGAGGCCTGGCCGCTGGGCATCTGCGGCCTGCTCATCGGCCTGAGCTACGGCGCGACCTACACCGGCAGCATCTTCTACAGCCTGCGCCTGCCGCACGGGGCCGCGCGCGCTGCCAGCCTGCACGAGACCTACCTGGGGTGCGGCTATACCGCCGGCCCGCTGCTGTGCGGCCTGTTCCTGAGCGGCGTCGGCACCGACCTGGCCAGCCTGGGGCTGTTCCTGACCGGGGTGGCGGTGGTGTGCCTGGGGTTCCAGGCGCTCGTCATACCGGGGGCGGTGAAGCTGGGTGCGCGCTGATCCTTCTAAGAGACCCTGGACCCTGGACCCTGGACCCAGACCCTAGACCCGAGACCCGAGACCCTAGGTCTATGGACACGGTTTAACGGCGATCTGAAGCCAACGGTTGTCCCTGGTCCCACGATCTAGGGTCTAGGGTCTAGGGTCTAGGGTCTAGGGTCGAGGGTCTGGCCGTCAGGCCGAGGCCGGCGCCACCAGCCGCAGCGGGACCGGGCTCGCGCTGAATTCGACGGTCGACCCCGGCGGCACCCCGCGGTGGAAATAGGGGCCATCGATGAACAGCGAGATGCCGGGCATGCCGGGGACCAGGCGCAGGCCGCTCGGGGGCAGCTGGCGTCCCTCGGTGAGGGCGAGGGGGCCGCGCAGTTCGAAGGGTTCGCGCACCTTGTAGAGCAGCGCGGGTTCGTGGGCCGGCACCGGCTGCACGCCGGCGCTGCGGATGGCGGCGGTGCTGCCGGAGGCGGTGCTGACCCACACGCCGCTCGAGCGCTGGAACTCGCGCGCTGCGGGCGCACCGCCTGCGCCGGTGATCTCGAGCAGGTAGCGCGTCACTGCGGCGGGATTGGCGCTCGCGAACAGGCACTCGTTGAGGATGCGCCACTGCGGGCCGCTGTCGATGCGCACCTGCAGGCGCGGGATCACCTCGGTGCGCGCGCTGCCGGCCAGCCACGCGGCGAACAGCACCGGGAAGGTCGCGCCGGTGCAGCGCGTGTAGACCCCGATCGAGCCCTCGGGGTCCGAGTTCACGGTGATCATCGGCAGTTCGCTGTCGAGGCTGTTCGACGTCAGCACGGTGCCGTCGCCGCCCACCGTCACCACCAGGTCCTTGCCCTCGGCGTCGCGCGGCTGCAGGCGGTCGACCTGCCACTCGTTGACGCGGTGCGCGCTGAGCGCCCTGCGCACCGCCAGCAGCGTCGCCTCGTGCGCGGCCGCCGCGCCGCGCAGGCGCTCGAGGTTGCTGGCGCCGCTGCCGGTCATGCGCGCGAGCACGGCCGGTTCGAGGCGGCTGAGGAGCGGGGTCTTGGCGACCAGCAGGATGCGCTTCATGCCGGCTCCGGTCCGGTGGTGGCGGGGAGCGGGGGCGGCGGCATTCAGCAGGCCAGTCGCGCGCGCACGTCGGCGTCGGCGGCGATGATGTCGTCCAGGCCGGGGCGGCCGCCGCCGCCGGCCCCCGCGAGCGCGCCCTCGACGGTGCGGAAGATGTCGAGGAAGCGGATGCGGCCGGCGAGGAAGGCCGCGACCGCCACCTCGTTGGCGGCGTTCATCACCGCCGGCGCCAGGCCGCCGCGCGCGACCGCGCTATAGGCCATGTCCAGCGAGGGGAAGCGCGCGGTGTCGGGCGCCTCGAAGGTCAGCGCGGCGAGGCGCGCGAAGTCCGGGGCCGTCACCGGTCCGGGCAGGTGCGCCGGGAAGGTCAGCGCGTACTGGATCGGCACGCGCATGTCGGGCAGGCCGAGCTGCGCGACCACCGAGCCGTCGCGGTAGGCGACCATGCTGTGCACCACGCTCTGCGGGTGGATGACCACGCGGATGCGCGCCGCCTCGATGCCGAACAGCCAGCGCGCCTCGATGATCTCCAGGCTCTTGTTCATCAGCGTGGCGCTGTCGATGGTGATCTTGGGGCCCATCGCCCAGGTCGGGTGCTGGAGCGCCTGCTCGCGCGTCACCTGGCTGAGGTCCGCGACGGTGCGGAACGGCCCGCCCGAGCCGGTCAGCAGCAGTTCGGCGACCTCGCCCTCGCCGTGGTTCTCGAGGCACTGGAAGATCGCGCTGTGCTCGCTGTCGACCGGCAGGATGACCGCGCCGCTGGCCCGCGCCGCGGCCATGATCAGCTCGCCGGCCATCACCAGCGGCTCCTTGTTGGCGATGCACACGCGCTTGCCCGCGCGCACCGCGGCGAGGGTCGCGGGCAGGCCGGCGGCGCCGACCACCGCGGTCATCACCGCGCCGGCCTCGGGCGCGGCGGCCACCTCGGCCAGCGCCGCGGCGCCGGCGGCGGCGCGCGTCGGCGTGCCGGCGAGCAGCGCCTTGAGCTCGGCGTAGCCGGCGGGGTCGGCGATCACCGCCACCGCCGCACCGCAGGCACGCGCCTGCGCGGCCAGCGGCAGGACCTGGCGGTGCGCGGTCAGCGCGTGGATGGGGATGCCGAGGTGGGCCGCGACGGCGACGGTGTTGACGCCGATCGAGCCGGTCGAGCCGAGGATGGTCAGCGCGCGCCCGCGGTGCGCACCGCTCACGCGCCGAGCTCCCGCAGCGCCGCCAGGAGCGCGTCGCCCTGCTCGGGGCGGCCGACGGTGATGCGCAGCCGGTGCGCCAGCGCCGGGCGGTCCCACCAGCGCACCAGGATGCCGCGCTGCTTGAGGCCGCGGTAGAGCTCGCCGGCGCGGCTCCCGACCTCGCAGAGCAGGAAGTTGGCCGCGGACGGCGGCCAGGTCCAGCCGAACGCGGCCAGGGCGCGCTCGAGGCGGGCGCGCTCGGCCAGCGTCTTCTGCACCAGCGCGCGGTGGTGGTCGACGTCGCCGAGCGCGGCCACGCCCATGGCCTGGGTCACGGCGTTGACGTTGTAGCTGTCCTTGACCTTGGTCAGGTGCGCGACCAGGTCGGCGTGGGCGAAGAGCAGCCCCAGGCGCGCGCCCGCCAGGCTGTAGCTCTTCGAGAAGGTGCGCAGCACGATCAGGTTGGGGTGCTGATCGAGGAACGGCAGCAGGCTGGCGCCAGCGCCGGCGAAGTCGACGTAGGCCTCGTCAACCACCAGCACGCCGTCGAGCTGGTCGGCGAGCCGGCGCAGCTCGGCCACCGGAGTCAGCGTGGCGGAGGGGTTGTTGGGGTTGGCGACCAGCACCAGCTTGGCGGCCTGGAGGGCGAGGCTCGCGGGCAGGTGCCAGCCGGCGGCGTCCTGGCGGTAGTCGACGTGCACGATCTCCACGCCCTGCAGGGCCGCCAGGGTGTCGTAGAGGCCGTAGGTCGGCCACGGGCAGGCGACGCGGTCGCCGGGCGCGAGGAAGGCGCGGTAGATGACGGTCAGGCAGTCGTCGGATCCATTGCCGGCCAGCACCTGCCCCTCGCGCACGCCATAGCGCGCGGCCGCGGCCTGGCGCAGCGCGAGGGCGACCGGATCGGGGTAGAGGCGCAGGCTGTCGTCGCCGCAGGCGCGCAGGGCCGCCAGCACCGCGGGCGAGGGGCCCCAGGCGCATTCATTGGTATTGAGCTTGGTGCAGTCCCGCACCTGCTCGCCCGGCGTGTACGGCGCCATGGCGATGACATCGGGGCGCAGCTGGCGCAGGGCCGTGGCCGGCCGGGTCGGTGACGTGGGCGATTCGGAAGTGGGCTGGACGGCGCTCATATCTGCCTGGAACCGTAGGGCCGGCCGGGAAGCGGGCAACGGGGGGCCGTCGCGCCGGACGGTCTCAGCCTCCGCGCAGCGTTCGGTGAGCCTGACGGACCCGATCGGGGGGAGGCGAGCTCAGTCCTGCCGCCTGAAGAATCCCATGACTTCGCGCGAGAGCATGCCGAAGAACTGCGCTCCCGGCAGCGTGCGCAGCAGGGTGCGGTGGTCGACGTCGACGCTGCGGCTGGTGCGCGGCAGCATCCTGATGGCCAGGAACAGCACCGGGATGCGCATGCCCGAACTGATCAGGAACAGGGTGTGGTAGAAGCTGCCGAAGAGGTCGGGCAGCACGTGGTACTTCAGCAGCAGCATGCCGCTCAGCGAGCCGACCAGCATCGCCGCGGAGTTGCAGGTGGCCTGGTAGCCGATCAACCGGGTGCGGCTGGCGCCGTCGTGGTGGGCCGAGAACAGCAGCACCGCCACCGCGGTCTCGCCCGCGCACCACGCCAGGCCGCTGACGATCTCGCAGCCGAACAGCACCGGCAGGCTGGTGGTGAAGGCCCACGGCAGCGGCAGCATGGCGATCGCGACCACCGCGGTGCGCAGCACGGCGACCGGGCCGAACCAGTCGACCAGGCGGCCGAAGGCCGGCCAGCTCAGCCAGCGCATGATCGCGGTGGTCTGGATGAGGACGGTGTAGGTCGCCGGGTGGTCGACCAGCCCGAGCCCGCCGTTCAGCGTGGTCTGCATGTACTGCGAGAACGCCGAGGCCGAGATCTGCACGCCGAAGTTCAGCAGCGCCCACACCATCGTCCAGCGCCCGAAGGAGGTCCTCGGCATGGCGCGCACGAAGGCCCAGAAGCCAGGCACCGGCTCGGCGGCCGCCAACAGGGTCGGATGCTGTTGGCGGCCACGCCCCGGCGGGACTTCGGGCTGCAGCCACAGCAGGACGCTGCTGACGATGCGCGAACTGGCGCCGACCAGCAGGATGACCTGGAGCGCGAACGGGCCCGAAGTCAGCGGGTAGGCGTAGACCAGCGCAGCGAACAGCCCGGCGAAGATGAGCTTGCTGGTCATGTAGATGCGGTTGCGCTGGCTGGAGTAGCGGCCGCGCAGGTTGCGCGGGATGAGCGCGCCCATCCAGCTCATCCAGGCGGGGCCGGCGACCACGCCGGCGACGCTGACGCCGCTGGCCAGGGCCAGGGCCAGGGGGATGCACCACGGCGCGTGCGGGTGGTGCAGGGGGATGGACAGCGCCAGCACGCACGAGATCTGCGCCGCGCAGCACCAGGCCGTGGTGATCTTGTTGCCGCCCAGCCAGGTGATGATGTGGGCGACCACCGGACCGGTCGAGATCGCGGCGAGCAGGGGGACGATGGACAGCACGAAGACCAGGTAGTCGGCCGCGCCCAGCCAGCTGGTCAGCAGCGGCACCAGCCAGATTTCGATCGCGGCGAACATGCCGCCGACCGACGCGCCCTCGATCACCGCGATGGTCAGCCCGCGCCGCACCAGGCGGTGGGTGCTCTCGTGCGCAGGGGACCGGGTGGGTGCGTTCATGGGGGCGGCCGGAAGGCCGCAGGCGCGGAGTCTGGACCGGCCTGGGCGGGTTCAAGTGGGCCCATCCCGGCACGGCCCAGGAGTGCTTGCGGCCACGCCGCCGCTCCCGGTTCGGGCGACACTGCGGCGCCGTCGTGCAGTCCGGCCGGCGGGGGCGGCACGCCCGGTGCTCAGGCGGGAGGGCACATCGGGCGCCTGGCGCCGTGGCCTCTGGTGCGCGTGCGACGCTTGCACACCCGATCGCGGGCCGCGGCCGCAGCGCATGCGACGATTCGAAGGTCGCCCCCGGGTGGAAGCGATGCAAGGCGTGCGCGGCGCCGCCATCCAGCCGACGTTCCACGTGGGGAGGGATGCGGCCGGCGCGCGCAGCGTGCCTGGGGTACCATGCAGCGCCGTAATGGAGGCCCCATGTTCGCGACGCCCAATCTGCCCTTCACCGTCAACACCTCCGACGAGGTGATCTCGGTCAGCATCCACCCGGACGCCGGCCAGCACCCCGCGCTGTTCACCCGCTCCAGCGTCGATTGGGTCAAGGAGGTGCGCGGGGGGCCGCGGCGGATGGAGCTCGACTTCTCCCAGATCATCTCGGTGAATTCGGCGCTGGTGGCGTGGCTCTTCCAACTCGTCCAGGTCGGCCGCATCCAGGGGTTGAAGCTCAATGAGGCGAGCGCCGAGGTGGTGAAGCAGCTCAAGCAGTTCCACCTCGAGCACTTCATCTCGATCGTCGAGGAGCAGCGCCGGCGCAGCGACCGCCTGGCCGCCTTGGTGCGCAAGCCCACGTGAGCCGTCTCAAATGCTCGGGATGTGCACGCGCATGAGGTTCGCGATGGTGCGGTAGAAGTCGTGCAGCTCGAGCGGCTTGACCACGTACGCGGAGGCGCCCAGCGAAAGGCTGAGCGCGCGGTCGACGGGGTTGGCCGATGAGGTGAACACCACGATGGGTGGGCGCCGGTCGAAGGGCAGGGCGCTCTTGACCCGCGTCAGCAGCATGTCCCCGGTGCTTCCAGGCATGTTGAAGTCGAGCAGCACCAGGTCGGCTGGTGGCGCGTCCTCGTAGGGCGCCTTGCGCGTCAGGAAGGCGAGCGCCTCATCGACGCTGGTCGTGACGTGCACGCGGATGTTCTCGTCGATCAGGTGGACGATCTCCTGGAGCAGCACCACGTCGCCGGGGTTGTCCTCGACCTGCAGGATGTTCAGCATGGGAGCTCCAGGGTTTCCTCTGGAGGTGAAGCTGCGTTCGTGCCAAGCGGACTGGAGGATGGTGGGAGCGTATCCGGGGGTGGTCGACCTGGTGCGCGGGGGTACGGTCCTGTTTCCGGCCCCACGGGGAATGCGCCGCACTTCCGGCTCTCGGCCGCGGCCAGGATGGCGGCCAGATCCTGCGTCGTGCCTCATGAACGGGGCCGGCCGGGCGCACTCGTGCAACTTGCAGGAATGGTCCCACCGCAGTCGGGCGGAATGCGATTGCGGCCCGAGACCGCTCCGGACCGTGGCAGGGTGCGGCGTTTCCAGCGTGGTGCCACCGACTTGACGCGCACACAGCACTAGATCGGGTGCCGCACGGGCCGGTCGCCAAGCGGCAAGCGGGACCGTTGGGGACCAGGGCGTTGGCACGTTCCAGGCTTGCGGTTTCGAGCACCAAATGGGGATCGCACCATGCGCTATACCATCACTGCCGTGACTGCGCATCAGGAAGGCATCGAGAACATCCGTGGTTCGCTCCTGCGCCACGGCATCGATATGCGCGCCGTCTCGCTCACGGGACGTCGCGCGCAGGGCTGGGGCCCGCTCCATGGGGAGGGCATCCTGGTGTCGGTCGCCACCGATGACGCCGCTGAGGTCGAGGTGATAAAGGCCGCGCTCGCCGCGGGCGAGGGTTCGGACATCCGCGTCTCGGAAGCCGTCGGCGCTCAGGCTGAAGGCCACTGAGCCCCGCCGCAGGGGCCGCGCAAGGCGGTCCGTCGGTCATCGGCGTGCGGCCACCGACGGGGGGCGGCCAGCGCCGCTCACTGCAGCGTGGCGAATCCAGCGGCATAGACCCGTGAAGCATAGGAAGCGCCGCGCCGCGTGCTGCCGCCGGGGCCGGCGTGGTAGACGGCCACGGCGGAGGTCCAGCTGCCGGTGCGCTGGTAGCAGCGCAGCAGCCAGGCGCGGACCAGGCTCTCGGCCAGCACCGGCTCGGTGCGGACGCGCGAGCGCAGGTGCGCGGCACCCAGGTCGTCGAGCACGGCAGGAGCGATCTGCCAGGGCCCGACCTCGCCCGCGGCGCCATCGCGGTGGTCGCGGTAGCGCACCAGGCGGCCGCCGCGGTAGGTGCTGCCGGTCTCGACCGCGGCGATGCCCGCGATGACCCAGTCGGGAATGCTGGTGCCGGGCGGCGCGGCCGGCTGGTCGCTGGCGGTGGAGCGCACCCCGAGCACGAGCACCAGTGCGCACGCCAACACGATGCGCCCGCGCACGCGGCTGATGGTCCCCGAGATGGGTCGGCAAGTGGTTTGACGCATGCTATCCTCGTTGTCATACGGGACTGGGAAACGACCCCGCGCGGGGTGAAAAGCGGGAAGGTGTTTAGTAGCCCCGACCATGCCGGCAACGGGGGGCGGAGGATCCTTCTACAATCGCTTTTCGTGCCAAACCCGCTGAGACTGCGGATTTTCAGGTGTTTTTTCGAAAAATGGGGGTTTACGTCCATTGACGAATCATAAAATTCATGTTCATAGACACTTGCGTTCGCATACAGGAGGCGGGTCCTCGTCGCGATGACGATGTGACGTACGAAGGTGGGTACTGATCGCTTCGCCGGGAAGCGTTGGCGAGCGCGTGCAACCCAAAGACCAGGTCATGCTTCGGACCTGCCGGAGGGGGTGGGATTTTGGTATGGTGGCCGCTGTCGTCACTTCCATCCCCTGGAGGGCCCAGCCATGTTGATGACCGTGATCTGCCTCGCTCCGGACCAGTCGACCGCCCGCCGCCTGGTCGCGGCGGCGCACGCCCTCGAATTCCCGCTGCGCTACGTGGAGATGCTGCCCGACCCGGTGCCGACCGATGTCGCGGCGGACGAGGGCCCCGCCGTCGCCGGCGGGCGCGGGGACCCCGAATTCGCCGCGCTGATCGCGGCGCTGGGCCTGGCGCTGCGCGATGCCGCCGCGGCGACCTGGAGGGCCGCCCGGCGCGAGGAGAGCCTCGAGGTCTCCACGCTCGCCGCCCTCCTGCGTTCCTGGGGCCTGCCCGAGGACGACGCCGAGCGCTACGGCCGCCGGGTCGCCGCCGGCGCGGTCTTCATCGCCATCAATGCCGCGCCGGCGCGCATGCGCGCCGCCCATGACGTGCTGGCCAGCCACGGCGGCGAGGAGATCGCCGACACCGACCTGGGGCACGCGGAGCGCATCCGCGTGCGCGACGTCGCCGCCGCGCCGGCGGTCCGGGTGGGGGGCTGAACCGGGAGCGCCGGCCGGGCATCTGGCGTCTGGTCACCGCAGCGGCGGTGTTAATCTCCCAGCATGCAGAACCCACCAGGTCC
Organism: uncultured Planctomycetota bacterium; assembly: GCA_963818245.1. GTDB lineage: Bacteria > Planctomycetota > UBA11346 > UBA11346 > UBA11346 > BOG-1363. The sequence continues at coordinate 32,197 of CAWFSD010000051.1, forward strand.
CGCCGCCCTCGATGCCGCCGTGGCGCGCGTGCTGGCGGGCGACCGCGAAGCCTTCGCGAGCGTGGTCGACGCCGGTCAGGACGCGGTGTGGCGGGTCGCGGCCCAGCTCCTCCAGGACCGCGCCATGACCGAGGAGCTGGTCCAAGCCGCGTTCGTGCGCGCCTACGAGCGCCTCGCCACCTACGCTGCCGGGACCGACCTGATCGCGTGGCTGGTGACCATCGCGCGCAACGTGGTGCGCAACCACCTGCGCGACCGCCAGCGCGAGCGCCTGCGGCTGCACCTCTACCAGGAGGACCTGCTCGCGCGCAGCGGCGCCGTCACCGAGTGGAGGGACGAGGACGAGCGCCTGCAGCGCGACCTCGCCGCCTGCCGCGCGCTGCTGCCCGGCGACGCCCAGGAGGCGCTGCGACTGTTCTACAGCGAGGACCTGCCGATCGCCGCGGTCGCCACCCGCCTCGGCCGCACCGAGGCGGCGGCGCAGAAGCTGCTGTCGCGCGTGCGCCTGTCCCTGCGCGATTGCGTGCAGCGCAGGCTGGCCGCGCCATGAGCCGCGCCGACGACCTGGTCGAGGACCACCTGGGCGGGACCATCGACGCCGCCGCGCTCGACGCCGGCCTGCGCGGTGAGCTCGCGGCCCACCCGGAGGACGTCACCGCGGCGCTCATGCTGCTGCGCCTGCACGGCCAGCTCACCGGCGAAGCGCGGCCCGCCGGGTTGTCCGGGCGCATCATGGTCGCGGTCGGCGGGCAGGCCCGCGAACGCGTGCGCGACAGCGTGTTGACCACCATCCGCCAGCTGCCGCGACCGCGCCACCGCCGCCTGGCGTGGGCGGGCGCCGGCCTGGCGGCGGTCGCGCTGCTGCTGATCGGCCTGACGCTTGGTTGGCCGCGGGCGGGGGCTTCCGGCGTCAGCATCGCGGCGGGCGCCTGGCTGCGCGCGGATGGCGCCAGCATCGGCGGCGGCGCCCTCGCGCGCCGCGCCGTGGGCAGCGCCGCCGCCGGCGGCGTCGCGCTGCGCTGGGGCGACGGCAGCCTCGCCGAGGTGGCGGGCGGCAGCCGCCTGCACCTCGAGGGCGACGATCTGGCGCTCGATGCGGGCAGCGCTGCGCTGCACCATCAGCCCGCGGGCGGCGGCGGCGCCGTTCGTGGTGCGCACGCCGCACGCCACCGTCACGGTAGTGGGCACGGTCTTCACCGTCGACGTCGGCGCCGCCACCACCTGCCGCGTCGAGCGCGGCGTGGTCGCCTTCGCCAGCGGTGGCCGCGAGCGCCGCCTCGAGGCGGGCGCGGTCATGACCAGCGATGCGCTCGCTCCGGCGCCACCAGGCTGGGAAGCGGCGTGGTCCGACGAGTTCGCGGTGGACGGCGCGCCCGACGCGCGGCACTGGCGCGATTGGGCGCGCCCGAGCGGCGTCAACACCGACGTCCAGCACTACCTGCCCGGACTGGCGCGCGTCGCGGACGGTGCGCTGGTGATCGAGGCGCGTCACGATGCCAGCGGCTGGACCTCGACCAGCCTGCTCGCGCAGGGGCTGATGCTGCGCCCGGGCATGCGCGTCGAACTGCGCGCGCGCCTCCCGGTCGCGCCCGGGGTCTGGCCGCTGATCTGGGCGGTCCAGCCCGAGCGCTGGCCCGACGGCCCCGAGGCGGTGCTGCTGACCACCAATGGCGCCCCCGCGCACCTGCGCGCCTCGCTGCGCCTCGCGCCGAGCACCATGATCGTAGCGAACGGCCCGCCGGTGCAGCCCACCGCCAGCAATTACGCCATCGCCTGGACCGAGGCCGGGCTGACCCTGTGGCGCGACGGCGTCGCCGTGGGCACGGTCATCGGCCCCGAGGATTCAGCCTGGCGGGACGCCTGCGCCGACGGCCTGCGTCTGGCCATCGAACTGTCCGTCACCGCCGAGGCCGCGCCGGAGCCGGCGCGCATGCTGATCGACTGGGTGCGCGTCTACCGCCGCGCACCCGCCAAGTGAACCGGGTGGCGTGCCGCCACCCCATGGAGTCCCGGGACATGCGCCACCTCGCCGCGCTCCTGCTGTGCTGCGCCCTTCCGGCGCTGCTGCCCGCGCTCCTGGCGGCCGGCGAGGCGCCGCCCTTCCTGGTCGGCGCCGACCTCTCGCACCTGGCGCTGATGGAGCAGCGCGGCGTGGTCTACAAGGACCGGGGCCGCCCTGGCGACGCGTTCGCCATCCTCAAGGCGCACGGACTCACCTGCGTGCGCCTGCGCCTGTGGACGAGCAGCGCTGCGGAGGCGGAGCGGGACCCCTACAACAAGGGCAACACGCTCCGCTACACGGTGGCGCTGGCGCAGCGCTGCAAGCGCGCTGGGCTGCTCGTGCTGCTCGACTTCCACTACTCCGACAGCTGGGCCGATCCCGGCCACCAGGCGCGGCCGGCGGCGTGGGACGGGCTGGCCTTCGACCAGGTCGAGGAGCGCATGTACGCCTACAACCGCGACGCCATCGCCGCCTTCCGCGCCGCGGACGCGCTGCCCGACTACGTGCAGATCGGCAACGAGACGCCGATGGGCTTCGCCTGGCCGGACGGCAAGGTCGACAAGCCTGAGAAGTGGGCGCAGCTCGCGCGCCTGGTCGCCGCCGCCGACCGCGGCATCGCCGAGGCCGCGGGCGCGCGCAAGCCGAAGACCATCATCCACCTCGACCGTGGCGGCGACTGGGGCACCACGCAGTGGTTCTTCGACGAGCTGGTGCTCAAGCAGCACGCTCATTTCGACATCATCGGCCAGAGCTACTATCCGTTCTGGCACGGGGACTTCGCGCACTTGCGCAGCTGCCTGGGCAAGTGCGTCGAGCGCTACGGCAAGCCGGTGATCGTCGCGGAGACCGCCTTCCCCTGGAGCCCCAACCGCCGCGACGGCAGCGACGCCGGACCGATCAACGGCCTCGCCGCGGGACCGGACGGCCAGGTGCGCTTCGCGCAGGAGCTCGGCGCCGTCCTCGCGGCGCTGCCCGACCACCAGGGCCTGGGCGTGTTCTGGTGGGGTGCGGAGTTCAACGCTGCGGCCGGCTTCGACTGCGACGGCTTCGACCTGCGCTCGTTCTGGGACAGGGACGGCGACGTGCTGCCGGTGGTGGACGCGCTGGGGGCGTTGGGGAAGTCCGCACGCTGAGCGGGCGAGCGAATGGTCGGACAGCCGGATAAAACAGGAGGGGTGGAGACGCGGAGATCGGAGGAGGACGGCAATGGGGCTTGGAAGAGCCAAGCCGGTCCTGTCTCCTCCTCCGGTCTCCGCGTCTCCATCCCTCCTGTTCTATCCCTCTCCTGCGTCCGCTCCCATCCCCAGCTCGCGCGCCTGCGCCAGCACCAGCGGCAGCCCCTCCGCGAGCAGCGCCGCGCACTCGTCGCGCCGGCCCAGGCTGGCGAGCGCGCAGAGCAGGTTGCGGCGGAAGCGCGCGTAGCCGATGCGCCGCACCGCGCGCCCGGCGAAGTGCGCGTCGAAGTCCGCGGCGCCGACCGCGAGCAGGGCGGCGTCGGCGTCGCTGCCGGTCAGGCGCGGGTCGGCGGCGGGGCCGGCGAAGCGGTTCCACGGGCAGGCCTCCTGGCAGAGGTCGCAACCGAACCACCAGCCTTCGAAGCGCTCGGCGAGCGCGCGCGGGATCACGCCCTGGTGCTCGATGGTCAGGTAGCTGATGCAGCGCTCGGTGAGCACGCGCCGGTCGACCAGCGCGCGCGTCGGGCAGCGCGTCTCGCAGGCGCGGCAGCTGCCGCAGCGGTCCGCGCCCTGGCCGGCGTGGTGCGGCGCGAGCGGCGCGGTGGTGAGCAGGAAGCCGAGCAGCCGCTAGGTGCCGGCCTCCGGCGCGATGACCAGGGCGTTGCGGCCCAGCCAGCCGAGGCCGGCGCGCCGCGCCAGGGTGCGCTCGTCGAGCGGCGCGGAGTCGGCGGCGGCGCGGTGCTCCCAGCGCGCGCCGTGCGCGGCCTCCAGCGCGCGGTGGCCCAGCTCGAGCTTCATGCGCAGCAGGCGGTGGTAGTCCTTGCCCGCGGCGTAGCGCGCGCGGCGCAGCGGACCGCTGCCCGGCTCCGGCTGGTAGGGCAGCGCGGTCGCGACGATGCTGCGCAGGCCGGGCAGCACGCGCGCGGGATCGCGGCGCAGGTCGCGCGTGCGCTCCAGCCAGGCGAGGTCGCCGATGCCGTCGGCGAGCATCAGCGCGAAGCGCGCGTCGTCGAGCGGCCCCGGCGGCGCCAGCACCGCCAGCGCCTCCAGCCCCTGCGCGCCGAAGCAGCGCCGCACCTCGGCGAAGGGGATGCCGGCGGCGCCCGCGCTCACCCCCACACCCCGCACAGCCCGAGCTCGTCATCGAGTTCGCGCACCTGGCGGCTGCGGCCGCGCCCGGCGCTGCGCCCCAGGCGCGCCGCGGTCTCGGACAGGCTGTCGGGGCGGCCGAGCGCCCAGCCGCGCTCGAGCGCGGCGCCGTAGATCGCGCGGTTGGCCTCGCCGAGCTCGTCGCGGAAGCGGTCGAGCCAGCGCTGGCTCTCGCTGCCGGGCGGTGGCGCGAGGCCGGGCGGCGCCTCGTCGCTCAGGAAGCGCTGCTGGTCGGGACCGACGCGCAGCGGCAGCGGGGCGAGCGCGACCGGGCCGGCCGCGCCGCCGTGCAGGCCGGCGCTCGACGCGACCAGGCCCGCGTGGGCGCCTTCCAGCCACAGCACCGCGGCGATCAGCGCCGCGTCGTCGGCGAGCAGGCACGCGCGGTAGCGCCCGGCCCACAGGTGGCCGCGCTGGCCGTGGCGCTGGTTCCAGTCGCGCGCGAAGCGCTGCAGCAGCGTCTGCATGAACCCGGCGAGGCTGGTGAAGCGCTGGCGCAGGCGCGCGATCGGCATGGCCACCCGGCCGCCGAGCAGGGCCCAGCGCTGGCGCAGCCGGTCCTCGGGCGGCGCATCGACGGCGTGGCGCAGCACCAGGTGCACGCCGGACCCCTGCACCAGGTAGGCGAACACGCGCACGTCGAAGGCCTGGCGGAGCCGCTCGGCGAGCGCCAGCAGGCGCGCGGACTCGTCGGCGTCGAACAAGGCCTGGCCGAGCGCGCAGCGCACCTGGACGTGGTAGGTGTGCGGGGCTGCCGAGGAGATCGGATCGGGCCTGGGGCATCGGCAGACCACCATTGGTGAATTCAATGACAGACAAGTAATAACAATCTTGACCGGATCCTTGCAGAAACCTAGGGTTACAGCCGTTGCGGTGCGGTCAGTCACCCCGTATCGAATCCCTGGCGCACCGCGAGAAAGCTCATGCCCATCCATCCCCTGGCCGTGGTCGATCCGCAAGCCGACGTCCATCCCGACGCGATCATCGGCCCGTTCTGCGTGGTGCAGGGCAAGGTCGCCATCGCCGCCGGCGCCGAACTGCGCAACCACGCGACGGTCTACGGTCGGGCGAGCATCGGGGCGGGCACCATCGTGTTCCCCGGTGCGGTCATCGGCAGCGATCCCCAGGACCTCAAGTTCCGCGGCGAGGACAGCGAGACCGTCATCGGCGCCAACTGCCGCATCCACGAGGTCGTGACCATCAGCAAGGGCACCGCCGGCGGCGGCATGCGCACCGTGGTCGGGGACCACTGCCTGGTCATGGCCTACGCGCACGTCGCCCATGATTGCATCGTCGCCGAGCACGTGGTGATCGGCAACAACAGCCAGCTCGCCGGGCACATCAAGGTCGGGCGCAAGGCGATCATCGGCGGCATGGTCGGCCTGCACCACTTCGCCTCGATCGGCGAACTCAGCCTGATCGGCTCGATGAGCGGTGTGCGCTTCGACATCCCGCCCTTCGTCATCGCCGAGGGCAACCCCGCCGAGCCGCGCAACGTCAACCAGATCGGCATGCGCCGCGACGGTCACAGCGAGGAGGCCATCCGCGCCCTGCGCGACGCCTTCCGCGCCCTCTACCACGACCGCGGTGCGACTCCCATCTCCGAGGTCCTCGAGCGCGTCCGGGGCAGCGCCCCCGCCGACCCCGCCCACCCGGTCAACCGGCTGTGCGGCTGGCTGTCCGAGCACCTCGAGAACAGCATCAAGGGCCGCCTCCAGGAGGCCCACCGCCCGGCGGTCATCGGCGCTGCGCCGACCAAGGTGCGCCCGGCCGCGGTCGATGTGGCGGGCTGATCGCCCGTCCGGCCGCCTCTTGCGTTTTTCAGGTCCTCCCTAAGTTCAGCTCTCCAAATTTCCCGAGGTCACTCATGAGCATCCACGGTTCCTATGTCGGTCAGGGCGGTTTCGCCAAGCATCGCAACGTCCTCAGCCGCGCCGAGCGCATCGAGCGCCTCAAGGCCGACGACAAGTGGAAGCACGACGAGAAGACCAAGAACAGCATCTTCAACCTGCCCAAGGTCCGCAACATCAAGATGACCTGAAGCGCGTCCCGCGCGCCCAGGTCTCTCCCGCACCCCGGCCGTCCAGCCGGGGTGCTGCTTTGTGCGGCTTCCGGCTGTAGCGCAATGCGGCAATCGCGATGCGCCGCGCTTGCGGACGGTTGACCGGAATTCGCGGAAACGCGCGGTTCCTACCGGTACTTTCACCATTCCACGGCTGGGCGGACGGGGACCGGACCGCGGTTCCCGCACCGCCTTGCATTCAAGAGGGCGGTCATAGAGTCCGCCGCTCGCCACCAACCACCGCAGGCGCGCCCAGCGCGCCGTCGCTCAGAGGAGTCTCCATGGCTACCCGCATCGCCATCAACGGTTTCGGCCGCATCGGCCGCCTCGTGTTCCGCGCCCTGGTCGAACAGGGCCTGCTGGGCAAGGACTTCGAGGTCGTTGCGGTGAATGACCTGGTGCCTGCGGACAACCTCGCCTACCTGGTCAAGTACGACTCGACCCAGTACAAGTTCTCCGGCCAGGTCAGCTCGAAGAAGAGCAAGCCCGAGGTCGCCGAGGACGACGTCCTGGTCGTCAACGGCAAGGACATCAAGGTCCTCGCCTGCCGCGACAACTGGCCCTGGAAGGACCTCGGCGTCGACGTCGTCATCGAGTCGACCGGCCTGTTCACCAGCGACGAGAAGGCCAAGCTGCACATCGCCGCCGGCGCCAAGCGCGTGGTGATCTCCGCGCCCGCCTCGGGCGATGGCGTCAAGACCCTGGTGATGGGCGTCAACGAGAACGAGTACGACCCGGCCAAGCACGCCATCGTCTCGAACGCGAGCTGCACCACCAACTGCCTCGCGCCGCTGGTCAAGGCCGTCCTCGACGCCGGCTTCGGCCTGAGCGAGGGCCTGATGACCACCGTGCACAGCTACACCGCCACGCAGAAGACCGTCGACGGTCCCTCGAAGAAGGACTGGAAGGGCGGCCGCACCGCGGCGACCAACATCATCCCCTCGTCGACCGGCGCCGCCAAGGCCGTCGGCCTGGTCCTGCCCCAGGTCAAGGGCAAGCTCACCGGCATGGCCTTCCGCGTGCCCACCCCGACCGTGTCGGTGGTCGACCTGACCTTCAAGACCGAGAAGGACACCTCGATCAAGGAGATCAACGCGGCGCTCAAGAAGGCCTCCGAGACCACCCTCAAGGGCTACCTCGGCTACACCGACGAGGAGGTCGTCTCGACCGACTTCATCCACGACGCGCGCTCGTCGATCTACGACGCCGGCAGCTCGATCGAGCTCAACAAGAACTTCTTCAAGCTGATCAGCTGGTACGACAACGAGTGGGGCTACAGCAACCGCGTGGTCGACCTGCTCAAGTTCATGGTGAAGAAGGGCATTTGAGCCCGGAGCACCTGTGGACGCGCAAAACCCCCGGCCACGCCGGGGGTTTTTTGCGCAGTGGGCGCATGCAAGCGACCGCTTCGGGAGGCCTGCCCGGCGTTCACGGCGCGAGCATGGCATCCGCGCTGGAAGCCGCTAAGACCCTTGCCAGGACCGCGCCGCCGCGCGTGGCGGACGGACGAGAGACGACCATGAAGCTCATCATCTGCGACCGCAGCACCGAGCCGGGCGACCGCCTCGCCGAGACCCTCGCCGAAGCGATCGCCGCCAACCCGCGGCTGAAGCTCGGGCTGTCGGCGGGGCGCACCAGCATCCGCGCCTACGGCGAGCTGGTGCGGCGCTTCCACGAGAAGGGCGGCTTCAGCTTCCGCCACATCACCGCCTTCGGCACCGACGAGTACGTCGGCCTGCCGGCCGAGGACCACCGCAGCACGCGCTACCTGATGAACTTCCACCTCTTCCGCCAGGTGGACATCCCGCGCGAGCAGACCTTCGTGCCGCGCGGCGACGCGCAGAACCTCGAGGCCGAGTGCAAGGCCTGGGACATGCTCATCGAGGCGCGCGGCGGCCTCGACCTGGTGGTGCTCGGGCTCGGCCACAACGGCCACATCGGCCTGAACGAGCCGGGCTCGTCGCCGAAGAGCCGCATGCGCGTGGTCGAGCTGACCTCGTCGACGCTGGCCGCGCTCAGCGACGGCAGCCGCTTCCGCAACATCGACGACACCCCGACCAACGCCATCACCATGGGCCTGGCGACCATCCTCGAGGCCAAGCAGGTGCTGCTCATCGCCACCGGCCTGGGCAAGGCCGAGGCCCTGCACCGCATGGTCGAGGGGCGCAGCGGCCCGAGCGTGCCCGCCAGCCTGCTGCTCAGCCACCCGCGCCTGAGCATCTTCGCGGACGCGGACTCCGCCTCGCGCCTCGATCCGCAGCTGGTGCGAGAGGCCCTGACATGAGCGCCGACGCAGCCGCCGGCGGTGGGCAAGGCGACGGGCACGGAGCCGCGCGCGGCGGTGAAGCGGCAGGGGACCGGCGCGCCGGACACCACCGTGGTCACCGGCGCCAAGGCCGCGGAGGCCGCGCCCACGCTCACCGAGCTGGCGGCGCGCATCGGCCAGGACGCCGAGCTGGTCGACGCCGGGCACCTGGTGGCCAAGCGCCCGGCCAACGTCCTGGGCCTGCTGCTGCGCGACCTCGGCCGCGAGGAGATCGCGGTGATGGAGGACCGCGGCTGCCGCGCCGACGACTGGAAGCTGATCCAGGTCGCGCAGGACTTCGACCCCTTCCGCGTGCGCCGCGTGCACCTGCACGGGCGCTGCGTGCTCGGGCGCTTCTCCGGCGAGGTCGAGGTCATGCCCGGCATCAGCCTCGCCACCGGCATCTACGACTCGACGCTGATCGCCTGCCAGATCGGCAACGACTGCCTGCTCGAGAACGTGCGCTTCGCCGCCAACGTCATCATCGACCGCGAGGCGGTCCTGTTCGACGTCGGCTCGATCACCTGCAGCGGCGCCGCGACCTTCGGCTGCGGCCTGGACATCGCCGTCGGCCCCGAGACCGGCGGCCGCGAGGTGCCGGTGTGGGCGGAGCTGACCGTCGAGCACGCCGCGCTGATCGCGCGCGAGCGCGGCGACCTCGAGGGCCAGGCCGCGGTGCGCGCGGCGGTCGCGCGCTACGCGCAGGCCCTGACCAGCCCGGTGAGCTGGGTGCGCCGCCGCGCGCGCGTGCGCCACACCGAGCGCATCCGCGACGCCTACATCGGCATCGCCGCGGTCATCGACCACGCCCTCGAGGTGTCCAACGCCGCGTTGTTCTCCTCGGCCGAGGAACCCACCCAGGTCAGCGGCGGCGCCGCGGTCGCCGACAGCGTGCTGCAGCCCGGCGTGACCGTCGACGGCAACGCCATCGTGCGCCGCACGGTGATGCTCGAGCACAGCGCCGCCGACGAGCACGCCACGGTCTCGGCGAGCATCATCGGCCCCAACACCACCATCGCCAAGGGCGAGGTCACCGCCAGCCTGGTCGGGCCGTTCGTCGGCTTCCACCACCAGAGCCTGCTGATCGCCGCGTACTGGCCCGAGGGCAAGGGCAACGTCGCCTACGGCGCGATGGTCGGTTCGAACCACAACGGCCGCGCGCCCGACCAGGAGATCTGGCCGGGCGAGGGCGCCTTCTTCGGGCTGGGCGCGGCGATCCGCTTCCCCACCGACTTCAGCGAGGCGCCCTACAGCGTGGTGAGCATGGGCGTCAGCACCCTGCCGCAGAAGGTGCGCTTCCCGTTCAGCCTGATCACGGTCTCGGCCGAGCCGCTCGACGAGCGCGGCGTCGGCGTGCCGCGCGCCTACAACGAGCTGATCCCCTCGTGGGGCCTGTACGCCAACGCCTACGGCCTGGTGCGCACGGAACTCAAGTTCGCGCGCCGCGACCACGCGCGCCGCCACGTCATCGACTACAAGGTGCTGCGCCCGGCGATCGTGCGCCTGATCAACGACGCGCGCGACCGCCTGCTGGCGATCACCTCGATGAAGCCGGTCTACCTCGAGGACGACATCGAGGGCATCGGCAAGAACTTCGTGCGCGAAGAGGCGCGCCTCAAGGCCATCGAGGTCTACGGCCGCACCCTCAAGCGCTACTGCCTGCGCGTGCTGCTCGCCGAGCAGGAGGGCAACCTGCAGATCCCGGGTTCGGGCGAGCTCGCCCACCAGCTGGCGCGCCAGCTGCTGCCCGGCATCGGCCTGAACCAGCGCCTCAAGCTGCTGATCGAGATCGAGCGCGCCAACGCCGAGCTGGTCCAGGCCAGCAAGTCCCGCGACGACGAGCGCGGCGCGCGCATCATCCCCGGGTACGCGGCGGCGCACGCCGCGGCGGCCGAGGACCCCGTCGTGCTGAACGCGTGGGAACGGGTGCGCAGGACGGAGGAGCGCGTGGCGAAGCTGGGCGTGGCGCTGGGGTAGCCATTCCGCGCCCCGAGGCTGTCTCCCGGGACCGCGGGCCGCTGGCCCATGCTATCAAGCTGAGGTCCCCACGTCGTCCCAGGATCGGGCTGCAGCTGTCATTCGCGCTGCTCCGGGCCCTCTGGTCCTCTGTGTTCCATTTGGATGTCCTGCCTTCCGTTCGATGTGGGTCGGAGCTGTGGATGTGAGCCGACGGCCGATCGAACACAGAGGACCAGAGAAACCAGAGAAGAGCTCAGCTTGATAGCATTGGCCGCTGGCCCGCATTGGGGGCCCTGCGGGCGAGCGGCCCGCGATCCCGGGGGAGACAGCCCGAGGGCGCGTTCGAGGTCCGTATTGAGACCAGCGCTGCGACGTGGCGGTCCTCGTGGGTCCAGGGTCTTCCCCCGCAGGACCCTACGCCAGCGTGCTTTGACATCCCTCCGGCCCCGGCCATCCTGCCCATTCCTCCCGGGTGACCCCATGGCCACGACCTCCTCAGCCGCCTCCCGCACCCTGCCCGATGCCTCCGGCCGCTTCGGCCGCTATGGCGGGCGCTACGTGCCCGAGACCCTCATCCCGGCCCTCGACGAGATCACGGCCGCCTACGCCAAAGCCAAGAAGGACAAGGCCTTCCAGAAGCGCTTCCACGAGCTGCTGCGGACCTTCGTAGGGCGGCCCACGCCGCTCACCTGGGCCGACCGGCTGTCGGCGAAGTACGCGCGGCGCATCTGGCTCAAGCGCGAGGACCTCAACCACACGGGCGCGCACAAGATCAACAACGCCATCGGCCAGGCGCTGCTCGCGCAGAAGCTGGGCAAGAAGCGCATCATCGCCGAGACCGGCGCCGGGCAGCACGGCGTCGCCACCGCCACGGCGTGCGCGCTGCTGGGGTTGAAGTGCCGCGTGTACATGGGCACCGAGGACATGCGCCGGCAGCAGCCGAACGTCTTCCGCATGCGCCTGCTCGGCACCGAGGTGGTCGGCGTCGACTCCGGCACGCGCACGCTGAAGGACGCGGTCAACGAGGCGCTGCGCGACTGGGTGACCAACGTCGAGGGCACGCACTACATCCTCGGCAGCGCGCTCGGCCCGCACCCCTACCCGGCGATGGTGCGCGACTTCCAGAGCGTCATCGGCAAGGAGGCGCGCGCGCAGATCCTCAAGGCCGAGGGCCGCCTGCCCGACGTGCTGGTCGCCTGCGTCGGCGGCGGTTCGAACTCGATCGGGTTGTTCCACCCCTTCATGAAGGACGCCAAGGTCCGCTTCATCGGCGCGGAGGCGGGCGGGCGCGGCGCGGAGCTCGGCGAGCACGCGGCGCGCTTCAGCGGCGGCACGTTCGGGGTGTTCCAGGGCATGGCCAGCTACGTGCTGCAGGACGGCGACGGCCAGGTGGTCGGGACGCACTCGGTCAGCGCCGGCCTGGACTACGCCTCGATCGGCCCCGAGCACGCCTGGCTGCGCGACGCCAAGCGCGCCGAGTACCTGCGCGTCAGCGACGCCCAGGCGCTCGCCGGGCTGCACCTGCTGGCCGAGACCGAGGGCATCATCCCCGCGCTGGAATCGGCGCACGCCATCGGCGCCCTGCCGCAGGTGGTCGAGCGCACCAAGAAGAACGCGCTGATCATCGTCAACGTCTCGGGCCGCGGCGACAAGGACGTGGCCGAGGTGGCGCGCCTGGAGGGGGTCCCGCTGTGAGGAACGCCCCTGCGCGCAGCAGCGCTCCCGCGGCGAACCGCATCGCGCAACGCTTCAGCTCGTTGAAGGCGGACGGCCGGAAGGCCTTCGTCGCCTACATCTGCGCCGGCGATCCGCACCTCGACGCCACCGTCGAGCTGGTGGTGGCCATGGCCGAGGCCGGCGTCGACATCATCGAGCTGGGCATCCCCTACTCGGACCCGATGGCGGACGGGCCGGCCAACCAGGCGGCCTGCGAGCGCGCGCTGAAGGCGGGGACGACGGTGAAGGGCGTGCTGGCGGCGGTGCGACGCATCCGCGCGCGCACCCAGGTGCCGCTGCTGTTCTTCACCTACGTCAACCCGGTGCTGGCCTACGGGGCCGGGGCCTTCGCGCGCGACGCGGTCGCGGCCGGGGTCGATGGGCTGCTGCCGCTCGACCTGCCGCCGGAGGAGGGCGCGGAATTCCTGGCGACGATGCGCGCCGCCGGCCTGGCCACCGTGTGCCTGTCGGCCCCGACCACGCCGCTGGTGCGCAAGCGCATGCTGATGCGCGAGAGCCGCGGCTTCCTCTACTACGTCTGCCGCCTGGGCGTCACCGGCGAGCGCGCCGACCTGCCCGCCGACCTGGCGAAGCAGGTCGCGAGCCTGAAGAAGGTCGCGGACGCGCCGGTGTGCATCGGTTTCGGCATCTCGACGCCGGAGCAGGCCGCGCTCGCCGCCGGCTTCGGCGACGGCGTGATCGTCGGCAGCCACCTGGTGCGCCTGATCGAGAAGCACGGCGCCGCGCGCGACCTCGTCCGCACCGTGGCGGCGCGCGCCGGCGTGCTGGCCGCGGCCGTGCACGCGGTGGGGGCGTGAGCTGATGGCGAATCCCGGGCCGGCCCGCACGCGGGTGCCAGCGCAGGGCGCGACGCAGGGGGGCGCAGCGTGCGCCTGAACCCGCTGCCGCACCTGGTCGACATGCCGATGAGCCTCGGCGACCACCTGCACGAGCTGCGCAGGCGGCTGATGGTGCCGATCGCGGTGCTGGTGGTGGGCTTCCTGGCGGCGTTCGCCTACAACAAGGAGCTCAAGGTCGTCTACGCGCAGCCGCTGCTGCACGCGATCCGCATCCTCGGACCCGAGCACGCGCGCGATCTGGGCCTCGACTCCAGCAGCTACCTCGTCCGCGCGAAGCCCCTGACCGGGCAGCCGAAGCCCGCGGAGGGCAAGTCGTTCCCGGGTGACGGTGGACCCGCCCTGGAGGCGGCGCTCGACCACCCGACCGCGGTCGCCGTCGATGCCGCCGGCAACCTCTTCATCGCCGACCAGTTCCACTCCTGCATCCGCAAGGTCGACAAGGCCACCGGCGCGATCACCACGGTCGCCGGCACCGCCACGGCCGGCTTCTCGGGCGACGGCGGCCCGGCGACCGCAGCGGAGCTGGACTGCCCCGGCTGGGTCAGCGTGGACGCCGCGGGCGACCTGTTCATCGCCGACACCAACAACCAGCGCATCCGCAAGGTCGATGCGGCGACGGGGGTCATCACCACCGTCGCCGGCAACGGCGCGGGCATCGAGCGCAATCCCGCCAGCATCTTCACCAGCACGGGCCTCGGCGAGAGCGCGATGGTGTCGATGTCGGTCAGCTTCTACGCGGCCCTCGCCCTGACCATCCCGTTCCTGGTCTACCAGATCTGGCGCTTCGTCAGCGTCGGCCTGCTGCAGAACGAGCGCCAGCTCGCCTTCCTGTTCGTGCCCGCCGGCATCATCTTCTTCTACACCGGTGCGGTGCTCGGCTACTTCTGGGGCCTGCCCTACTACTTCGCCTGGCTGCTCGAGTGGTCGGCCGCCGACCCGACGCTCAAGGAGCAGATGGTGCCGCCGACGGTCTACCAGTCGTCGTTCACCATGATGACGGTGTGCTTCGGCCTGATGATGGACATCCCCTGGCTGGTGATGATCCTCGTGCGGCTCGGGTTCGTCACCACGGCGAAGCTCGCCAGGATGCGCAAGTTCGTCATCCTGATCAACACGGTGATCGCCTCGCTGGTCACCCCGCCGGACGGCACCAGCATGATCGTGATGATGATCCCGCTGCAGCTGCTCTTCGAGGGCGGCCTGCTCGCGAGCCGCGCGATGATGTGGTACAACGCGCGCCACGCGCCGCCGGCCGCGGCGGCGCCGCAGTTCCCACCGCCCGCGCCGGCGGCCTGGGACGCGCCGGGCGCGACCGTGCCGCGTGGGGCCTACGACCACGGCGCGGTGCAGGCGCCGGCCACCAACGATCCGCAGGGCGCCCAGGTCGACGAGGAGCACCACCACACCGTCACCGGCGAGGTGCCGGCGGGACCCTCGCGCAGCGAGGACGACCACCACTTCGGTCGCGATCACGACGAGGCCTCGCACCCGGCGGAGCCGCTGGGGGACGAGGTCGTTCCGGCCGACGCCTTGCGCGATCCGCCCGTCGATCCGCCTGCGCCTGCGGCCGAGTCGAGCGCTGCGCCCGCCGCTCAGGCTCCCCCCGCTCCGCACGTCGTGACCGGGAGCGGGCCGGACACCGGGGCGGCAGCCGAGCAACCCGGGCCGGACGCCGGCACCCCGCCCAAGGAGCCCGGCGATGGCCACTGACGCGCGCCCCGTGGTGGTGGTGAAGATCGGCTCGAACAGCCTGGTCGACCGCGCCGGCCGCATCGACCTGCCCTACCTGGACGCGGTCGCCGCGCAGCTCGCGGCGCTCGCGCGCGGCGGCGCGCAGCCGGTGCTGGTGTCCAGCGGCGCGGTCGCCAGCGGCGTCGGCATCCTCGGCCTGGCCGAGCGGCCGCCGGGCCTGCCCGAGCGCCAGGCGCTGGCCGCGATCGGCCAGGCCACGCTCGCGCACCGCTGGGAGGTCGCGCTCGCCGCGCACGGGCTGGTCGCGGCGCAGGTGCTGCTGACCTACGACGACTTCACCGAGCGCGAGCGCTACCTCAACCTCACCGCCACCTTCCAGGCGCTGTTCGAGTTCGGGGCGGTGCCGGTGATCAACGAGAACGACACCGTCGCGGTCGAGGAGCTGACCGTCGGGGACAACGACCGGCTCTCGGCCCTGGTCGCCACCCAGCTCGGCGCGGAGCGGCTGATCCTGCTCACCGACATCGACGGCGTCTACGACGCCGACCCGCGCTCCAACCCCGCGGCCAAGCGCCTGACCGAGATCCCGGTCGTCACCGCGCGCATGGTCGCCGCCGCCGGCGGCGCCGGGGCGCGCGGCCGCGGCGGGATGCGCTCGAAGATCGAGGCCGCGCGCCTGGCGAGCGGCGCCGCGGTGACCACCACCATCGCCCTGGCGCGCGAGCCGCGCGTCATCGAGCGCATCGTCGCCGGCGAAGCGCTCGGCACGCGCGTGCCCGGCCACGGCGAGCGCGCCGACGGCCGCCGCCGCTGGCTGGCGGTGGCGCGCCGCGTGAAGGGGCGCCTGCACGTCGACGCCGGGGCGGCCCAGGCGCTGATGCGCGGTGGGCGCAGCCTGCTGCCGGCGGGGATCCTGCGCTGCGATGGGCGCTTCGAGCGCGGGGACACGGTGGCCATCGTCGATCCCTCGGGTGACGAGGTGGCGCGCGGACTGGTGTCGCTGTCGGCGGCCGAATTGGGACCGATCTGCGGCAAGCGCTTGGACGCCGCGACCAACGCGCTCGGATACGCGCTGCCGAAGGCGGCGGTGCACCGGGACAACATGCTGGTGCTGATGCGGGGCGAGGCCGCCGGGAAGTGAGCGGCGCGGCGGTGGGGGGTGGAGGACCACACCGCGCCGCCGTCCACGTGCCGCGACGTCTGGTGACGAGGCAGGCGGCCCCGCGGGCCGCCTGCCCCTCAGCGCGACTGGAAACCGCTGTTTACGGGGGGTACCATATCGACCGGTGGGTTCGTATGACGTGGATGAGACGTTCCCGCCCATACCTTCGCGGTGCGCGTCCGCCGCGTCACCGCGCGCGCCGATGATGCGGTGACCCGGCCACGACCCATCCCGACCACGGTAGGCGATCCCATGCGCACCACCTTCCCCACCGTCCTCCTCGTCCTCGCCGTGCTCGCCGGTGCGGGCCGCGTCACCGCGGGTGAACCCGCGAACGGCGTTCCGCTGGCCAGCTTCGCCGACGCCGATGCCCTCCGCCACTTCGAGTGGGACCGCGACGACCTCGACCTCTCGGTCGGCCCGCGCTCGGTCACCGAGCAGGGCAGCGTGCTGAAGATGGTGGTGCGGCGCGGCGAGTACCCGAACCTCGCGCTGCGCAGGAAGGAGGTGCCGCGCGACTGGTCGGCCTACGAGGCCCTGTCCTTCACCGTGTGGTCGACCGGCGAGCGCGAACTGGCCGTGCGCGTCGACGACGCGAAGAGCGCCGGCTATGCCTCGCGCTACAACGGCGGCGCGCGCCTGGTCGCCGGGCGCACGCGCGTGCAGATCCCGATCGCCACCATCGCCAAGAGCATCGACGTGCGCGCCGTGACGGCGCTGGTGCTGTTCCTCGACCACCCTCCGGCCGGGGTGACGCTGTGGTTCGACGACCTGCGCCTCGGCCGCATGGAGGCCGACCAGGTGCCGTTCATCCCCTACGCCGAGCGCCTCGACCGCCAGCCGACCCTGGCGGTCGCGACGCCGCACCTGCCCTTCGCGCGCGGGCTGGCGGGTGGGCCGCTCAAGGCGTTCGCCATCGCCGGGGTGCGCACCGGGCGCGAGGTGGTCGAACTGATGGAGCGCATCGACCTCGACCCGCGCGTGCTGTCGTGGGACCGCGAGTGGGGCGAGAACACCTGGGGCTTCGGCGACGCCTATGGCCAGCGCGGGCACGGCCTGGACTGCGCGCTGATGCAGCGCTACCTGGCGAGCACGCTGTGCGGTCCCGAGCATTTCGAGGTCCTGCTGCTGTCCACGCCGATGGG
This sequence comes from uncultured Planctomycetota bacterium, assembly GCA_963818245.1. GTDB lineage: Bacteria > Planctomycetota > UBA11346 > UBA11346 > UBA11346 > BOG-1363. The sequence goes on from CAWFSD010000051.1 coordinate 49,424, forward strand.
GTGGAACCGCTTCGGGCTGGCGGCGCGCCAGGCGCTGCTGGCGCGCGTGCGCGACCGCGGCGAGGGCCTGGTGCTGCTCATGCCTTTCCCCGGCGACCGCGACCAGCCGTGGCCCGACGACCTGCGCGCGCTCAGCGCCCTGATCGATGGCGCCAGCGACTGGGCGGATGACGGCGGCGGCATGCACGTCCCGAAGGAGGGGCGCGAGTTCGGCGGGCGGTGGGTCGCGCAGGGCGCGCACCCGCTCACCGCCGGGGTGCCGCTCGACGCCCTGCCCACTGGCGAGATGGAGACCCAGCGCTGCACTCCCGCGCCGGGCGCGCAGGTGCTGATCAGCCTCGCCAACGGCACGCCGGTGCTGGCGGTGCGCCAGGTCGGCAAGGGCCGCGTGGTGACCATCGCGGCGCGCACCGCGTCGCTGACCCCGCACATGGCGGTGCCGGACGGTTTCGCCGAGCGCCCACCCTACCGCTACTGGGAGGCGTGGTACGCCCTGCTCGCGCGCGCGGCCGCCTGGGCGGGCGACCGCCCGCTCGCGCGCCAGGGCGCGGCGCAGGTCGCCGCGGTCGCGGGCGCCGACGCGGACCCCTGGTATACGGTGCGGCAGTGGAAGGACGCGCACGGGGCGGTCACGGACTGGGAGCTCGGCTTCGCGGACCCGGATCCGGCCTTCCTGCGCATCAAGGTCCAGGCGCCCGCCACGGTGGCGGCTGGTGCCCCGATCGCGCTCACCTTCACCGCGCCCGGAGGCGCGCGCGACGCGACCTGGACCGCGCTGCTCGGCGAGCCGGGGGATGGGCGCTGGCGCACGCTCGGTACGCTGCCGGTCGATGCGGCCACGGGCGGCGTCACCGTGCCGACCACGCGCGTGCGCGCGGGCGTCGCCCAGGTGCGCGTGCAGGCCCGGCGCGCGGGCCGGTTGATCGGCGAAGGGCTGGCCGAGGTGGTGGTCACACCGTCATCGGCGTGGGACGACTACGAGACCCTGACCTGGTGCGAGCGCGGCCTGCCCTTCCTGGGCGACCTGGAGATGGCGCGCATGCGCGACTTCGGGCTGAGCAGCAACACCGCCGGAGGGGACGACCCGGGCGAATGGCGGCGGCTGCTGCGCAATGGCATGCGCCTGCACCCGGTCGGCTTCGCCAACGGCCTGCACGTCGAGGACCTCGAGAGCCGCATGCGCGACTGGCGCGAGCGCAAGGACCGCAGCGCGCTGATCCGCCACCCGTCGTTCTCCGATCCGGACTTCGCCGCGGCGGAGCGCGCGCGCGTGCAGAAACTCGCCACCGCGATGGCGCCGTACGCGCCGCTGTCGCTGATCACCTCCGATGAGACCTCGCTGACCAGCTACACCACCGAGTTCGACCTCGATGAGCACCCGGCCAACGTCGCGGCCTTCCGCGCGGGCCTGGAGAAGCGCTTCGGCACCATCGCGGCGCTCAACGCGGCCTTCGCCACCACCTTCGCCGGCTTCGACCAGGTGGCGCCGCAAACCGGCCAGGAAGCCAAGGACAGCGGCCACTTCGGGCTGTGGAACGCCTGGCGCGATCACAACGACACGGCCTGGGCGGGCGTGTTCCGCCTGTACGCCGACGCGGTGCGCGCCGGCTATCCCGCGGCGCGCCTGAGCGTCTCGGGGACGCAGGAGCAGGCGGTGTTCAACGGCATCGACTGGGCGAAGCTCAGCCCGGAGCTGGGCGCGGTCTGCGGCTACGGCGGGCGCTACCAGGAACTGCAGCGCCTGTGCTGGGGCGGCCCGGAGCTGCGCGCCACGCCGTGGTGCGGCTACGGGCGCAGCGGTCCGTCGGTCGCGCACCAGGTGTGGTCGAACCTGCTCGCCGGCGGCGACGGCACCGCGCTGTTCTGGTGGCCCAGCCTGCACGACCCCGACTGGACCTTCTGCCAGTCCGGTCGCGACTACCAGGTCGTGCTCGCCGAGCTGAGCGCCGGCCTGGGCCGGCAGTACATGCTCGCGACGCGCCGGTTCTCGCCGGTCGCCGTGCTGTGGAGCGCGGCCAGCCAGCGCGCGGCCTGGGCGCGCGGCCGCTTCGAGGAGTTCAAGCAGGCCGAGACCATGGTGATGGAGGCGCTGTACGCGGCCGGGGCCGACCCCTTCCTGATCAGCGACGCCGAGATCGCGGCCGGTGCGCTCGCCAAGCGCGGGGTGCGCGTGCTGGCCCTGCCCATGAGCGTGGCCATCGGGCGTGGCGAGGTGGCGGGCGGCAGCGCCGTGCTGCCGGCCGTGCAGGGCCTGCTCGACCGCGGTGGGCTGGTGCTGGCGACCGATGAACCCGAACTGGACGAGTTCCTGCGTCCCGCACCGCTGCCGCCGACGTTCGCGCAGCGCCTGACGCGCTTCGCCGCGGTGAAGGGGGCCCTGGGCGCGGCGCTGGCGAAGGCGGGTGCGCCGCCCTACGCGCCGCTCACCGCCACGCCCGGCACCACGGCCGTGCTGCACGACCTGCCTGCGCCGGCGGGCGCGTCCCCGGTGCGCCTGCTCACCCTGCTGCGCGCGCCGGTCGGCTCGCACGAGGTCATCGGCGCGGACGGCGTCGGGCACGTCGAGCGCGACGCCGGAGCGGGGCCGGAGGTCGAGACCGTGAAGGTCGACCTGAGCGGTTTCGGTGCGGTGACCTGCATCGACTGCCGCAGTGGCGCGGTGGTGAAGCAGGATGGGCGCGTGATCAGCGTCCCGCTGCATGCGGGCGAGGGACACCCGCTGGCGTTGTGCGCGGCCGCTGACGCCGGATTCGAGGCGACCGCCAAGGTCGTCGCCGGCGACCTGCAGGTCGCTTGGCAGCTGCGCGGCGGCAGCGTCTTCGTGCCGCACGTGGCCCACGTCGAGGTGAGCGGGGCAGACGGGGTCTTGCGGCACCTGACGCGCAACGTCACCACGGGCAGCGATGGCCGCGGAGCCTACGCGCTGCCCTTGGCTGACGAGGAAGATGGCGCGCTGCGCGTGCGGGTGCGCGATGTGGTGAGCGGGACGGTGATGGAGGTCCCGGTCGCGCGGTGATGACGGTGGTGGGCGCGGGCTGGTCGGTGGTCGAGCTGGCGCTCGACCCCTCCCGGCGACGGCTTGCGGGTCTCGCGGGGGCCACCGGACCCTTGTTCCGCCCCCCGGGAGGGTCGAGCGCCAGCTCGACCACGCCTCAGCCCGCGGCGGCGTCCGCGAACGGCGGCAGCGGGCACCCCAGGCAGTCCGCCACGGCGCGCAGCAGCTCCGCCTCCTCGACCGTCACCGTGCCATCGGCCGCGACGCACCACGCGCAGGCGGCCAGGACGCGGCGCTTGATGCCGGCGCTGGCCAGGGCGAGGCCGGCGAGCGCGCGGTCGAGGGTGGCGGCGGTGGCGGCGGTGGGCGGCAGGAAGTCGAGGGCCTCGCCGGCCAGCAGCACCTTGGCGCTGCCGGCGGCGAAGGCGCGGCGCGCGTTGGCCTCATCGCCGCCGCCGGCGCGCGCGAGGGCCGACAGGAGCACGGCCAGGTGCGGCAGCAGCGGCCTCACCGCGTAGATCCGCTCGGCCTGCTCCGGCGCCGGGCCCAGGTGCACGGCGAGCAGCTTGGCGAGGGCGAACTCGTGCAGGCTGACCACCCCGTCGCTGGCGACCAGGCTCTCGCTGAGCGCGAGGAAGGCGTCGCGCTGCGCCGCGGTGAGCTGGCGCAGCGCAGGGATGCAGACCAGCAGCAGCGGCAGGGCCGCGCCGGGTCCGAGCGCCGCGACCAGGCCCTGGAGGCGCGGCACCACGCGCATCAGGTCGGGATCGGCGCGCGCGATCAGCGCCGCGCTGGGCCGCCGCCTGGGCGGGGTCGGCGTCGAGCAGGGTGGCGAGGGCCACCGCGCGGGCCGAGAACGGCTCGTGCGCCGCATCGAGCAGCCCCGCGGGAATCCGCGCGAGCAGCGCCGCGCCATAGGCCACGTGGTCCGGAGCGACCGTGCCGGCGCGCGCGGTGACGTCGTCCGCGGCGATGCGCACCCCGCCGGGGGCGGCGGCGAGGCCCGCGGCCAAGCCCATGGCGTCGATCGGCGCGTGCTGCTCCACCGCGTCCTGTTCGTCCTGGCCATCGAGGCGCGGCGCGGCCAGGAAGCGGCCGTCCCAGGCGGGGTCGACCGCGCGGATGCGCTCCTCGATGGGCGGGTGGGTGGCGAACAGGCCGCTGAAGGCCAGCGGGATCGCCTCGCCGAAGCACATGTAGCTGGACTCGGCCGCGTGCGGACTGGCCAGGCGCGACCCGGTGTAGCCGCCGCCGATCTTCTTGAGGGCGTTGCCGATGCCGTCGGGGTTGCGCGTGAACTGCACCGACGAGGCGTCGGCGAGCTGCTCGCGCTGCCGGCTCATCGCCGCCTTGATGAGGTTGCCGAAGAAGTAGCCGACGTAGCCGATGGCGAACAGCGCGATGCCGGCGAAGAAGACGCCGTTGCCGCCGCCGCCGTCGCGGCGGTCGTTGGACGGCCGGGTGTAGTACGTGGTGCGCATGATCACCTCGCCGATCAGGGCGATGAGCAGCAGGCCGTGCACCAGACCGAGCATGCGCAGGTTGATGCCCATGTCGCCGTTCAGGATGTGGCTGAACTCGTGGCCGACGACGCCCTGCAGTTCGCTGCGCGACAGGCGCGCCAGGGTGCCTTCGGTCACCGCCACCACCGCGTCGTCGGGGCGGTGCCCGGCGGCGAAGGCGTTGATGCCGTCCTCGGGCAGGACGAAGACCTGCGGCATCGGCACGCCGGAGGCGATCGCCATCTCCTCGACCACGTTGAGCAGCCGCCGCTCCGCCGGTGCGGCGCCGGAGAGGTTGCGGTCGATGCGCCGCCCGCCCATCATCTCGGCGACCACCGCCCCGCCCGCGGCGAGCTGCGCGGTCTTGAACAGCGATCCGAGGGCGATCACCGCCAGGGTGCCGAGCGTGACCAGCCCGTGGACCTTCCAGCGCAGCAGCACGACCTGGTCGGGGGTGTACCAGCTGGCGTGCCGCGCGCGCGTGCGCCCCTGCTCGAGCCAGGCGGTCGATCGCGAAGGCGGCGACGATGTTGAGCACCACCACCACGCCGACGACGGCCATGGCGAACAGCCAGCCGAGCCGCCGGCTCTGGCGGTGGGCGGAGTCCTGGCGCGCGAAGAAGTCCATGGCCGAGGACGATCCTGGATTCAGGTGAACGAGACCTTCGGCGCCTCGCGCTCCGCCGCCGCCTCGATCTCGTAGGGGGTCGCGGCGCTGAAGTTGAACATCCCGGCGAAGATGTTGCCCGGGAAGACCTCGCGCGCGGTGTTGTAGCCCAGCACCGCGTCGTTGTAGGCCTGGCGCGCGAACGACACCTTGTTCTCGGTGGTGGTCAGCTCCTCCGACAGCTGGGTCATGGTGGTGTTGGCCTTGAGGTCGGGGTAGGCCTCGGAGACCGCGAACAGGCGGCCGAGGCTGCCGGTGACCGCGCTCTCGGCGCTGAGCAGCTGCTTCATCGCCGCCGGGTCGGTGGGATCGGCGGCGGCCTTGGCCTGGACGGCGACCGCGCTGTTGCGCGCGGCGATCACCGCCTCGAGCGTGCCGCTCTCGTGCTTCATGTAGCCCTTGGCGACCTCGACCAGGTTGGGGATCAGGTCGTAGCGGCGCTTGAGCTGCACGTCGATCTGCGAGAAGCCGTTCTTGGTGCGGTTGCGCAGCGTCACCAGGTTGTTGAAGACGCTGACCGCCCAGACCACGACGATCAGGGCCAGCAGCACGACGGCCCCGACGACGGCGAGGATGATGACGGTGGTGGATCCCATGGCGCTCTCCTGGGTGCATTAGCGCGTGGCGGAGCGGCGGTGCAAGGATCGTCGTACCGTGCCGTCCCGCGCCCAGGCCAGTGCGGGTCCGGGGGTTCTCAGGCTGCATTTTCGCGCTGGTTTGGCACACTCCGCGCCCCATGGCTCCGGAAATCCCCACTGTCGACGCCCTGCGCGCCCAGGCCGCCGCTGCGCGCGTCGGCGATGCGCTGTGGGCGGAGCCGAAACTGCGCCAGGCGGCCCAGCGCCTGGCGCGCGGGCAGGCCGCGGACCGCACCCTGGGCGAGGTCGCGGCGCGCCTGGCGGCCGGCGCCGCCGAGGTCCAGCGCCGCAGCGCCCTGCCGCTGACCATCACCTACCCGGAGCAGCTGCCGGTGGCGGCGCGCCGCGACGAGATCCTCGCCGAGATCGCGCGCAGCCCGGTGGTGGTGCTGACCGGCGCGACCGGGTCGGGCAAGACCACGCAGCTGCCGAAGATGCTGCTCGAAGCGGGCTACGGCCGGCGCGGCATGATCGCGCTGACCCAGCCGCGCCGCGTCGCCGCGGTGGCGATGGCGGCGCGCATCCGCGAGGAGCTGGCTGCGGCCGAGGGCGTGGTCGCGCACAGCGTGCGCTTCGACGACCGCGCCGGCGCCGACACCCTGGTGCGGGTGGTCACCGACGGCCTGCTGCTCGCCGAGTTCGCCAACGACCCGGAGCTGTCCCGCTACGACGCGGTGATCGTCGACGAGGCGCACGAGCGCAACCTCAACGTCGACCTGCTGCTCGGCCTGCTGCGGCTGCTGCGCGAGCGCCGGCCCGGGCTGCTGGTGGTGATCGCCTCGGCGAGCATCGAGGCCGAGCGCTTCTCCGCCTACTTCGCGCGGCCGCTGCCGGACAGCGCCCACGTCCCGCCGCCGGTGCCGATCATCGCGGTCGAGGGCCGCACCTTCCCGGTCGAGATCCGCTACCAGCCGCCGGGCGACGACGACATCGGCTACCTGGGCGCCGCCCTGCAGGCGATCCGCGAGGTCCACGGCGACCGCGAGCCCGGCGACGTGCTGTGCTTCCTGCCCACCGAGCGCGACATCATCGAGGCCGGCCGCCGCCTCGACGACCTCGCCGGGGCGACGGTGCTGCCGCTCTTCAGCCGCCTCACGCCGAAGGAGCAGCAGCGCGTCTTCCAGCCGGCGCGCGGGCGCAAGATCGTGCTCACCACCAACATCGCCGAGACCTCGCTGACGATCAGCGGCATCCGCTACGTCATCGACACCGGCCTGGCGCGCATCAAGCGCTACCAGGCCGGCTCGCGCACCGAGCGCCTGCCGGTCGAGGCGGTCTCGCAGGCGAGCTGCACCCAGCGCGCCGGCCGCGCCGGCCGCGTCGCGGCCGGCGTGTGCATCCGCCTCTTCCCGGAGGAGGACTTCAGCGCGCGCGATCCCTACACCACGCCCGAGATCCTGCGCTCCAACCTCGCCGGGGTGTTGCTGCAGTGCCTGGGCATGGGGCTGGGTCAGCCGGAGGCCTTCCCGTGGTTGGACGCGCCGGCGGGGCACGCGTGGCACCAGGCGCGGGGGCTGCTGGAGGAGCTCGGGGCGTTGACGGAGCGTGCGGCGCCGGGTGCGCGACCTGCGCTTCCCGGCGGCGCGGAGGGGGGATCCGCGGCCGAAGTGGGAGGCGCGAGGCGCGAGCCGCGAGGCGCGAGGCCGCGGGATGAGTCAGGTGGCGCATCGACCGGGTCGGCAGAGGGGGCGGGCGCGGTGCGGACCGCGGGCTCCGACGAGGGGGGGCGGCGGACGGCGGAGGCCGGGCTGTCACCGCTCGGCCGGCAGCTCGCGTCGATCCCGGCGGACCCCCAGGTCGCGCGCATCCTGCTCGCTGGGCTTTCCGAGGGCGTGCCGCACGAGGCCTGCACCATCGCGGCCTTCCTGTCGGTGCAGGATCCGCGCGTGCGGCCGCTGGGGTCGGAGTCCAAGGCCGACAGCGCGCACAAGGCGCTGGCGCACGAGGCGGGCGACCTGGCCACGGTGCTGCGCCTGTGGGACCGCTACCAGGACGCGGCCTCGGCGTCGGCGCGCAAGCGCTTCTGCGAATCCGGCTTCATCGGCTTCCGGCGCATGCGCGAGTGGGCGGATGTGCGCCACCAGCTGTGGCAGGCGGTCCGCGAGCGCCGTGGCGCCGCCGCGGGTGCGGGCCAAGCGGCAGGCGCGGCCGTGCCGGCCACCGGCCACCCGTCGGAGGCGTGGCCGCTCGACCGCGTGCACCGCGCGGTGCTCGCGGGCATGCTCGGCAACGTGCTGATGTACGATCCCGAGCTGCGCGTGTTCCGCGGCGCCGGCGACCGCCAGCTGCACGTCCACCCCGGCAGCGCGCTGCGCGCCGGCAAGGTCGACGACGGCAAGCGCGCGCCGCCGCCGCCGCCGTGGCTGGTGGCCTGCGAGGTGGTGGAGACCAGCCGGCTGTTCGCGCGGCTGTGCGCGCCCATCGATCCCGAGTGGGTGGTCGAACTCGCCGGAGCGCGCGTGCGCCGCCGCCACCGCGATCCGCACTGGCACGTGAAGCGCCGCCAGGTGGTGTGCACCGAGACCGTCACCTGGAAGGGCCTGCCGGTGCGCAGCGGGCGCCTGGTGCCGTACGAGCGCATCGACCCGCGCGACGCCACCGCGGTGTTCGTGCGCGAGGGCCTGTGCGGCGAGCACCTCGATGGCGAGTTCCCGGTCATCGCCCGCAACCGCGCGGTGCTGGCCGACGCGCGCCGCCTGCGCGACCGCCTGCGCGACCCCACGCTGTGGATCGACGATGCGCAGATCGCCGCCTTCTACCGCGAGCGCCTGGGCCTGGAGGCGGTCGACGCGCCGGTGATCGCCTCCAGCGACGCGCTGCGCCGCTGGTGCCGCACGCACGGCGAGGAGCGCCTGGTCATCGCCGCCGCCGACCTCGCGGACCCGGAAGCCGTGGCGCGCGCCGCGGCCGGTTTCCCCGAGGAGGTGGCGATGGGCGGCCAGCGCTTGGCGCTGCGCTACCGCTTCGTCCCCGGGGACGCCGATGACGGCGTGACGCTCGAGCTGCGCGAGGACCAGCTCGCCCTGGTCGACCAGGGGCGGCTCGACTGGCTGGTGCCCGGGAGCGCTGCCGGAGACCATCGAGGCCTACCTCGGCCAGCTGCCCAAGGACCTGCGCCGGCGCCTGATCCCGCTCGCCGATAGCGCGCGCGAGCTGGCGGAGCGCTGCCTGGCGCTGCCGGACGCGGCCACGCGCCGTGGCCTGCCGCAGGTGCTCGCCGAACTGCTGCGCGAGCGCCTCGGCCAGCCCTGTCCGCCCTTCACCGCCGGCGCGCTGCCGGCGCACCTGCGCCTGCGCTTCCGCATCCGCGGCGTCGACGGCACCCTCGCCTACGAGGGCCGCGATCCCGAGTTCCTCGCCGCCCAGGCCGCGGCGGCCGGCGACCGCCTGCGCGTGCTGCGCGGGGATGTGGGAGACGCCGCCGGCCACCTCCTGGCCCGGCGACTGCCCGGGCGAGGTCGCGGCCGGCGGCGTCACCGGCCACGTCGCGCTCATGCGCTGCCGGGACGAGCGCGGGCTGGTGGCGGCGCGGCGCACGGTGTTCGCCAGCGCCCTGGCCGCGCAGGCCTGGCACGAGGACGGCCTGGACGCGCTGCTCGAGGCGGCTTGCGATGCGGACCTCGCCGCCGTCGCGCTGGCGCCCGCGCCGCTGGTGCTCGCGACGCGCGTCGAGCGCCTGTTCGGGGCCCGCTGCGGGGCGCTGCGCCGCGGCTGCGCCCTGTGCGTGCTGCGCAGCGTCGAGCGCGGCCGCATCCGCGACGCGGAGGCCTTCGCCGACCTGCGGGCCCGCGCCCAGGCCGCCCTCGCCACCGCCGCGCGCGAGATCGATGGCCTGCTCGAGCGCATCTGCGCCCGCGCCGAACCGCTGCGCGCGCGCCTCAAGCAGGGCGCCAAGTCGCTGGCCGCGGCGGCCGCGATCGCCAGCGCCGCCGACCAGGTGGCGCGCCTGTCCTCGCCCGACCTGCCGGCGCGCCTGCCCTGGCACGCGCTGCGCCGCGCCGACGTCTACCTCGAGGCGCTCGGCCGCCGCCTCGACCTCGCCGCCACCAGGCCGCAGGACACCAAGCGCGCCGCCGACCGCTGCGCCGGCCTGCTCGCGCTGTGGGAGGACGCGGTGCCGGCGGACGCCGCCCGCCTCATCCAGGCCCTGGGCTGCGCCGCGCAGGTGCGCGAACTCGGCGGGGTGCTTGGAGGAGTGCCTGCTCGCGCTCGGCGATCCCGCGGGCCTGGCGCGTGGCGCCGCCAGCGGCGCCGGCTTCGCGGAAGGGCGCCTGCGCAGCGGCCTCCTCGAGGTCGGCAAGCGCGTGGCTGGCGAGCGCGACGCCATCGCCGACGCGCGCACGCGCCTGCTCGAGCACCGCGTGCTGGTCGCGCGCATCGGCGGCCCGGCCCGCACCCGCCTCGGTGAGGAATGCGAACGGCTGCTGGCGGCATTCCCCGACCTCGGCCTGGGGGCCGACCTGCCCGCGCAGCGCCAGGCGGTGGTCGCGCTGTGCGAGCGCATCCGCGCGGCGGCGGGGAGCGGCGTTCCCGATGCGGGTGGGCAAGCGGGTGCGCCAGAGCGGAAAAAATGAAGGTGCAGAATAACGTCGCTCATCCAAGCGACTTGCCGAGAGCGCCAACGGAGCGGCCCAGTCACGAGCCCAGGGGCGACGTACAGCTCATGACTCACAAGTCACCGCCGTGGATGTGATCAAACTCGGTTCAATCTCCCGAAATCTCCCCAAATCTGCGGATTCTTCTCCGGAAGATCCGCGGAAGAATCCGCAGATTTGGGGAGATTGCGCAGATTTCAGAGCAGTTCGACCGCATCCCGGACGTGGAGGAGGGGACTTGTGGGTTATGGATAGGGCGTTGTCCTGTGCCGAAGATCGGGGTCGCGCCGTTGGCGCTCACGAAGCATCAGGTCGAGATCAGGAGAAGCCGAGCTGTTCCCATTGTCGGCATTCAAATCTCAGCGCAGGACCGCGCGACCCGCACCGTCTCAGAACCGGTACCCCGACAGGAACGCGAACCCCAGCCCGTTCTGGTCGATCGTCATCTTGGAATTCGCCGCGCCGCCGTAGTCGATGTCGATCTGGGCGCTGCCCGCCAGCCACTCGACGGAGGCGCCGAAGATCCAGCGGCGCTCGGTGAGGAAGCCGGCGACGCGCAGGCCGTAATCGTAGTAGAAGCCGTCGCCGCCCTTGCGCTGGATGATGGTGTGGTTCAGGCGCTCCTCGGAGTCCGCACGCGCGGCGCCGCCGCCGAGGACGGCGAGCACCTCCACCCAGCCGCCGAACTCGTCCTCGTCCAGGGCCGCGATGCCGTACTCGTAGCCGACCAGCAGGTTGGCGCCCAGGGTCTGGTACTGCAGGCGCTCGACCGAGGGATTGCGGTAGGCGGGCAGGCTGCCCGATTCCAGCAGCGTGCCGGCGGTGATGTCCTCCTTGGTGGTGACCAGCTCACCGCCCCACATGATGCCGCCCCAATCGTGGGTCATGGTGCAATTCAGGCTCACCACACTGAACCCGAAGCCGTTGCTGCCCTGGTCCTTCCAGTCGGTGGCGATGGCCGTGCCGGTGCTGTCGTGGGTCGCTTCATGGACCTTCGGGACCGGCGTCACCAGCACGCCCACGAACAGGTCGTGGATGCTCGGCAGGTCCTCGGCGGCGCTGACCGGCAGGGCGGCGATGGCGAGCACGGCGAAGGCGGGGATGAGGCGCTGCATGCGGACTCCCAGGTGCGAGTTGCGAGTTGCGAGTTGCGAGTTGCGAGTTGCGAGTTGCGAGTTGCGAGTTGCGAGGGAATCAGGGCTTCCGGGTTATTCAAGACGGATCGGCGCGATCGCCCTGGGCCTGGGTGTCTCGCGCGGCTAGCCGTCCAAGACCCGATCGAGGCGGTCGGCATGGGCGGCGAGACGGGCCTCGGCTGCGGGGCGGTCGAGGGTGCAGCGCGCCATGACCACCGCGGTCTTCACGGCGCCGCCGGCGGCGTCGAGCAGGGCGAAGGCGGCGGGGCGATCGCAGCCGGTCAGCTCGGCGACGATGCGCGCGGCGCGGTCGCGCAGCTTGGCGTTGGTGGCGCGCACGTCGACCATGAGGTTGCCGTACGCCTTGCCGGCGCGCACCATCAGCGTGGTCGAGATGGTGTTGAGCGCGAGCTTGGTCACCGTGCCGGCCTTGAGCCGGGTCGAGCCGGTCAGCACCTCGGGACCGCTGGCGAGCACGATCAGGTGGTCGGCATGCGTCGGACGCGGCACCGGCGTGCACGCGATGAACGCGGTCAGGGGCGCCTCCGTCACTCGCGTCTTGGCGAACGTCAGGGCGCCGAGCGCGTACGGCGTGGTCCCGCCCGCCGCGATGCCGATGACGGTGTCGTTGCGGTCGAGGCGCAGCGCGGCGAGCTCAGCCCAGGCGCCTTCCGGTTCATCCTCGCGGCTCTCGCTGGAACGGCGCAGCGAGCTGTCGCCACCGGCGATGATCCCGACCACGCGACCCGGTTCGACCTGGAAGGTCGGCGGCGCCTCCGACGCGTCGAGCACGCCCAGCCGGCCCGACGTCCCCGCGCCCAGGTAGATCAGGCGCCCGCCGGCGATGAAGCCCGGCTCCGCCGCCGTGATGAACGCCGCGAGCGCGGCCTCGGCCTGCTCCATCGCCACCTGTACCGCCGCGTTCTCGCGGTTCATCAAGCGCACGCACTCCACCGCGGACAGGCGATGCAGTCCTGCGCTGCCGGCATTGCGGGCTTCGGTCAGGATGTGGGAGCGGTCGGGGGGGAGGTCCATGGCTACCGCAGGATCGTCGGGTTCATGTGTTCGTCCATCGTCAGCGCGACTCTGCAGGGTAGACCGGAGACCCGAGACCCGAGACCCTTGACCCTAGACCCTAGACCCTAGTTCGTTGGCATGGGATTGCCGCTTGAGCCAGGAGCCACGAGCTGCGAGACGTAGACGTGAGATGCAGACTCCAGATCTCAGGCAGGAATCTAGGGTCTAGGGTCTAGGGTTCAGGGTCCAGGGTCCAGGGTCTCCTGCCATCAA
>CAWFSD010000052.1:0-27320 GCA_963818245.1 uncultured Planctomycetota bacterium
GGGTAGTCGCCTCCCGGTTCCGGCCGTCTGCTGCGTTGCATCCTCCTGGCGCTAGCGCTGCCATCGCCGCTTCGGATGCGCCGTGCAGCCAGCCGACGGGGCCGGCGCCAGAGTCAGTGGATGTCCCGGACAGGACACGAGAGGCCGGACGGCTCAGCGGCAGGCCCGACCGTCGCAGCGGGAGCCAGCGGCGCAGCGGGGTCCGGCGGAGCTGCCGAAAGAGGCTGCGCTTCGGGCATGGCGGGCGGCGGTCCCGCGTCCGGCGCTCGCGCCGCAAGAGCCGCCGCCGCGGGCGGGCGGCGCAAGGTGCGCATCGCGGCGGCGATCGAGGCGAGGGGCGCGTCGAACACGTCAGCGATGACGACCTGGGCGTGGTCCGTCGCGGTCACGCTCAGGATCACCGGCAGGGTGCGGGCGCGCGCGACCGCGCCCAGCACCCCGCGCACGGCCGCGGTGATCTCGAGGACCTCGTCCCAGGCCATCTCGCCGGAGAGCTGGCGGGTGACCAGGGCGAGTCCGTCGCGGTGCAGCAGCAGCCACCGCGCCTGGCCGTCGTGGCTCAGCGCCATGCGGGCGGCGACCAGCCACGTCAGGCCGAGGAAGGTGCAGATCAGCGGGAATGGGCGCGCTTCCTGGGGCGCGATGGCGAACGCCACGAGCCCGCTCCACAGCAGGGTCAGCGCACCGAGGCGCATGGTCGCGCCCTGGAGGATGGCGCGGCTAGGCGGGGCCTGGGCGAAGAGCATGGCGCCGGGGAGTTCGCCGTGGGCCTGGCGCAGCTCATCGAGGACGCCGGGCGGGCGCAGGCGCCGGGCGGCGGTGCAGGTCGCGCTGGCGGCGTAGGCGGTGGGCAGCGCGGCCTGCAGGCCGGCGAGCACCGTCGCGGTGAAGTGGCCGGGGCGGCCGTCCACCCAGCGCGGCACGCGCAGGGCGCTGGTGCCGTCGGCCGAGATCACGGCGCGCAGCAGATCCCCGCGCGAGGCCAGCACCACCGCGCCGGCGGCGAAGGGGATGGCGAGCGCGCCGGCGCGCACGCCCTGCGCGTCGACGACCAGGGTGCCGGGGCCGGCGAGGGTGCGGCGGACGGCCACCAGCACGCCCACGATGACCGCCGTGGCGGGGGGCAGGAGGACGGCGAGCGCGGGCGCCGCCCAGATCCCGGCGGCGAGGCCGAGCAGCGTCAGGACGGCGAGCGCCCGCGCCGCGCGGTACGCACCGCGCCTGACCGTCAACCGCACTTCGATGGGCTCACCAGCCATGACGCTCCAGCAGCACGATGATGGCGTTGTGGGCGGCGTGCACCACCATTCCCGGCAGCAGGCTGCCGCTGCGCTGGCGCAGGATGGCGAGGACGGCGCCGAGGCCGACCAGGTAGGGCAGCGAGAAGAAGCGCAGATGGATGATGCCGAACAGCAGCGATGACAGCACGATCGCCTCGCGCGCGCCGACGCTGCGCCCGAGCTGGCCCTGGATCAGGCCGCGGAAGGCGAGCTCCTCCCACACGCCGGGCATCACCGCGATGCTGAAGAGCTGGATGCCCAGGCCGTAACCGGCGCTGATGAAGGGCGCGGTCATGTCCTCGCTGGCGTCGGGGTGCAGGTTGAAGAGGGTCACCAGCAGGTGGTGGTAGCCGTAGTTGAGCGGCAGGAGGGCGAGCAGCAGCAGCGGCGCCCCGGCGCACCAGGCGAGCACGCGGGCGTCGACGCGGAAGGCGGGGCCCAGCGACTCGCCCGACCAGCGCCAGTACGCGAGGATGGCGAGCGCGTCGATGACCGAGACCGTGAGCATGCCGGCGGCCTGCTGCGCGGCGGGCAGCCACGTCAGCGGGATGATGGAGCCGAGGAAGATGGCGTAGAACACTACCACGCCCTTGATGCGCCGCCACTCCGCCTGTTCGTGGCGCGCCTGGCGGCGGCCCTCGACGATGGCGAGCTGCGGCTGCTGGTCGGCGCCGCACTGGCGGCAGTAGCGCGCGCCCGGTGCCAGGCCGTTCCCGCAGCGCCGGCAGGGCGTGGGCACGACCGGCGGCGGCGCGTCCGCAGCCGGTGCGTCCTCGGCGGACGGGTCGGCAGCCGGGCCCTGCGAAGCGGGCGCAGCGGCGTCGGGCGCGTCCACCGTGGGCGTGGCCGCGGGCGCCACGCTCACGGGTCCGGGCTCCGGGGGCGGCAGGTCCGGGCGGCCGTCGCCGGGATCAGGCAACCGCGCCCTTTTCGCGCAGGCGCCGCCAGGCGAGCCCGGACTTCACGCCCTTGACGAGCAGCAGGATGACGACGATGCGCACGAGGATGCCCTGGAAGATGCTCGTCGGATCGATCGCCACGTTGAGCAGGGTGATCGAGACGTAGATGATCAGCGCGGTGAGGCAGGCGGCGAAGGGGTTGGTCTTCATCCACAGGATCAGTCCGCCGTAGATCCCGACGATGAGGTAGTTGGCGTAGAAGAGCATGGTCGCCCGCGTCACGATCTGCTCGTTGATGACGTTGGCGGGGTTGGCGCGGTACTCGGCGATCTGGCTGTTGAACTGCGCGTGCTGGAAGATGGTGACCGCGAGGATGAGGAGCGCGACCATGGCGATGACCATGCGCGCGCTCTTGATCTGGCTGAGGTGCGTGTTGGCGGTCAGGCGGCCGAGGGCCGCGCGGCCCTTGGCGTTGGCCGACGGCGCGACGCCGGGCGCGGCGGCGCCGCACGTCTCGCAGAAGCGCGCGCCCGCGACCAGGGGCGTGGCGCACTTGGCGCAAGCGGGAGCTGCGACGACGGTTTCCGGGCTGGTTTCCGGCATGGCAGCGATCCTTGGCACGAGGGAGCGGGGCCCTGTCAGGATGGTTGGCCGGGGGCGTTGTCAAATGCCGCATGAGACGGCAGGGCGTGGTCGCACGCCGGCGCGGTCAGGTGACCAGTCGCTGCGCCCGCAGGCGTTCGTAAGCGGTCGCGGCGCGCTGACCGCGGTACAGGAAGACGATGAGCGGGATCTCGAGCAGGAGGGAGAAGATGACGGGCGAATGGCGGTCATGCACGCCGCCGATCACCACATCGGGAACGTAGATCGCCAAGGCGATGAGCAGGGCGACCACGGGCTGCCTCCCCGCCCAGGCGGCCAGGCCCAGGAGGACCACGGCGATCACGTACGCGACGAAGATGTCCTGGACCTGCCCGGCCGTCGACGGCCTGCCCGCGGATGGGGTGCGCTGCTGCGCGACCTGGTCCGTCACCATCATCTGCGCCATGCCGTTGAAGGCGAGGAGCAGCATCACCGCCAAGCCGAGCGCCCAGCGCGCGACCCGGATGCGTCGACGCAGCTCGACCGCCACCAGCGGTTCGGGCTCCACCACGTCCGCTCCGCATATGCCGCAACCCGACGCCCCCGCCGGCAGCGGCACCCGGCAGGCCGCGCAGACGGATGGGGACGCTGCGCTGGTCGAGGTCACGCCACCCTGCCGATCGGCACACCCGACATGGGAAGCCGCCGGCCATGATGCCTTGCCCCTGCGACTGTCAAACCGGGGGACGGGGGAGGCGCGGAAGGGAGCAGACGCGAAACGCGACTCGCGAGGAAGACAGGTCTCACCTGCCTCCACTCGTGTCTCACGTCCAGGGTCTCGGGTCTCGGGTCTCGGGTCTCGGGTCTAGGGTCTAGGGTCTAGGATCTAGGGTCCCGGGCCTGCGCGCTCCGCCCGCCCCTCACCCGTTCTGACGGTCCGCCTCGAGATCCAGCGCGGTGCGCCAGTTGATGGTGTCGTTGTGCGAGTGCGTGAAGCCGATCGAACGCTCGTAGGCGACCGTGGCCTGCGAGCGGTAGGCGATGACGTAGGTCTTGCGCCAGTGCTCGGAGCCGTTGCCGCCGGAGCCGTGCACGACCCACTCGTCGTGGACGCTGATGCTGCCGCGCGGGACCTCGACGTGGACGACCTCGGCGTCGGCGGGCATGTCGATCTCGAGGGTGTGCGAGGTGGTGCGGTCCTTGTTGGTGCCGCCGCCCTTGGGGCGGTGCGGCAGCAGCTGCGCCGACTTCTGCGAGCCGGGCACGAAGCGGATGCAGCCGTTGTAGCGCATCGAGTCGGTGACCGCGAGCGAGCAGGTCGCGGTGCGCGTGTCGGGCGTGCCGACCGGCCAGTAGCCCATGTCCTGGTGCATGGCGAAGGCGGCGCGCGCGCGGTTGGGCTTCTTGCTGAGGAACTGGTCGTAGTCGAGGGTCATGTCCTGGCCGAGGAGCTGGCGCGAGATCGAGGCGCTGAGGCGCTCGTAGACGTTGCCCTGCAGCGACGGCAGGTAGGTGCGCGGCAGCATGGCGTTGACCAGGGCGAAGTCCTTGAAGGCATCGTTGTAGCTGCCGCTCATGTCGCACAGGTCCTTGCCCATGCCGGTGATCTGGCCGCTGGAGAAGCGGTCGTAGACCGCTTCGATGGCCGCGACCTCGGCTTCGGTCAGCACCGCGGGCAGCGAGATGTAGCCGCGCTCGGCGTAGGCCGCGCGGTCGGCCGCGCTGACGTGGTAGTCGTCGCCGCGGCGGCCCGAGACGTCGCCGGCGGCGGCGGGCAGGATGGTGGTCGGGGCGGCGGTGGCGGGCTTGTTCACAGGGGGCTCCGGGGTCAGGCGGTGGGTGGCGCGCCGGGGCGGCCGGCGACGCTCGTGATCATGGGCGTCCGGCATGGGCCTGCTCCCTGGCGATGATCATAATCATGTGCTATTTTATCATTCCATGGCCTTGTAGAGCCTTCATCCTGCCGAAAAGCACCATGCTGAGCCCCCTCAAAGAGTCTACCCCAGCCCTGGCCGGGCAGTCGGTGCGCGTCCTGCTGTGGGAGGGCGATCTGGTCGACATGTGGTGCCTGGACGAGGACGGGGCGCGCGTGCCGTTCCGCGGCGCGGGCTCGCTCTGGCACTTCCACCCCGATGTCGAGCTGACCCTGATCACGCGCGGCGCAGGCACGCTGTGCGTGGGCGACCACATCGGGCGCTTCAGCGCGCCGGACTGCGTGCTGCTCGGGCGCGACGTGCCGCACGTGTGGCGCTCCGCGGGGGCGCTGGCCGGGGTGTCGCTGCAGTTCCCGCTCGAGGCGCTGGGTGGATTGGCGGCGCTGCCGGAGTTCGGCCGGCTGGACCAGCTGTGGGCGCGCGCGCGCTTCGGGCTGCGCTGGCAGGGCGCCAGCGCGGACGCGCTGCACGCGCAGCTCGCGCGGCTGGACGGGCAGCCGGCGCTGGCGCGCCTGGCCGCGTGCCTCGCGATCGTCGACACCATGGCGCGCGCGCCGGCGGCGGACGCGGCGCAGCTGTCGGGACGGCTGCTGGTGCAGGAGCACGCGCCGCGCACGGCGGCGCTGACGCGCGTGCTCGATCACCTGATGGAGCATTTTTCAGAGGAGCTCGACCTGGCCGACATGGTGGCGCTGAGCGGCATGGCGCAGGCGACCTTCTGCCGGCAATTCGCCAAGGCCACCGGCCGCACCTTCACCGCCTACCTGAACGCCATCCGCATCCAGGAGGTGCGCCGCGCGCTGCTGGAGAGCGAGCGCAGCGTGACCGACATCGCCTTCGGCGCGGGGTTCAGCAATCTTTCGCATTTCCACGCGGTGTTCCGCGCGGCGGCGGGGTGCACGCCGCTGGGGTTCAGGAAGGCGCACCGGCAGGGTGGGTCCCCTTAACGCCACCGCCCCTCATGCCACTCCCACCCGTGCGGCGTGGCGACCCAGCGGCCGGATTCCCAGCTGGCGCCGGGGTGATGGCGGTATTCCCAGTGGCCGGACATCCACACCCAGCCGTTGCCGCGCCAGGACCAGTAGCCGTTGATCCACACGTGATCGCGGGAGGGCGGCGGGCCGATGACCTCGATGCGCTCGGGGGGTGGGGCGCTCTGGACGTAGATGACCTCGGGCTGCTGCGGAGGTGGCGTGTAGACCACGGTCGGCGGCGGCGTGGGCGGCGTTGGAGGCGCGGGCGGCGGGGCCTGCGGAGCGGCGGGCGCGGGAGCCGGCACGGGGGACGCCTGCGCCACCGGCGCCGGCGGGGTCTCGTAGTGGCCGATCACGTAGGTCCAGGCGCCGGCGTTCTGTTCCCAATGGCCGGGGATCCACTGGTCCTGGGTGGTGGCGGGACGCGGCTGCGGCGGCAGGGCGGCGGTGGTGGGCGCCGGGGTCGGGGCGGGCGCGGGCGGCGACGGGGACGCGGGCGGCGGGGCGGTGACGGGGGCGGCGGCGTTGCTCCAGTGGCCAGCGACCCAGACGTACTGGCTGCCGCTGGTCTCCCAGCGGCCGGCGATCCAGGTCGCGGACGACGAGGGTGCGGTCGGCGCCGGGGCGGTCGGCTCCTCGGCGGGCAGCACCGGCAGCAGCGCACCCAGCGGGGCGAGGGCGAGCAGCCGCAGGTGCAGGCGCAGGCGGGAACGGGTGCGGGAGGTGAACATGGGTGGCATCCTCGAACGATGGGACCGGGACGACGCGCGCGGCGCAGGCTTTCCGCCCGCCAGGGCCGGGGGCCGCGGGTGGGGCCGTTGGCATCCTGCGCGCTGGCGCAGGCCATGCCCGTGCCGATCGACCAGAACCATCGTCCTGCCCAACCGGCCCGCCACCAGCCTCCCGTCGTCAGCAGGCTGTCATGAGCGCGCGCACCTGCGGCATCCTGCTGCACCCGACCTCGCTGCCGGGGCGCTTCCCGATCGGCGACCTGGGGCCGGCGGCGCACGCCTTCGCCGGCTTCCTGCAGCGCGCAGGGCAGCGCTGGTGGCAGATGCTGCCGCTCGGGCCCGATCGACGAGTACGACTCGCCCTACAAGTCGTCATCGACCTTCGCCGGGAACATCCTGCTGATCAGCCCGGAGCGGCTGGTCGCGGACGGCTTCCTGCGCGCGCGCGACCTGCCGCGCGGCGCGCGCGCGAGCGCGCTGGTCGACTATCCGGCGGCGGCGCGGGTGAAGCGCCGTCTGCTGGAAAAAGCGTACGCCGCCTTCGCGGCCTCGCCGGTGGACGGGCCGTGGCGACGGGCGTGCGCCGCCTTCCACGCGCGCGAGCGCGCCTGGCTGGACGACTTCGCGTTGTTCACCGCGCTGTCCGAGCACCAGCGCAGCGACGACTGGACGCGCTGGTCGCCCGGGCTGCGCCGGCGCGCGCCGGCGGCGCTGGCGCGCGCGCGGCGCGACCGTGCAGCCGCCGTCGGGCTGCACGTCTTCCTGCAGTGGCAGTTCGCGGAGCAGTGGCGGGCCCTGCGCGAGCGCTGCGCCGCGTGCGGGGTGAAGCTCATCGGGGACATGCCGTTCTTCGTGGCGCACCGCAGCGCCGAGGTGTGGGCGCGCCAGGAGCTGTTCCAGCTCGACCGCGCGGGGCGGCCGCACGTGGTCGCAGGCGTGCCGCCGGACGCGTTCGCACCCGGCGGGCAGGTGTGGAACGTGCCGCTGTACGCGTGGCCGGCGATGCGCCGGGAACGCTTCGCGTGGTGGACGCAGCGCCTGCGCGCGCTGGCGGAGCGCGTCGACCTGATCCGCCTCGACCACTTCCTGGGGCTGACGCGGACCTTCGACATCCCGGCCGGCGATGCGACGGCGGTGCGCGGCCGCTACCACCCGAGCCCGGGCGCGGCCCTGCTGCGCGCGGTGCGCGCGGAACTCGTCCACCTGCCGTTGATCGCCGAGGACCTGGGCGTGGTCACGCCGCAGGTGCGCGCGCTGATCCGCGCGGAGCGCATCCCGGGCATGCGCGTGCTGCAGTTCGAACTGATGGGCGCGCTGGACGGCGGGCGCCTGCCGGGGGCCAGGGCGCCGGCGCGCTCGGTGATGTACACCGGCACGCACGACAACGACACCACCCAGGGCTGGTTCCAGGGGCTGGGGCCCACCGCGCGGCGCCGGGCGCGCGCCTTCCTGCCGAACCGCTGGCGGCCGTTCGCGTGGGCGGCGATGGCGCACGTCCTGGCCGGCCCCAGCCGGCTGGCGATCGTGCCGATGCAGGACGTGCTCGCGCTGGGTTCCGCCGCGCGCATGAACGTGCCGGGCACCGACCGTGGGAATTGGCGGTGGCGCATGGTGCCGGGGGAGGCCAGCGCCGCGGTGGCGAAGCGGTTGCGGAAGCTGGTCGCGGAGTCGGGGAGACTGTAGGTACGAGGGTGACGCGCCGTGCCGCCGCCCCCTCCCATGCAGCCCTTGCACCGCCCCGCCTGGGGCATGTTCCTCGCGCCTCGCGCCTCGCGCCTCTCGCACCTCGCGCCTCGCGCCTCGCGCCTGGTACCTCGTGCCTAGCCTCCCACCGGCGCCCCCCGCCGCGCCTCCGCCAGGCGGTGCCGGGTGATCAGTTCCGGGTCGCCCCCCTCGCGGCGCGCGCGGCAGCAGGCGGCGAGCGCGTCGCGCAGGTCGACCATGTGGGTGGGCTTGACCAGGTAGCCGTCGAAGCCGGCGCGCGAGACCAGGGCGCTGTCGCCGCGGTTGCCGGTCGAGGTCAGCAGGATCAGCGCGAGCGCGCTGTCGCCGCCGCGCATCTCGGCGCCGAGCTCGATGCCGGTGCGGTCGCCGAGGCGCGCGTCGATGATGGCGGCCTGGAAGGCGGCGCCGGGCGGCGCGCTGCGCAGCGCGGCGAGGCCGGCCACGGCGTCGGCGCAGCACACCGCGCGGCAGCCCCACACCGCGAGCATCTCGGCGAGCACGCGGCGGCCCAGCGCGTTGCCCTCGACCACCAGCACGCGCAGGCCGCTGATGTCGCGCTCCACCGGCAGCAGCGGCTGGGTGTCGGAATCGATGGGCAGGCGCACGCTCACCGCGAACACCGAGCCCGCGCCGGGCGTGCTGGTGACCGTGATGCCGCCGTGCATGGCCTCGGCGAGCTGGCGGCTGATCGCCAGCCCCAGGCCGGAGCCGCCGAATTCGCGCGTGGTCGAGGCGTCGGCCTGGGTGAACTCCTCGAAGATCATCGCCAGCTTGTCGGGCGGGATGCCGATGCCGGTGTCGTGCACCGCCAGCACCAGGGTCGCCTGGCGGTCGGCCTTGGAGGTGCAGCTGACGTCGCAGAAGATGTCGCCGCGCGCGGTGAACTTGATGGCGTTGCCGAGCAGGTTGGCGAGCAGCTGGCGCAGGCGCGCGGGGTCGCCGCGCAGGCGCGTGGGCACGTCGGGCGCGATGCGGTAGACCATCTCCAGGCCCTTGGCCTCGGCGCCGGGGGTGAGCATGGTGAAGACCTCCTCGACGGCGAGGGCGAGGTCGAAGGGGATGGCCTCGAGCTCGAGCCGGCCGGCCTCGTTCTTCGAGAAGTCGAGGATGTCGTTGATGATCGCCAGCAGCGCGCGCCCGGCGGTCTGGATCGAGCCGGCGAAGTCGCGCTGCTCCGCCGACAGGCCCTCGCCGTCGAGCAGCAGCTCGGTCATGCCGAGGATGGCGCTCAGCGGCGTGCGGATCTCGTGGCTCATGTTGGCCAGGAACTGGCCCTTGGCCTGGCTGGCCTTCTCCGCGACGAAGCGCGCCGTCACGACCTCGGCCGCGGCGCGCTTGGCGGCGGTGATGTCGCGCGAGATGCCGAAGGTGCCGATGATCGCGCCCTTGGCGTCGCGCAGCGGCACTTTCGTCGAGGACGCCCAGGTCTCGGTGCCGTCGGGCCAGGTCTCGAGCTCCTCCTTGGCGAGGATGGGGACGCCGGTGCGCATGATCTCCTGCTCGTCGTCGTAGGCCTTCTGCGCGTGCTCGTGGGTGAAGAAGTCGAAGTCGCTGCGACCGATCATGCCGGCGAGGCTGCCGGCGCCGAACAGGTCGACCATGGCCTGGTTGACCAGGGTGAAGCGGCTGCGGCGGTCCTTGAAGTAGATGTGGTCGGGGATGGTCGCGACCATGGTGTCGAGCAGGGCCTGCGAGCGCGCGCGCTCGTCATCCGGCGCCGGGCGCCGGGCCGTGGTCGCCAGCACGACGACCGCGCCGACCACCAGCAGCGCCAGGACCTGGGTCAGGCGCTCGGGGAGCGGCACGCCGGCCAGGAGCCAGGCCCCCTGGCCGAGGCCGCCGAGCGCGACGGCGAGCGCGCCCGGCCCCACCCCGCCGCGGGCGGCGACCGCCACCGCGACCGCCCAGATCGCCACCGCGCTGGTGCTGGCCGCGGGCAGTCCCTGCAGGGTCCAGCACAGGCCGCACGCGGCCGACGCGGCCAGGCAGGCCACGGGATAGCGGAAACGGGCGAGACCCATTGGGTATCATAACCCCAAAGGGGCCCTGCTGCTCTGGCGAAGTGCGGCGCGCTGTACGACCACCTTCGACGGACTGGATTTCGGCAGCCTGCACGCTGGACCGGAAGCGGAGGCGATGGCCGGGGCTGCTGGAAACGCGCCGAATGATGCAGATCGCCAGCGCCGTCATCACGCCACTGGGCTTGCGCGATCGCTCAGGCGTCGCTTTCCGGACTGCACAGCAATTCCGCGAGCCCGACGGTCGGCCCGCCCACGACCAGGACATGGATGTCTTCCGGGCGTGCCCCTGCGCGATGCGCGACCTCACGGGTGAGCGCGAGGACGTCGGCCAGCGCCTCCTCCTCCTCGTCATGGCTCGTCGTGCAGGCTGGTTCCGGGCAGGTGCCGGTGGCCATCCTCCATTCGATCTCCCCATCGAGCGCGTCTTCCCATTGCCGGAACGCGTACCCCCAGGCGGCGACCCAGCGCACCTGGGTCGCGGCGATCTGCGCGGCCACGCGCGCCACATCCTGGACGGTCAGCGCAGGATCGCGCGAGACGATGGTCAGCCAATACGGCACAGCCGACGGCGCGGCGAAGGCGCCGTCGCGCTGGATGTGCTGGACCGTCACCGCCGCCATCCGCCATCACCATCCTGCGCCGGCCATCAGGCGCGCTGCTTGGCCGCCAGCAGTTCCCGCTTCACCGCCGCGGTGACGTCGACGCCGCCGCCCAGGTTGCTGAAGATCGCCTGCGGCGTGTAGATCAGGCCCCAGGGGAAGCCCCACCAGCCGAAAACGAAGGACAGCAGGGAGTACTTCAGCCCGGGCGAGACGGAGGAGTGCCCCGCCTTGATGAAGTGGATGGCGGTCGGGCGCTTGAAGGTCATGACCAGGATCGAGATGGTGTACTGGTAGATCCTGAACTTGGCGCCGCGCTCCAGTTCGCGTTCGATGTCGATGCCCTCCAGGCCGTCGAGTCCGATGATCTGCTGCATGGAGGGTCCCCTTGGGGTGGTCGATGGAACGGCGGCGGAGCCTGGAAGGCCGCGCGCCGGAGGCGAAGTTTCACATGGTTGCCGCTGGTTCGGGAAACCGCGCTCAGGATGACGTTGCGCGGTCGCTGTCAACCAGCAGAGGGACGGAGTGGCGCTGGTCCGCATCATGCCCCGACGCGGTTCGGAGCGGGCAGACGGCGCTGGCCGGAATCAGCGCGAGAGCGCCTCGACCACGGCGTCCCACTTCAGCACCGCCGCCAGATCGATCGGCTTCAATCCGCTCGCGTCCTTCATGTCCCGGTCGGCGCCGTGCCGGAGGAGGATCTCCACCTGGGTCAGGTTGCCGGCCAAGGCGTCGAAGTGCAGCATGGAGGAACCATCGCCCTGGCGCTCGATGAAGGGACGCGGGTCCGCGCGCACGCCCTCTTCGCACTTGTCCGCCATATTGAGGCTCATCGGGTGCTCGGGGATGGCCTCACCGTCCTGGTAGCCCTCCTTGCCCTTGAACAGTCCGAGGAAGCCCTTGCCCTTGGCACCATCGACCGGCACCACCAGGACGTTGCGGGGGTCGCCGAACTCCAGTCCCCAGGCACCATCGTGCTGCCGCAGTTCGACCCCACTCATCGTGGCTCGCATGGCGTTCACGGAGAAGCCCCCGTAGGCGCGGCCCCGCAGCGAGTACATCCAGTCCGAGATCTCGGCGAGCGCGAAGGACCGGCGATCCCCTGACTTCATCGTCGAGACCCACGAGGGTTCGTTCATCAGGCTGGCGGTGACGCGCACGCCATCGAAACCAACCTGCCCGAACCACATGTGCTCGTGTTCGGGAGCGGACCCGTCCGTCGCGTCGGTCTTGATCGGCACCTTCACGGCGCTGACCCCCAGGCCCTTGATGATGCGCCGCGATTCCCAGGACAACTCGCGCCAGAAGTACTTGAAGGTCCGGATCGCCTTCATCCGGGCGACCTTCATCGGCTCATCGTTCTTGCTGCCATAGATGATTTCGGCCATCGGTCGCTCTTTTCTTCAGATGCGCGGATCCGCGCCTGTGGGGACCCGAAATCCCCGACGTCACCGCACAACGCGGTCAGGATGCCGACGCACCGGTCATTTCAAGCGCTGGAGCAGCGCGATGATGCGGGCCTGGTTGTCCTTGGCCACCGGGGTGCCCGAACCACCGCGGCCCGACGCCACCGTCGCCAGCCTCACGGCTGACGTCCCCTTCCCGTTGGGAATCCGCCAATCGGCGCCGCCCGCGATCAGCGCATCCACCGCCGCCCAGGCGCGGCAGCGGATCGCCCGCAGCAGTGGAGTAGCGCCACTCTTGTCCAGGGCGTCGATGTCCGCACCGCGGCGGACGAGCTCCCGCACCGCCGCAGCCTGCGCCACGGGGTCGTAGGCCGCGTGATCGACCACGCCATCCGCCGCGTAGTGGAGCGCCGTCGCCAAACGCCTGCCCCCGCGCGCATCGAGCGCTGCGCCCATGCCGATCGCGATCCCGATCACATCGGCCCGGTGCGCGGCCGCGGCGAGGTGGAGGACCCCATCGCCACGGTACAGGTAATGGAAGAAGCGGTTCTGGTAGAGGGCATCGGACGCGTACCGCTCGGCGATCAGCGACCGCCAGTCCGCCCTGGTCAGTGCGGGTGCCGCGCCCCGGTCGAGCAATCCTGCAAGATGGAGCAGCTTCGCCACGCTCGGCCTCCCGACCTCCGCACGTCAACCTCGGTAGGTGTTCACATCGATGAGGTAATCACCACCCAGCCAGTCGTCCACATCGCGGTACTGCACCACGCCGTCCCAGCCGTCCGGCTCCGGCTTCCCGGACCAGGTCAGCCGGATCAGCCAACACCTGCCCAGGTCGACCGCCCCGCCGCTCATGCGGTACTCGACGAAGCAGACGTCGCCGCGATCGGCGCGTTGCGCCAGCGCCAGGATCTTGCGCGCACCGAGCTGCCGCTGCCGCCCGGTCTCGACGAGGAATTCCTGGATGAAGGCGTCCTGATGGGCGATGGTCCGTCCGATGGCGGTCCATGGCCTGCGGAACATCCCGGCGTCCGGGTCCTTCATCGCCCGGCCCACGCGCGGCGGACGGCGCGGCGGAGGTGGACCAGTGACCAGCTCATCGCCCCCAGGATGCCAGAGGTCAGCAGGCCGGTCAAACGCGCTCGAGCCCGCCCTTGTACCCCGCGAACTCCGTGGTCTCGACGCCGAGGCGCTGCAGCACGGTGACGAACAGGTGCGCGAGCGGCTCCTCCTCGAAATTCACGGCGTGATTGAAGGTGGCGTCGCTGTCGGCGCCGGCGTCGGCCTGGTTGTCCTCGTTGCCCTTGCCGAACTTGAGGAAGCGGCCGTTCTTGAAGCCGAGGTTCTTGCCGCCGGCGGAGATGATCGGGTAGTTGCGCGAGGTGTGGAAGCTGCTCGAGGCGGAGCCGTGCATGGCGAAGGTGTTGTCGAGCATGCTGCCGTGGCCGGCGGCCTCCGGGGTGTCCTTCAGCTTCTGGACGAAGCGGCCGAACATCTCGGCCTGGAAGCGGTTGTAGGTGCCGAGGTGCTTCCAGCCCTCCGGCTTCTTGACGTCGTGGGTCAGGCCGTGGGCGCCGCCCTGGAAGCCGACCGCCTTGGCGAGGTTGTCGTGGATGCCCTCGCCGTTCTCGCGGCCGAGCTGGAAGGTCGCCGCGCGCGTCGAATCGCTGCGGAAGGCGAGGTAGATCAGGTCGTACATGGTCTCGAGGTAGGCGCGCGCGTCGTTCGGCGTCGACGTCCAGCTTGCAGGCTGGCGGCGTCGACCTTGGGGACGGGCGTGTCGATCCAGCGCGTCGCGCGCTCCAGCTTGAGCTCGGTGTCGCGCACCGCGTCCAGGTACTGGGTCAGGGTCTGCTTGTCGTACGCCGAGACCTGGCCCTGCAGGGTGCGGGCGCTGGCCAGCAGCAGGTCGAGGGCGCTCTTGGAGCGCGCGAGCTGCGCGCGCGCGTCCTTGTCCTGCGCGACGAAGAGCTGGTCGAAGACCTGCTTCGGCCGGTTGAGCGCGGGGATCGGGCGCCCCTCGCGCGTGAACGACTGGGTCTGCGCGCCGCGCGGCGCGCCGGTGCCGCCGTTGGTCGACAGCACCAGCGACGCGAAGCGCGTGCGCTCGCCGGCCTGGGCGGCGTAGACCTGGTCGAGGGAGATCGAGTTCTGGTACACGCCCGAGCCGCCGACCGGCGCGCCGGTCAGGTACTGGTCGGCGTTCGAGTGGCCGTGCACCTTGCGCGCCGCGGGGTGCGACAGGCCCGAGTAGATGGTGATGTCGCCGCGCAGCGGCTCGAGCACATCGAGCACCTTGGTGAGCTTGAAGGTGTCGCCCTCGACGCGCGGGAACCAGCTCCAGTCGGTCCAGGCCGGGTCCGCCTTCAGCGGCATGCCGACGCCGTCCGGGTGGTAGACGCTGAGGAAGCGCCTGGGCGGGCCCTTGTCGGCGCCCTTGTCGGCGCCCTTGGCCGCAGCGCCGGCCGGGTCCGCGGCGAACGACTCGAGCGCCGGCAGCATCAGCGCGATGCTGGAGCCGATCAGGAAGCGGCGGCGGTCGATGGTGGTGGGCTGGCGGGTCATGGCGCGCTCCTGCTGGTCACTTGGCCTGGAACAGATCGCTGGCGACGATGATGGTCGATGAGGTCGCGCAGGTGGTCGCCGCCCGCGCGCAACTGCGCGGTGATGCGGTCGAGGTCGGTGCGGTCGCTGAAGCCCAGCGGCCGGCCCAGCGCGAAGGCGCACAGCTTGTGCACCAGGGCGCGCGCGAACTGGTCCTGGCGGTCGGCGAGCAGGTAGCGCTTGAGGCCGTCGACGCCGTCGATCACCTGCTGGTTGAACAGCGGCGACTTCGCGTCGACCGGCTTGCCGTTGACGGTGCGTGCGCCAGGCGCCGACCGCGTCGTAGTTCTCGAGCGCCACGCCCCACGGGTCGATGCGCGAGTGGCAGGAGTAGCAGGCCGGCTTGTTGCGGTGGTCGGCGATGCGCTCCTTGAGCGTCATCTTGAGGATCTCCGGGTTGGTCAGGTCGACCTGCGGGACGTTGGGCGGCGGCGGCGGGGGCGGGTCGTCGAGCATGCGCTTCAGCACCCACACGCCGCGCTTGAGCGGGTGCGAGTCCTTGCCGTCGGAGTTCATGGCCAGGAACGCGGCGCAGGTCATGATCCCGCCGCGGTTGGCGGCCGCGTCGACCGGGACGCGGCGGAACTCCGGGCCGCTGACGCCCTCGATGTGGTAGTGGCGCGCGAGGCGCTCGTTGATCACGACGTAGTCGGAGTGGATGAAGTCCAGGACGTTGCCGTTCTGCGCGAGCACCTCGTCGAAGAACGCGATGGGCTCCTGCTTCATCGCGGCCTTCAGGGCCTCGTCGAAGACCCCGCCGTACTGCTTGGTGTCGACGTTGAGGTGGTCGAGGGCGTCGACGCCCAGCCACTGGCGCACGAAGTTCTGCGCGAAGCGCTGCGCGCGCGGGTCGGCCAGCAGGCGCTCGACCTGCGCGCCCAGCACCTTGGGGTCGCCGAGCCGGCCCTGGCGCGCCAGGTCGAGGAGCTGCTGGTCGGGGATGCTGCACCACAGGAACATCGCCAGCCGGCTGGCCAGTTCCGCGTCGCTGATGCGCTTCGCGTCCTTGCCCGGCGCGGGCGCGGAGCGCTCGGTCAGGTACAGGAAGTCCGGGGCGGCCAGGACCGTGGCCAGGACCTCGACCATGGCGTCCTGGAAGGTCGCGAAGCCCGGGCGGTAGGTGGCGAACAGGCCCATGTACTGGTCGACCTCCTGGGCGGTCACCGGGCGGCGCCAGGCGCGGCCCATGAACCGCGACAGGACCTCGCGGCCGTACTTCTGCTCGTTCTTGCGCGTCGCCGGCGATGAAGATGTCGGTGTGGGTCCTGGGCGGCCACTCCTCGGTGAAGGGCGCGATGATCTCGACGTAGTCGATGCGCACGCCGGCCGACCGGCTGCCGCCGTGGTGGCCGCGCCTCGCCGGTGTTCTGGATGGTCAGCACCTCGGCCGGGTTGGGCAGCCCGCCGAGCTTGGCGATGCGCAGGAACGGGTTGCGCGGGATCTCGCCGAGCGGCACGCGGAACTCGATCACCTGCGGGTGCTCGGCGTCCGCCGTCACGACGCGGTCGCCGTCGCTGACGACCTGCGAGAAGTTGGCGTTGTTGCTGGTCTGCCCGCCGAAGACCAGGCGCAGCGCGGCGTACCCGTCGTCCTTCGCGCCGGTGCGCGCGGCGCGGATGCGCACGCGCATGACGCCCGCGTCGGGCAGGTAGTCGCCGAGGTCCAGCATCATCCTGGCCCCGGGCGGGATGACGGCGACCACCGGCGAGACGGCGGGCTCCTGCCCCGGGCCCGCGTCGGGCTTGAGGCCCCAACGCCCGCCGTCGTAGGAATAGCCGTAGAAGACGCCCGTGCCGGTGGCGGGGTCGAGGATGTAGGCCTCGCCACCGCGCGCGGCGTTCTCCTCGTCCTTGGCTTCCAGGCCCCTGGCCTTCATGCGCCGCGCGACCTCCATCGCCTTCGGCATGGTGATGCGGTACGTCACCGGCTGCGGGCGGTCGCCGTGGACGGTCGCCTTCTTGAGCGCCGCGAGGCCGATCTGGCGGTAGTAGTCGAACTGCATCGCCGACATCTGCAGCATCGCCGAGCTGTTCTTGAAGCCGTCCTCGGAGATCGACTCCGGCGGCAGGTTGGCGGCGAACTCGTAGGGCAGGCCGAGCAGGTCCTGCAGCGCGTAGTTGTACTCGTAGCTGGCCATGCGGCGGAACGCGGTCGGGCCCTGCGCGCTGCGCTGCACCTGGGACGCCTTCTGCAGTTCCGCTCCCAGCCACGCGACCATGGCGGCGCGCTTGGCCGGATCGAGGGGCTTCTCATCCTCCGGCGGCATCTCGCCGTTGCCGATGACGTCGGAGACCTTCAGCCACTTCGCGACGTCGCCGCCCTTCAGCAGGTCGGGGTCGAGGGTGTCGACGCGGAACTTGCCCTTCTGCTTCTCCGGCCCGTGGCAGGCGATGCAGGTCGAGGTGAAGACCGGAGCGATCTGCGCCTTGAAGCCGGCAAGGTCGGGGGTCTGGACACCGGCGGACACCGCAGGAGCGGCTGCGGGCCTCAGGTAGGAGGATTTCGCGCGGCCGACCGCGCGCGCGTCGGCCAGGGCCGGCAGGGCGGAGGCCGGGCTGGGCGGGGAGGCGGGTTCCGCGGCCGACAGGCCGGCAGCCGAAACCAGCGGTCGCTACGACGAGGCACAGCCGCAGGAGCAGGCCGGAAAGGCGCCGGGATCCGGGCGCGTCGGACGCACGTATCTGCCGTTCCCACAGGAACATATGTCGCACCGTCGATACGCGTGGGAGGCGGGGCATGGGGGTCCGATCGCGGGGTGTGTTAGTATTACCGGACGACTGGGCCCGCGTTGTCTCTACAATCGCCACGGAGGGACCCCGCATCCCTCCGCACGACCTCCACCCGCTGGCCGCGGGCGGCGACCACCTCAGATGATGATCGCCCGAAAAAGCGTACTCTCCTCGCTGCCTCGGCGCGAGGCGTGGGTTGCCCCCCTTCCTTTCCGTCTCCGTCTCTCCGTTTCTCCATGTCGACCCCCACTTCGAGAGACCCAGAGGACAGGATCGACAAGGAGACACAGAGAGACGGAGAAGACAATTGGGAGGAGAACGCCGATCACCCGCCTCCTTGCCCCACCCCCCACGATCGCCCACGCCGGAGACCCAAAAAACAAAACCCCGGTAAAGCCAATGCCTTACCGGGGTTACACTGGGGTCCTTGACGGGAATCGAACCCGCTACCTCAAGAGCCACAATCTTGCGCTCTAACCAGATGAGCTACAAGGACCGTGTGGGGCGAAGACCATAGAAGGCTGGGAGGGCGAGTCAACGCAGGAGGAACACGCGCGGGAGCGGGGCGCGCCGGGCGCAGGCACGGAGTACCGCCGGTTTCTGGACAGGCTCGCGGCCGGCGGCAGCATGGGTACGCTCACGAGGCCGCATCCCCATGACCACCGTCCGCGTCCTGACCGCATTGGTAGCCGGCCTCGCCTGCCTGGGGGCCCCCGGCTGCAACACGCCGCGGACCACCGAGAAGCTGCGCAAGACCGCGTTGGTGGAGGCCGAGGAGGGCCGCTTCGCGCCGGCCGCCGCCAACATCAACGACCTGTGCGGCAGCTACGACGCGGGCGAGCCCAAGGAGGAGGGCGGCTCGCCCGCGTTCAGCGGCTCGCTGTCGGACAAGCAGGCGCTGCTCTGGCACATGGAGCGCGGCATGCTCGGCCACCTGCAGGGCGACTGGCAGCTGAGCGACAAGCACCTGGACGCGGCGGCCGACCTGGTCGATGAGCGGCGCAAGAAGGGCATCGTCGCCGAGACCGGCACCATGGTGGCGAACGACACGCTGCGCGATTACGCGGGCAACGCCTTCGAGCACACCCAGCTGGACTACTACCGCGCGCTCAACCGCACCGTGCAGGCGGAGCTGACCAGCGGCCTGCTCGACCTCAAGACCACCTACTTCGCGAACCTGCCGCCGGTGATCGACCGCACGAACGCGGCCGCGGTGCCGGTGGCGCCGCCGGCCGGCGCGCCGGCGGCGGTGCCCGCCGACGACCAGTACGGGCGGGCGATCAGCTTCGCGCGCCGGCTGACCATCAACCAGCTCAAGGAGACCGAGGACGCGGCCGGTTCGCACCGCTACGACGACGATCCCTTCGGCCGGGTGCTGGCGGCGGCGCTGACCTACTGCCCGCCGCCGGCGGCGCGCGCGGAAGGCGACCTGCAGTTCGCCGACGCCATGCTGAAGCGCGCGGTGCGCGGCTACGCGCACCAGACCAAGGTGCTGACCGGCGACCAGCCGTTCCGCTACGAGGCGCGCGCGCGGCCCGAGCTGCTCGACACCCTGCTGGTGCGCACCTGCCGGCAGTACGACCGCGAAGGCTTCGACCAGCGCCTGGCCGAGTACGGCTTCCAGCCGGGCGACCCGCGCCTGCAGCAGGGCGAGCTCGCGCCGGGCGCGGGCATGGTGCTGATCCTCAACCACGTCGGCTTCATCACCCACCCCGAGGTGCTGGACATCCGCATCATCGCGGTGGGCGGCTTCCCGCACCCGCCGACCGAGGAGGAGCGCGCGCAGGGCGTCAGCGGCACCACCTTCACCATCGGCGGCCTGGGCTTCTACGCCAAGGGCCCGGGCAGCGACATCGTCAACCACTGGGCGGCGGTGCCGGTGCCGGGCGAGGTCATCAACCGGCTGCTGGCGCCGGGCGGCGCGGCCTTCATGGGCTTCGCCCTGCCGGTGCACAAGCCCGACCGCCAGAACCCGCCGCCGGCGTCGATCCGCGCCATCCCCGCCGCCGGCGGGTCGGAGATCGTGCGCACCCTGGAGGTGGTCGCCGACCTCGACGCCTACGCGCGCGCCACGCTCAAGGACGAGCAGCCCAAGCTGCTGGCCAAGACCCTGATCCGCGCCGCCGCCAAGCAGGTGGTGGCCGGCACCGTGACCCACGAGCTGGCGAAGAAGGAGGGCCTGGGCGAGCTGCTCGGCGCCGGGTTGAACCTGCTGACCTCGGCCGCCGCCACGCTCAGCGAAGTCGCCGACACGCGCTCGTGGTCGACGCTGCCGGACCACATCGAGGCGCGCCTGCTCGACCTGCCGGCGGGCAGCTGGGCGCTGCGCCTGGAGACCACCTACGGCGCGGTCGAGCTCGGCACGGTGCAGGTGCCGGCCGGCCGCCTGGTGGTGGTGCCGGTGCGCACCTACCCGGAACCGGCGCCGCGGCCCTGACCTTCCCCCTTCCCTCCTGCGGGCCCGTCCCACCATTCCCCGCACCACCCAAGGATTTCCGACCATGCGCGCCCTGCCCCTCCTCTCCGTCGCCCTGCTCGTCCCCGCCCTCGCCATCATGAGCGGCTGCGGCGACACCCAGGTCACCCGCGAGTCGCCGAACTCGGTGCGCGACCTGTCCGGCAACTGGAACGCCACCGACAGCCGCGAGACCGCGGAGGCGGTCATCACCCAGTTCCTGACGCGCAGCTGGGCCGACGACTTCCGCGTCGCCCACAACGGCCAGAAGCCGGTGGTGAAGATCGGCCGCATCACCGTGCGCAGCAACGGCGACGTCATCGCCACCGACATCTTCACCAACGACCTGATCAACGCGCTGGTCGATTCGGGCAAGGCGCGCGCCGTGGCCAGCAACTCCGAGACCGACCAGGCCCGCGAGGAGCGCAAGCAGCAGGACGTGAACGCCAGCGAGGCCACCCGCAAGGAGAGCTTCCAGGAGCTCGGCGCCGACTTCCTGATCCTCGGCGCGATCAACGTGCAGGACGACCAGGACGGCGACCGGAAGCAGAAGTTCTACGCCGTCGACCTGAAGATGACCGACATCAAGACCCAGGAGCAGGTCGCGTCGGCGAGCAAGAAGTTCTCGAAGTACATCAAGCGCTAGGATTCCGCGCAGCGGAAGTCGCGCACGACCCGGCGGGAATCCGCCGGGTCGTGGCGTTTTGGAGGCTGATGAAACGTCCGCCCGCTGTGATCGGCAACGGCGCTCCCTCGATTCGGGCCGTAGCCATTCCCACGGCGAGTGAGCGATCGCGCCGCGAGCCCGCGGAGCGGGCGACACATCGTAGCCCAGGGCGTCAGCCCTGGGTCGATGATCCGAGCTGGGATCGAGCCCACGGAGTGGGCGACACAGGCGCGACGTGCGGGAGGATCGAACCCATTCCGCCCGGAATCCATTGGATCCAGGTATTGCGAATGAATCGCCCCTCGCGTCCTCGAGCAGGGACCAGGGTGAACCTGTGCCGCCCGCTCCGCGGGCTCCGAATTTCATAAAACGATGCTATTTCCCAGGGCTGACGCCCTGGGCTACGATGTACCGCCCGCTCCGCGGGCTCGTACATTCCATTCCCACGCTCTTCCCTTGCGCGACGCCACCCCACCATTTTTCGCGCCTCGCGCCTCGCGCCTCGCGCCTCGCGCCTCGCAACTCGCACCTCATAACTCGCAGCGTACCAACAAAAACACCCCGGCGGTTTCCCGCCGGGGTGTCGCGAACGCAGCAGCAGCGCCGGCTCAGTAGCGGTACAGCTCCGCCTTGTACGGCCCCTGCGGCTTCACGCCGATGTACGCGGCCTGCTTCGGGCGTCAGCTTGGTCAGCTTGGCGCCGAGCTGGCCGAGGTGCAGGCGGGCGACCTCCTCGTCGAGGTGCTTGGGCAGCAGGTAGACCTTGTTCTCGAGCTTGGCGTGGTTGGCGAACAGCTCGATCTGCGCCAGGGTCTGGTTGCAGAAGCTGTTCGACATCACGAACGACGGGTGGCCGGTGGCGCAGCCGAGGTTCACCAGGCGGCCCTTGGCGAGCAGGATGAGGCGCTTCTCGGCGCGCTTGCCGGCTGCCGGCCAGATGACGTGGTCGACCTGGGGCTTGATCTCCTCCCACTTCAGGTCGGCGAGCGCGGCGACCTGGATCTCGGAGTCGAAGTGGCCGATGTTGCAGACGATGGCGTTGTGCTTCATCGCGTCCATGTGCTTGCGCGTGATGACGTCGACGTTGCCGGTGGTGGTGACGAAGATGTCGCCGAACTTCGCCGGCGTCCTCCATGGTCACGACCTGGAAGCCCTCCATGCACGCCTGCAGCGCGCAGATCGGGTCGATCTCGGTGACGAACACCGTGGCGCCCTGGCCGCGGAAGGCCTGGGCGCAGCCCTTGCCGACGTCGCCGTAGCCGCACACCACGGCCTTCTTGCCGGAGATCATGACGTCGGTCGCGCGCTTGATGCCGTCGATCAGCGACTCGCGGCAGCCGTAGAGGTTGTCGAACTTGCACTTGGTCACGCAGTCGTTGACGTTGATGGCGGGGAACTTGAGCGTGCCCTTCTTGACCATCTCGTAGAGGCGGTGCACGCCGGTGGTGGTCTCCTCGCTGACGCCGACGATGCCCTTGGCGAGGCGCGAGTAGAAGGTCTGGTCCTTGGCCAGGGTGCGCTTGATCGAGGCGAGCAGGATGGCCTCCTCCTCGCTGCCGGGCTTGCGCTCGAGCGATGGACGCGTCCTTCTCGGCGTCGCTGCCGAGGTGGACGAGCAGGGTGGCGTCGCCGCCGTCGTCGAGGATCAGGTTGGGGCCCTGCCGCCGCCGACAGTCGAAGAGGCGGTGGGTGTAGTCCCAGTACTCTTGCAGCGTCTCGCCCTTCTTGGCGAACACCGGCGTGCCGGCCTTGGCGATGGCCGCGGCGGCGTGGTCCTGGGTCGAGTAGATGTTGCAGCTGACCCAGCGCACCTGCGCGCCGAGCGCCTGCAGGGTCTCGATCAGCACCGCGGTCTGGATGGTCATGTGCAGCGAGCCCGCGATGCGCGCGCCCTTCGAGCGGCTGCGTCTTGGCGAACTTCTGGCGGATCGCCATCAGGCCGGGCATCTCGTGCTCGGCGATGCGGATCTCCTTGCGGCCCCAGTCGGCGAGGCCGAGGTCGGCGACCAGGTAGTCGTTCTTGGCGGTCTTTGCGGCGGGCTTCGACATGGGAGTGTCCTTGTATCGCTCCATCATGATAGAGCGATGGAAGGCGCAAGGGGGATTTGCGGCTCCTATCAGGCCCCAGAATCGCATCCCCAGTCCGGCTGCGGCGCCTGGTGGCCCTGGAGCCGGAGCTCGCGACCCACGACGTCGTAACCCGAGCCCTCGCAAGGGCTCTTGCGCCCCCACGATCCTCCCGAGGATCCCCGCCCCATGGCCACGCCCCGCCGCATCTACCGCATCTACCACCGCCTGGCCCAGGACGCGGCCGAGCTGCAGCAGTTCCTGCAGGCGATGGGGAAGAAGTCCGGCACCATCGACATGCTGGTCAAGCAGGACCGCGCCAAGCTGCTGGCGCGCTGGGGCGAGGAGATGGAGGAACTGTGCGGGGTGCTGGATGGCAGCCACGACGACTCCTACCTGATGGAGGCCACCCAGACCTTCTATTGGGCGACCCTGTTCGCCGTCACCGGCGGCGTCACCTGGGAGGCGCTCGGCTTCCAGGAACTGCGCGTGGCCGCGGTCACCAGCGGCCTGGACGGCGTCGGCGACCTGCGCGCCACCACCGCGCGGCTGGTCGGGCTGGGCGCCGAGCAGGCCAAGCCGGCCAAGCTCTTCCTGCTCTGGAACGTCGCGGACCACATCTACCGCCGGCAGACCAGGGTGGAGGATCAGTGGAGCATGGAGCAGCTGATGGAGGCGGATCTGCAGGACATGAAGAAGCGGGATTACCTGGAGCCGATAGTGAGGGTGGTGCCGGAGTAGGCGCTCGATGCGTGGTCGACGCCCCTTGAGGCGCACCTCGACGTGAACTCCGCTGACCGCGCCGTTCCTGTCATCGGATGGGCACTGACAGGCTGGCAGCGGCCAGGGGGCCGCGGTCCCGGGGGACGGCCTCCGTGGTCCGGCCACGACCCGTTCAGCGGAGCGCCTCCACCTGGGACTGCGGCCCACTGGGCGCTCTCCGATCGAACCGTGCGCGACGCTGAGCGCTGGTTGACTCCGAGCCCGATCGCTGCTGGGATCGTGCGGAGGGCCACCCATGAAGACCTACCGCCTCTCCCGCTTCTCCACCGCTCTCGATGGCCTGGTCCTGGAGGACGCGCCGCGCCCGGCGCTGGCGCACGGGCAGGTGCGCGTGCGCGTGCGCGCGGTGGCGCTCAACTACCGCGACCTGCTGGTCGCGCGCGGCGTCTACACCCGCAACCCGCGCGTCGGGCTGGTGCCGTGCAGCGATGGCGCGGGCGAGGTCGTCGAGGTCGGTGACGGCGTGACCCAGGTGCGCGTGGGGACGCGCGTGGCCGGGACCTTCTTCCAAGGCTGGCAGGATGGCGCGCCGACGCGCGCGCACATGCGCAGCGACCTGGGCGGCGGCCTCGACGGGATGCTCGCCGAGGAGGTGGTGCTGGACGAGCGGGGCGTGATCGAAGTGCCCGCGCACCTGACCTGGGCCGAGGCCGCGACCCTGCCGTGCGCCGCGGTCACCGCCTGGCACGCGCTGGTGACGGCGGGGCGCCTGCGCGCCGGGGACACCGTGCTGGTGCTCGGCACCGGCGGCGTGTCGCTGTTCGCCCTGCAGTTCGCCCGCCTGCACGGCGCGCGCGTCATCGCCACCTCCGGTTCCGACGCCAAGCTGGAGCGGGCGCGCGCGCTGGGCGCGGACGGCACCGTCAACTACCGCACGACGCCGGCGTGGGACGACGCGGTGCTCGGCCTGACCGGCGGCGAGGGCGTCGACCACGTGGTCGAGGTCGGCGGCGCCGGCACCCTGCCGCGCTCGCTGCGCGCCGCGCGCCTGGGCGGCCGCGTCAGCCTGATCGGCGTGCTGACCGGCGGCGAGATCGACCCGCGCCCGGTGCTGGGCCGCAGCCTGACCCTGCAGGGCATCTACGTCGGCAGCCGCGCGATGTTCGCGGACATGAACCGCGCGCATCGCGGCGCACGGGCTGAAGCCGGTGATCGACCGGATCTTCCCGTTCGCGGAGGCGCGCGGCCGCCTACCGGCACCTGGAGGGCGCCGGGCACTTCGGCAAGGTGGTGATCGCGGTGGAGTGACCGTGCCTGGGCGGCGGCGGCCCCCGCGCGGGGCCGCGGCGGCTGGGCGGCCTGGCCCACCGGGACCGTCCGGCGAGTAGGCGGCACCGGACGTGCGGGGGACTGGTCGGGGCGGGGGGATGGGAACGGACGTGACTGGTTGGGCTGGCATCGTCCGGAGGCCGAGCGGGTCGCGGTCCCTGGGGAAAGCGCCGCCGTCGCACGGCACCGTGGTGTCTTCGGCTTGCGTCGAGGGAAAACAGCGTTTTTCTCGCTGCTCGCTGCTCGCTGCTCGCTGCTCGCTGCTCGCTGCTCGCTCCGCGCTTCCGGCTGCTCGCTTCTTGGTGCTCCGTGCTTCCGTCCCAGTCCCGCGCCCTCGCACCTGCCCCCGGCGGACCCCATGCCCTGCGACCTCCTGGTCTTCGCTCCGCATCCCGACGACGCCGAGATCCACTGCGGCGCGACCATCGCCGCGCACGCGCGGCGCGGCGCGCGGGTGATCGTGGTCGACGCGACGCGCGGCGAACTCGGCAGCCGTGGCACGGTCGAGACGCGGGCGCGCGAAGCGGCGGCGGCGGCGGCGATCCTGGGGCTGGCGGAGCGCGAGAACCTCGGCCTGGCCGATGGCGCGATCCCGGGAGAGGATCCGGCGGCGCGGGCGCTGGTGGTCGATGCCCTGAGACGGCACCGGCCGCAGACCGTGCTGGCGATCTCCGGCCATGCGCGGCATCCCGACCACCTGGCGCTCGCCCAGCTGGTGCGCGGCGCGGTGAAGGCGGCGGCGCTGCACAAGCTGCCCAGCCCGAGCGCGGCCCCGGCGTGGGGCGGGGCGCGCCTGTGGCACTACGAGGCGGAGCTGCCGGCGACCCCGCACCTGCTGGTGCCGGCCAGCGAGGCGGACTGGGTGGCGAAGCTCGCGGCGGTGCGCTGCTATGGCAGCCAGCTCCATCGCCCGGGCTCCGCCGAGCCCGCCACGACGCATCGCCGATCCGGCCTTCCTGGCCTGGATCGAACACCGGGGCCGGACGTGGGGGTACGTGGCCGGGGCGCCCTACGCGGAGGCGTTCACCGGGCCAGAGCTGCCGAGAGTCGCAGATTTGCTGCACGCGTAAGCACGGACTCCATGTGGCGTGGTTCCGACGCATTATCGACTCACTTTCTGGTCGTGATCTGATCATTTTTGATGGATCACAGGGACCGATGTCTGCCGATGGCTGCGCTGATGGACGTCGCGAGGTCCCGGCACGCTGCGCGTTCCATAGCGATCATTTTTGGAGCAGTTGCTCGATAGCGACCTCGTCCAGGCCGGGGATCACGGCCCCAGTGCTGCGCCGGGCAACGGATCCGCCCGGCACGCGGCTTGCCATGCGGAGTGCATCTCCTACCGCGGGTGGCCCATGATCAGCTCCAAGAACCTCGTCGTCATCGGCAACGGCATGGTCGGGCACAAGTTCCTGGAAAACCTGGTCGAGGCCGGGCTGACCGGGACGTGGAACGTGGTGACCTTCTGCGAGGAGCCGCGCCACGCCTATGACCGGGTCTACCTGTCGAGCTTCTTCAACGGCAAGAGCGCGGCCGACCTGTCGCTGCTGAGCCGGCCCGACTACTACCAGGCGAACGGCATCACCGTGCACCTGGGCGACAAGGCGGTGGCCATCGACCGCAGCGCCCGCACCGTGACCTCGGCCAAGGGCGTCCACATCCCCTACGACCAGCTGGTGCTGGCCACCGGCTCGTACCCCTTCGTGCCGCCCATCAAGGGCAACGACGCCAAGGGCTGCTTCGTCTACCGCACCATCGAGGACCTGGAGGCGATGCAGGCCTGGGCCAAGGGCTGCCGCACCGGCGTCGTGGTCGGCGGCGGGCTGCTCGGGCTGGAGTGCGCCAGCGCGCTGCGCCACATGGGGCTGGAGACCAGCGTGGTGCAGTCGGCGTCGCGCCTGATGAACGTGCAGATCGACGACGGCGGCGGCGCCGTGCTGCGCGACCGCATCGAGGCGCTGGGCGTCAAGGTGCTGCTCGCCAAGGACACCGTCGAGATCACCAAGGGCGCCGAGGGGCGGGTCGAGCGCCTGCGCTTCGCCGACCGCGCCGAGCTGCCCACCGACATGATCGTGTTCTCGGCCGGCATCCGCCCGCGCGACGAGCTGGCGCGCACCGCCGGCCTGGCGATGGGCGAGCGCGGCGGCGTGGTCATCGACGACCAGTGCCGCACCAGCGACCCCGCCATCTACGCGATCGGCGAGGTCGCGCTGCACCGCAACCGCATCTACGGCCTGGTCGCGCCCGGCTACCACATGGCCAAGGTCGCGCTG
Organism: uncultured Planctomycetota bacterium; assembly: GCA_963818245.1. Classification (GTDB taxonomy): domain Bacteria; phylum Planctomycetota; class UBA11346; order UBA11346; family UBA11346; genus BOG-1363. The sequence continues at coordinate 26,997 of CAWFSD010000052.1, forward strand.
GACGCCATCGCCGGCACGCCCGCGGAGCGCGCCCTGGCCTTCACCGGCTTCGACATGTCGACCAAGCTCAAGCTGATGGGCGTCGACGTCGGCAGCTTCGGCGACGCCTTCGGCGCCGCGCCGGGCAGCCACGTGGTGGCGTACACCGACTCGCGCGCCCAGGTCTACAAGAAGCTGGTGCTGTCCGCGGACCGCAAGACCCTGCTCGGCGGCATCCTGATCGGCGACGCCGCGGCCTACGGGACGCTGCACCAGTTCATGCTGAACGCGGTGGCGCTGCCGCCGGCGCCGGAGGACCTGATCCTGCCGGTGCGCGAGGGCGGC